>JAILCI010000043.1 GCA_024686335.1 Bacteroidales bacterium | reverse complement strand
AGGTGTTTGCCGGAGTTTGTTTTGAGCTATGCAAATCCCTTGTACAGCAGGCGTTTGCAGCCCCTTCCAAGACATAAAAAAAGAGGTTGGAATCCACTGGTTTCCGACCTCTTTTCCTGTTAGGGAGTGAGCGGTAGACGGGGTTCGAACCCGCGACCTGCGGCTTGGGAAGCCGCCGCTCTACCAACTGAGCTACTACCGCAATGCAAGTTAAAAGTTAAGAGTTTTCAGTTGCCAGTTAACAGTTTTTGGACCCTTAGTTTTTAACTTCTTAGTTTCTTAGTCTTTAAACATTAAAGCGAATGTGAAGGATATCTCCATCCTGCACTTCGTAGTTTTTACCTTCTACATATAGTTTACCGGCCTCTTTACATTTCAGTTCAGAGCCGAGAGCGGCAAGGTCATCGTATTTGATGACTTCGGCACGGATAAAGCCGCGCTCAAGGTCGCTATGGATGACGCCAGCTGCCTGCGGGGCTAACATGCCGCGATGGATAGTCCATGCACGGTTCTCTTTTCCACCAACGGTAAAGAAGGAAATCAAATCCAACATCTTGTATGCTGCGCGTATCACCTTGTTGACGCCGGGCTCTGTCAGACCAACATCTTCCAAGAAGGCCTTGCGGTCCTCTTCGCTTTCCAGCTCGGCAATTTCCGACTCTATCTTTGCAGCGATAACCAACATGGTACCACCATTCTCCTCCACATATTTCTTCACAGCCTCGGAATAGGCATTTCCTGTGGCTGCATCATCGTCATTCACATTACAGACGAACATCACGGGTTTCTCGGTGAGCAGCATCATATCAGCCACCACATTATGCTCGTCGGGAGTAACCTCCAGAGTACGCACATTCTGGAAACCCTCCAGATGCGCCTTGTATTTCAACAACACCTCGAGATCATGCTTAGCCGTCTTGTCGCCGACCTTAGCAGCCTTCTCCACCTTGGCAATCTTGCGCTCCACCTGTTCCAAGTCCTTGACCTGCAACTCGAAATCCACAATCTCGATATCGCGGACAGGATCCACAGAACCCTCCTCGTGAGGCAGGGCCGGATTGTCGAAACAGCGCAACACATGGATAAGGGCATCACATAAGCGCACATCTGCGAGGAAACTGTTGCCGATACCGGCACCCGTGCTCGCACCCTTGGCCAGACCAGGGATGTCCACCAGGTCCAAATTGGCAAAGACCAGCTTGTCAGCCTTGATGAAGGTGTTGATGTGCGTCAGACGCTCGTCAGGCACGGCGCAGACGCCGATGTTGGACTTGTTGGTACTGTACGCGAACTCTGTCACCGCAGCCTTTGTGTTGGATATGCAGTTGAACATAGTTGTCTTACCAGAGTTTGTCAAACCGACGATGCCGCATTTCAATCCCATAATGTTGGTGTTTAGATGTTTAAGTTTAGAATTGTTAGAATCCGAGAATGATATCCTCCACGTGGTCCACCTCAGGCAGATACTGTTTGAGGGTCTGCTCCACGCCATTTTTGAGTGTCATCTTGGCGTGCGGACAGGTACCGCAGGCACCCTGCAGTTTCACCTTGACCACGTTGTCGGGGGTTAGCTCAATAAATTCGATGTCACCACCATCTTGTTGAAGATAAGGGCGAATCTGAGTGATGATAGAGCGAACTTTCTGTTCCAGTGTTGGATTTTCCATAATGTTACTTTTTTTGTTTAAAGCGGCGGCAAAGATACATATTTTTCCAAAATAATAGGAATGGAAAAACTGAGTGACTGAAAAAAGTCAGATCTCTATAACAGGCCGTCCTACCTAGTTCTTCTTGGCCAATTGTGCCTCGCGTCGGGAAGATGTCTGGCTCCAGATCACACCGAGAACTACGATTACGATACCCAAAAACTTCTGCGCCGTAAAGGTCTCCTGACCAAGGGCGGCAGCAAAGAGAATAGTCACGATAGGGATGGCATTGGTGAAGACAGAGAGCTTGGTGATGCCAATTTGCTTGGCGGCATAGGAGTAGAGCATGTAGGCGCCGGCAGAGCAGAGGATAGCGAGACAACAGAGCGCGAAGACCGATTCTGCAGTCAGCTGTATGGCAGGCCAATATTTTAAGTCAAATATCAGCACAAAAGGAAGATAGAAGAAAATGGAGATGAAGTTCTGATAGGTGGTGATGGAGATAGGACTGTAGTTGCGAGCCAGCAGTCGTGACAGCAGGACGCTATAGCCACAGGCAGAAAGCAGGGCCAGACAGAGAAGCAACAGACCTTTGACGGTAAATTCCAGTTGTCCATCTCCCGAGAATGTCATAATACAAATACCTATAATAGAGACAATTGCACCAAAAAGAAGGTTAATTCGCAACTTCTCGCCATCCACGAAATGCATCGTAATTGCCACCACAATTGGTATCAGCGCGATGATGACCGCCGCAAAAGAGGCACTGGAATACTTGAGACCAAAATCTTCGCCCACAAAGTAGAGAAAAGGTTCAAATAATGCCAGGAGGAGGAATAGTTTACGATCCTCCTTCTTGACCTTCTGCAATTTACCTTGGATTTTGAAAATCGTGACAAAAACGATGGATGCTATCAATAATCGGAAGAAGACAATGGTGAAGACCGGAAAGTTAGCATTCAAAAGCATTTTGGTCCACACAAAGCTTGCTCCCCAAAAGATCATCGATATAGAAATGGCTATATATCCGTATGTTGAGTTTTTCATCTACATTTTTTAAACGGCGGCAAAAATAAAAAAAACATCATATAACAATAATATGAAAAGAACTACGTTATACTCGTGTCCAAACCATTCCTGTATGAAGAAAAGAAATTACCTCTTTGGGATACTCATCGCAATGCTTATAGCCTTCACTGGCTGCGATCACACCGATTTCACTCCCGCATACATTTATGTCACCTACGAAGACATCAACAACTGTGTTGACGTCTCCAATTTCAATGAGACACACGGACTTACATTCGACGAAGACCAGTTGTCAGCACTGACGAAGCACAACTTCACCCATTGCAACATCTACGTCAACAACAAGAACCTGGGCTGTTGGCAGGTGCCTTGCAAAGTGCCGGTTTTGGACATCACAGAAGGTGATTCCGTATCATTGGTAGTTCTTCCTTCATTCCGTATGACTGGCATGGACAACACTGTGGTCGGATATCCTTTCATCAACATTCTGCGGCAGAAAGTCCTGCTCAAACGAGGAGAGACTTACAACGTTTCCGAGAATCCACTCTCCTACATCTATAGTCCCTACGCATCTTTTCCATTCTTTGAGACCTTTGCGAACACTTCGCCCTTCTCCCCTACCGATACGGCCAACAGCAGACTTACCTTCACGCCTACCACATTAGACGGTCGTACCGTTGGTGAGATCGTCCTGAACGGCACCAATCAAAGCTTCGATGTCACATCCTCCTCTTTTGTAGTTCCTGCGCTCAACTACTACGTTTTCCTGGAGGTCACTTATAAAACCGAAAACAATCTGGAAATCGGCGCTAAGATATCCACGGCATATCGTCCTAACGAGGTTCACCAGTTGGGTGGTATCTATGCATCCAAAGGAGAATGGAAGACTATCTACTTCAACCTTGGAACAACCATTCAAAACAATTATTACACGGGGGCCAACACAAGCACAATCAACCTAGTGCTTACAGGCACTGCCAATCCGAGCAGTGATACCCACTACTATATTGATGACATCAAAGTTGTTTGCATTCCACGGGCATAAGACGATATGAACAAGAGAAGACTGAGACTTACTTACATTTTAATAGACGTATTAGCCGCCGCACTTGCTTGGATATGTATCTACATCTTCCGTAAGATTGTAGGCGAAGGTGCTGATGCCGCTGCCATTCGCACGGCCATGGCACAAGATTACAAATTCGCTCTTGGCCTCATTGCCTGTCCTATTTACTGGGTTGTTCTACACGCCCTCTCGGATTATTACAGCAAAATCTATAAGAAATCCCGTCTCGACGAGTTGATTACCACTATCAGCATCACCTTCATCGGTACGCTGATTTTCTTCTTTGCCTTCATCCTTGATGACATCATCCACACACCCCACGACTACATCAAATACTTCTTCTGTCTTTTCATAAGTCAATTCCTGCTGACCTACATACCGCGACTCTGCATAACCACCAATATAAATCGGAAGATTCACAACGGCATCATAACCTTCCCAGCCATTATCACGGGAAGTGACGACATCGCGTTGCAGACCTTTGAAAGAGTGATGAAGCAGAAACCGCGTTCTGGAAGCAACATCATTGGCTACGTTAAAATTGATGAAGAGAGCGAGGACAAGTTGGCAGGCAAAATCCCCTGCTTAGGCACACTCGCATCACTGTCGGAAATCATCACTGCCAACCCCATTGACGAGATTATCATTGCACTGCACAACGGACAGCGTAAACACATCAGCCATATCATCACCGTGGCACACACGCAACATCAGATTACCATGACGCTGTTGCCTGGCACTCAGGACTTGCTCATGGGCTCTGTCAGAACCGCCCACGTACTCAGCGAGCCTTTCATGACCATCTCTCCCAAGTACCTGACTGTTTGGCAAAGCGTCATCAAGAGAGGTTTCGACATCGTCATGTCATTGATCGCCATGATATTACTTCTGCCGCTTTACATTGTGCTTGCCATCGCAGTAAAATGCTCCTCTCCAGGACCGATTTTCTACAAACAGGAACGTATTGGATTGCATGGCAAACCCTTCAATATCATCAAGTTCCGTTCTATGTACGTAGATGCGGAAAAGTCCGGTCCTATGCTCTCCTCCAAAGAGGACAACCGCATCACCAAGATCGGCCGTTTCATGCGCCAGTACCGTCTTGATGAGACTCCGCAGTTTTTCAACGTATTGCGTAACGACATGTCGCTCGTCGGTCCGCGCCCCGAGCGCCAATACTACATCGAAAAAATCACCGAAAGAGCCCCCTACTATACCCTATTGCTCGATATTAAGCCCGGCATCACCTCTTGGGGCGAGGTTAAATACGGTTATGCCGAAAATGTGGATGAGATGATTGAACGCCTCCGATGGGACCTTCTCTACATTGAGAACATGTCGCTTCAGATGGATGTCAAGATTTTGATTTACACCGTCCTCATTATTTTGAAGAAAGAGGGGAAATGATAGTTGATAGTTGATAGTTGATAGTTGACAGTTTGTCAATGCCTGAATAAGGTTGACCGCTTGTCAATTAATTTTGTTGTTTTATTGTAGTCATTTGATGACGCATTTTCAATGCTATTTTGGTTGATGACGTCTGTGCCCTGTGCATTTTGGCAAAGCGGACTATGACGTT
>JAILCI010000034.1 GCA_024686335.1 Bacteroidales bacterium | reverse complement strand
GTATGAAAATAATAGAGTTATATAATCTGAGAAAGGAGATATATGAGACCATTCACACTTTCCTTCTTGAACACAAATGGTGCACGGAGGAAAGTAAAATAGACCGCATGGGTTATAAAAAACGGAAGAATCTTCGACTGACGTCAGATTTTATACGTCTGTTTTTAGGCACTATTGTTGTCATCAAAACGAAAGGAACAAAGAAAGATTTCGACGACTTGATGAATAGATTACTCGATTTGCTCCTCAATTTCTTTGACAAATGCAGCGATTTGGAAGACGACACTGAGATGGACTCTCCTACCATAGAGTAGTGCGAGCATCGCAAAACTGAACAGTCTTTTCCCAAAGACAATGAACACATTTGTTGCATTGCTATTTAACGTATTTGGCAGATTATAAGCGCGTTAAGTGTTGTTGCGACCAAAAGTCCGCGGTGATTTGCAACAGCATTTTCGGCCCATGTTACATACGCGATTAGTTTATGATATATTGTTTTTCTTTATCACCTTGATAACTTAGTACCTTTGCAGTCGAAAAAAATCAATTAATATATGTACGGAAATACAGATAATATTACGGCGCTTCCTAACGAGGTAAGCGCAAAAAACTAAAAGAAATGGCCTTTGGGAGGGACGGTTGATAAAGAAGATCATGGAAGCCCAGGAAAAGGGTGAATCAATCTGGATAACCGTTGAATAGTCTAAAAAGAGAGCCGACAACATTTTGTTGCCGGCTCCTTGGTTACAACGAGGGGCGGTTTAGTGAACCTCTTTCACCGTAGTAATGTTGCCATCGGAATGTGTGGTTACGACGATGTTGACACCCTTAAACGGTTTGAGGCTTACCTGTCCTGCAGTGTTTACGTATTTCACGCTGACAACTGTGGCAGCATCGTTGGTGTTGATGATGCCAGTGGCAATAGGCAATTCCTTGGCTTTGAATTCGATAACTTCAGCTACCAGATTTTCGATAGCGTTGGAATCTGATGGCATGATGCGAGGGGCAATATTCTGCCAAGGCTCTCTAAGAGTGATAGCAGCCTTGATGTTGTACATCCTGCCCTCTTCCATGTCATCAGTATTAGAAAGTTCGATAGACGGATTGTAATTGCCACTCTGGTCGTTGTATGCACAAAGCACGCTCGTGTCGTCTTGATGGAAGAACCAGCCCTCGAGGTTCACCACTTGACAGGGCTTGGGCATTGGGTGGAAAGGCTCAGCAAGCGAATAATTGACAATGACAGGCACTTGCGGGTCATCTGAGCTATATGAGAGCCAATTATCGATAGTGAAGGTGGGTTGTGTGTCTTTGCCACTGAGGCCATCGGGAATAGGGTCGGTGAGCTCGACACAGTAGCCCTCGGATAGGTCATCGGCATTGAACACGCCTTCGAGACGCAGCCAGTCGGTGCCGTTTGTTACATACACCTTGTTCTGGTATACGGATGCCACATAGAGGTGATCTGAAATGTTGCCAGAAATGCCCTCTAAAGCTTCGGCAAGGGTTATGTCTCCAAGTCCCACGACAGTGAGCTTCAAGGCATCATCATTACCGGCAAGGATAAACTTGTAGCTTCCTGTGGTGTTGATGATGAAGTTGGAGCCAGAGTCGCCTTTGGTCAGTGGCACATCAGTGCACCATTCACTGTGAATCAGGTAGGTATCGCCATTCCCCTGGGTATTGCCACCATACCAATTTCCTTGATGGTCACGGAACTTAAATTGGTTGTCTTCACCAATGGTCATCACAATGCTGTAGGTGCCATCTGCGTTCTTGGTCATCGGCTCGGACACCCAATCGTTAAAGTCACCACATATGTAGTAGTCATCGGTGGGGAAACTGGTAACGGTGAGTGTTCCATTTTGTATGGTGAGCGTGTATTCGCCTACATTAGCCACGTAGAGGTTCTTTTTGTTGTCGGTGGTCAGCTGCACGCTGGGCCAACCCTCGTGAAGCACGTAGCGGTTGTCGTTAGTTGCTCCGCCCAGCAGGTTGCCATAAATATCCAGAATAAGGAACTCGCCCACCATTTCCTGGGTGAGAGTCAATACACCGTCTTGGGCAACAAAAGCTACTTTTTCATCCTGTTTCCAGTTGTTGAAATCGCCGATCAGAAAATACTGATTCTCGACATTGTAGGAGCCGCTGATATTCAGCGTGCTGAAGTCGTGTGACAGTGTGAAGGTGAATATTCCATTGTCGGTAAAGCAGAAATCAGCGCCTAATGATGATTTCAGAGGAATATCTGATGTGCCTTCAGGAATCTCTATGGTGAAATTGTCCGATGAGCCACCATACCAAGTGTCTCCAACGCTGTTAAAGCTGCTGTGCTTGAGCAGTTGGCAGTCGAAACCTGCAAGGATGCCCGTTGGCTCGCTGATGTAGTTGCCTGTTGACTGGTCGAGCGTGAGTGGGATGATTCTCGCGTTAGACATATCCCAGCCAGAGACGGTTGAGCCAACGATGCTGACGGTGACCACTTCCTCAGGCCAATTATCTATTGTGAGCATGTCATTTTCATCAATGGTGAATGAGTAGTAGCCATCGTTTGCGAGGTAGAGATTTTTCTTGTCTTGAGCTTCTGTAGCAAGTTCGACATTCGGATTATCCTCAGTGATGGTGTAGTACTCTCCGTTAGTTATTCCACCCAGGTAATTGTAATCCTGATCAATAATGAGGAACTGGCCGCTCATAGGGGGCGAGTCAAAAGGATCGATTATGAGCGTGTATTCGCCAACCCAAGCAGTGAACCTAGTCTCACCCCAGTTATTGAACTCTCCCGTGATAAAGCGGTTCTCTTTGAATTCTCCCTCAAAATGGAACCGGGCACTGTTGATGTCATCGTCATTCAAGGTGAAGGAGAACTTACCTGGATGGCCGATACGGAAATTGGGAGCATTACTTGCGCTACTGCATTCTACAATGGTACCAGGTGATGCGCTTTTCAGCGTCTGGTCGTCACCGTTTTTGATGCCGAACCACACATCACTCTCTTGTCCTTGCGGATTATTGATGTGAAGTTTCAGCTTGAAGGTGGTGACGTCGTTAATCTCGACGTCATTGAGATGCCACACGCCGTCGCCGTCTTTCTCGAAATGCCCAATAGGCTCACTCCAGTCGTTAGATGAACCATATAAATCTATGCTTGTGACATAAGGTGCCAGCTCACTGGCCTTAGCCACAGTGCTGATGGCCACTATAACCCCCAACACCATCAGTGTAAGTATCCTTTTCATCATAATATAATAATTAGAGTCGCATAAAAAGCGTATTACAAATGTTAGTATTTTGTATGCAAAAATAATGTTTTTTTTCAACAATACAAATACTGATAAGAAAAAATATCGTATCTTTGCATACGAAATGATCGACAGGGCAACGGTTGACAGGATTATTGATGCTGCGAATATTGTGGATGTGGTATCGGAGTTCGTGACGCTGAGGAAGAGCGGTGCGAACTACAAAGGCTTATGTCCTTTCCACAATGAGCGCA
>JAILCI010000025.1 GCA_024686335.1 Bacteroidales bacterium | reverse complement strand
CCGGTGACGGGATTGTCTATGCGGGCGCGGCGGACAATGTTCCGGGGATGCTGAAGCTGGCGCCGGCGCGGCCGTTCCAGCTGGGCGACGAGATGCGCTACTCGGGCTACGCCTCCGGGCAGCGGAGCCAGACGGTGACGCGCCAGCAGATGGCGGACGAGACGGTGCAGCTGGTCTTTATTGCGGACGGCAGTCCCTGTCCGGGCTCACCCACGGTGACCGACATCGACGGCAATGTCTATAACACGGTGCACATCGGCGATCAGTGCTGGATGCGGGAGAACCTGCGAGTGACGAGGCTCCCGAATGGGGATATGATCCCTAACTATGGATCCAGCTCGATTTTTCCATGCCGTTATGCTCCTAACAACGATGATAACCAAGTCCACGTTTACGGTTATCTGTACAACTGGCCCGCCGCGATGGGCGGAGCCTCTTCTTCAAATGCCGTGCCCTCTGGAGTGCAAGGCATTTGTCCTGACGGCTGGCATCTGCCAAGCCAAGAAGAGTGGATTGTGTTTTGGCACTATATGGATGCCCAATCCCGCTATGCTTGCTACATCGATGAGCTTCACTATTTTGCAAAGTCCATGTCATCAACTGTTGGATGGGATGCCACATCCTATCCTTGTTCTCCAGGCAATGACCAAAGTTTGAATAATGCCAGCGGTTTCAACGCCTATCCGGCTGGTTATTGTTATAATGGCACTCCGATGGCCTTTGGATACAATACCTACTTCTGGACTGCTACAGAAAACAACTTCTTTGGGTTGGTGTGTGGCCGGCCTGATCCTGTTTGGGTTATACACGAGGATCCTACTAGTGGTTATTCTGTCCGCTGTGTGAAAGATTAATCCTGCTTCCTGCATTATTTTTCCCTCAGGTGCGCTTGTTTCAACTTTTTGATGTATTTTTGCGGCCTAATTGTCAATAGGCTTATGCAAACATGTAAAATATATAACGCGTCGGACAATGCGCTGCCGACGTATGAGAGCGCTACCGCCGCCGGCGTTGACCTGCGGGCCAACCTGAAAGAGCCCGTGACCTTGGCACCCGGCGAGCGGAAGCTGATCCCCACTGGTCTCTTTATGGAACTGCCCGAGGGCTATGAGGCCCAGGTGCGCCCGCGCAGCGGTCTCGCCATCAAACACGGCATCACCGTTCTCAACAGCCCCGGCACCATCGATCCCGACTACCGCGGAGAGGTGATGGTCATCCTGATCAACCTGTCGGACACCCCCTTCCAGATCCAGCACGGCGACCGCATCGCCCAGATGGTGATCGCCCAATACCAGCAGATACAATGGCAACCCGTCGCCAGCGTTGAAGAACTCTCCGAGACGGAGCGCGGTGCCGGCGGTTTTGGCCACAGCGGAAAGAAATAAACTATGAGGAAGTCACTGCTCTATATGATCCTGATGGTTGCGCTGCTCGTTCCAAACTTGCAGGCACAGACCAAGAAACAGCGCAATGTGGCCGCCACTGATGCAGCATCGGTGAGCGCCCGAAAGATCTCCGTCTCCTATACTGACGGCCTCAAAGCCTATTACACTGGCAATACCAACGAGGCTCTCAAAGTCTTCAACGGTATCCTGCTCGACAACCCTAAGCACGATCCTTCCCACTATATGCTGGCTAAGATCGATGCCGACAAGAAGGACTATGAATCCGCTATTGTCCATCTTCAGTCAGCCTCCAAACTCGACAAGAAGAATGTTTGGTATAAGGTCGATATGGCTCAATACTATCAGGAGATTCAGGAGTATGCTACAGCTGCAAAAATCTGGGAGCAGGTGTGCAAGACGAAGAATAACAACGAATACTATCTGATGGCACTGGCGGGTTGCTACTATGAGATGCAGCGCTACGACAAGATGTTGCAGGTCTATGATCGTCTGGAAGAGCTTGTCGGTTACCAAGACGAAGTTACACAGTACAAGGTGCAGGTCTATCTGGCTATGGACAAGGTGGATGAGGCTGTGGGCGAGTACGACAAGCTCATCAAAATGTATCCCAACAACGCCGACTACTATACCAAAGCCGCTGCCATCTACGCCAGTAACGACATGATGGACAAGGCAATTCCCTATTTCTCCAAGGCTGCCGAGTTGGACGCCTCCCATCCGGAGATGCTCAGCTATCTTTTCGCCTATTGGCTTGAGAAGAAAGACCAGCCCCAAGCACTGAAATTCCTGACATTGGCTTGCCAGAATTCCAAGATTCCATGGACCGACAAGCGCTCCAAACTGACTGGCTATCTGACCACCTTCGACAACGCACAGGTAGCTGCCGACGCTGAGAAATTGATGGTGGAACAACTGCGTTCCGTTCGAGACAATGCCGACATGTTTGCCTATCTGGGCAACATCTATCTCTATGAGAAAAATCTTCAGAAGGGCGCCGATACGTTGGAATATGCTTTTAAACTTGATCCGACACTGATGACGGACTTTGTGAACCAGTATGTGGCCGCCATCGCTGCTCTGGATCAATGGCCACGTCTGATTCCTTTTGAAAAAGAACTCTTGGAGCTATATCCGCAGAATGCCAACATCTACATCCTACTCGGTGGCGCTCATCTCCAGGAAAAGAACTATGATAAGGCTATCACTCTGTTTACCAAGGCTAAGTCATTTGCATACGAAAAAGAGGAACTATACAATATATGTATGGGCCTTCATGATGCTTATTTGGAAAAAGGAGACACTGCCAAAGCTGAAGAATTCCAACAGCAAGCTCTTAGATATAAAAAATAACTGATTATGAAAGAGGAAGTTACTATTCTGGATAAGACATTTGTAAAATATATCCTTGACGAGGATATCAATGCGGCTGTTGCTCATGTGGCTGCCCAAATCAACCACGATTATGCCGAGGAGCCGCCCTTGATTCTGATTACCCTTAATGGTGCTATTGTCTTTGCAGTTGACTTACTTAAGCATCTGGACATCAATGCACGTATCACCTGTGTGAAGATCTCCTCTTATCAAGGTATAGAGTCTACTCAGAAGATCAACCAACTTATCGGTCTTAACGATGATGTACGTGGCAAGCGCGTCCTCATCGTGGAGGACATCGTAGATACTGGCCGCACTTATCAGTATTTGTGGGACATGCTTCACGAGGCGGGTGCCAAGGATGTGCGCATCGCCACGATGACGCTCAAACCCGAGGCTTACAAACTGGATCTGCCCGTCCATTATGTGGGTTTTTCCATCCCCAACAAGTTCGTCATCGGCCGCGGTCTCGACTACGATGGTTATGGACGCCAATTGCCCGACATATATCAATTGAAAATGGTGTAGGGATGTATCGCATACATCCCTACAAGAAAGTGAGGGAAGGAGAGAAAGAGGATGTATCGCATACATCCCTACGAGAAAGTGAGGGAAGGAGAGAAAAAGGATGTATTCGATACATCCCAACGGAATACCAACATGGGAAAGTAATTTTTAAATAATATAATAATGAACATAATTCTTTTCGGTGCCCCCGGCAGCGGTAAAGGCACACAGGCAAAACTTTTGACAGAAAAATATGGTTTCGATCACGTCTCAACAGGAGATCTTTTCCGCTATGAGATGTCTCACAATACTCCGCTTGGCATCAAGGCCAAGGAGATCATCAACCGTGGTGACCTCTGTCCTGATGATATCACTCTCGGTATGTTGAAGAATCACATCCTGAATCATCCCGACAGCAAGGGCTTTATCTTTGACGGCGTGCCTCGCACTATTCCTCAGGCTGAGATGATGGACGACAAGTCCTTCTTCGACATGATGGATATCGACATGGTGCTCTATCTCCATGTCGAGATGGAGGAGGTTGAGCGTCGTATCCTCAAACGTGCCCAGCTGGAAAACCGTGCCGATGATACTCCTGAGGCTATCAAAGTGCGTGTACAGAACTTCTTCAACCAGACTATGCCGTTGGTAGACTATTATAAAGCACAAGGCAAACTCGTTCAGGTGGATGGCATGCAGACCATCGAGAAGGTCTTCGAGAGCCTTTGTGTTGAGATCGACAAGAAGCAACAGGCCTAATGGACGCTTCGGAACATAAGAGACGGATTGCGCTCTTGGGCTCGACCGGTTCCATGGGCGTTCAGTCTTTGGAGGTCATCGCGGAGCATTCCGATTTGTTACAGCTGGAGGTCATTGCGGCCAACAGCAGTGCCGACCTACTCATCCAGCAGGCGCGGACCTACAAGCCTAATATTGTCGTGGTGGTCCAGGAGGCTGCCTGGCGTAAGGTGAAGGATGCTTTGCAAGATGAGGACATCAAAGTCTTCTGTGGCGAGCAATCGCTGTGTGATGTCTGCGAGATGGAGTGCGTCGATATGGTGCTCTCCTGCATCGTCGGTGTTGCCGGCCTGCGTCCCGTGTGGCACGCTATCGAGGCTGGCAAGCAGATTGCTCTGGCTAACAAGGAGACGTTGGTTGTCGCCGGTGAGTTGATGACCCGCAGGGCCGCTGAGAACAGAGTGCCGTTGCTACCTGTCGATTCCGAGCATTCCGCCATCTTCCAGTGTCTCGCTGGAGAACAGTATAATGAGATTGAGAAATTGCTCATCACCGCTTCCGGCGGTCCGTTCCGCGGTCGTCGCAGAGAGGATCTGGCGGAGGTTACGGTGCAGCAGGCCCTCAAACATCCCAACTGGAGCATGGGGCCCAAGATTACCATCGACAGTGCTACCCTTATGAACAAAGGTCTCGAGGTCATCGAGGCCAAGTGGCTCTTCAACGTGCCGTTGGAGAAGATTGAGGTGGTAGTGCACCCGCAGTCGGTCATCCACTCCATGGTGCAGTTCACCGACGGCTCCGTGAAGGCTCAGCTGGGCATCCCGTCCATGAAGCTTCCGATTCAATATGCGCTTACCTATCCCTTCCGTCAGTCGAACAAGCAGCCGCGGCTCTCTTTTGCCGACTATCCGAGTCTGACCTTCGAAAAGCCAGACCTAGAAGTCTTCCCGTGTTTGGGCATCGCCTACGAGTGTTCCAAGAAGGGCGGCAACTTGCCGTGCGTGATGAACGCTGCCAATGAGGTGGCGGTTGCATGGTTTCTGCAAGGGCGCATCAAGTTCTTAGAGATTGCCGAGATCATCCGCAGGACTGTGGAGTCGGCAACCTATTGCGTACCGCAGAGTGTGGACGAGTACCTGCAGATTGACAGGGAGGTCCGTGAAAAACTGCAAAACGACTATCGCTAATGGAAGGATTGGTGGTTAAATCGACGGGCAGCTGGTATGATGTGCGCTGTGCCGACGGTGAGGTCTACACCTGCCGCATCCGGGGCAAGTTCCGCACCCATGGCATCAAGTACACCAACCCCGTTGTGGTGGGCGACACCGTGACGTTCGAGATGGAAAAAGACGGCACGGGGACTATTACCAAGATAGCCCCGCGCCGCAACTATATCGAGCGCAAGTCCACCAACCTCTCCAAGGTCAGTCATCTGATCGCCTCTAATATAAATATTGTATACTTGGTTGTCACATTGAAGGAGCCCCGCACTTCGCTGGGTTTCATCGACCGTTTCCTCGTGGCTGCCGAGAGCTTTAGAATCCCGGTATGCCTCGTCTTCAACAAGATGGATTTGTATAATGATGAAGAGTTGGCTGAGGTGGAGGCGTGGGGCGCGACGTATCGTGGCATCGGCTACGAGACGCTCTGCACCTCTGTGGTCACGGGACTGGGTATCGAAGAGTTGCGGGGCCGACTGGAAGGGAAGGTCGCCCTGTTCAGCGGACATTCCGGCACGGGCAAGTCGGCGCTTGTCAATGCGGTGGAGCCCTCGCTGGATTTGAGGGTGGGGGAGATCTCCCAGCAGCACCATAAAGGAAAGCACACCACGACCTTTGCCGAGATGTTTCCTTTTGCGGGAGGATATCTGATGGATACGCCTGGCATCAAGGAGTTCGGGTTGATCAGATATAGCAAAGAGGAGGTGCGCGACTACTTCCCGGAGATACGGGAGATACAGCATCAGTGCAAGTTCAGTAACTGCCTGCACATCCAGGAGCCTGGGTGTGAGGTTTTGAAGGCGGTAGAGGAGGGGAGGATTCCCGCCAGCCGCTATCTCAACTACGTCGCCATCCTGGAAGACGAGGACATGTCGCTCACGGAGTGGCAATTGCGATAATTTTTCCCATTATTTTTAAAGGACCATATGCCTGATGGCACCGTGTGTGCCCAGGTATGTTGCTAATAGACTTTTTTTGAGGGAGACAAAGGCTTCGTGGCAGGTAACCTCCATAAATATAATTCTTCAACTTTTCACTGATAGAAAAGTTGCCAAAAGATCAAGCCGACATGAATCCCGCCCGCTCTGTCCGCCCTCTGACAGCGGTGGCAAACTATTCACACCGCGTCCGCACCGCATGTCGGCCTACCCACCCGCGTGCTCTATAGGCTGATGCCTCGGTAAATCATGTTGGGGTTAAAAGTCCTTTTTTTTGACTTTGCAATCATCTTTGTTATGCTATCATGTATATACCTCTCTTATTATTTATGAATTTTAGCCGTTAGCTGACCGCTTTTGGCTGTTATTCAATTTAAGTGGCTAGTAGCCAATGGCTAATGGTCAATTTCGGGTGTGCGGATGAAGTTGGTAAGTTATCCACCTAAGAGCCTCAAAAAAAAATATTTATAAACAATTGTTTGTATAAAAAAAAATGTTACTTTTGCCGCCAATTTGATAATGTATGGATTATCAAAGGCGCGACGGTCCGTAATCCGTTGATTTTAAGGTAAATAAAAGTAAAATAAAGATTAATAAAACAATGAGTGCAAACAAGAAATTAGCCGCTAATGCGCGTAAAGAAGCAATGAAAACGGTGTATATGGCTCGATTAGTTGATAATCCGACCTCACCGCGCAAGACCAGAATCATGGCAAATGTGATTCGTGGCAAGAATGTAGACTATGCAATGAGCGTACTTAAGTACAGCCGCAGAGAGTCTGCTGAGAAACTTTTGAAATTATTAAAGTCTGCAGTTGCTAACTGGCAAGTTAAGAACGAAGGTGCCAGATTAGAGGATGCTGACTTGTATGTAAAGACAATCATGGTTGACGGTGGTCGTATGTTGAAGCGTATCCGTACTGCTCCTCAGGGCCGTGCCAACCGTATCAGAAAGCGTTCCAATCATGTCACGCTTGTGATTGCCGATAGAAATGCGGAAAATAACAATAATAATATAGAAGAATCACAAAAATAATTTTAGTATGGGTCAGAAAGTAAATCCGGTAGGCATTCGCCTGGGTATTGTCAGAGGTTGGGATTCTAATTGGTATGGCGGCAAAAATTTCGCCAGTAAGATTGTCGAAGACGACAAAATTAGAAGATACCTCAACGTTAAGTTTTCCAAAGCCGGTATCTCCAAAATTTACATTGAAAGAACATTAAAGGTAGTCACCGTGACTATCAGCACCGCTCGTCCGGGCCTTATTATCGGTCAAAAAGGTTCCGAAGTGGACAAACTGAGAGAAGAATTGAAGGTCCTCACGGGCAAAGAGATTCAGATCAACATCGTGGAAGTTAAGCGTCCGGATCTGGATGCACAGTTAGTGGCACAGAACATCGCCCGTCAGATTGAGGGTCGTGTTGCATACAAGAAAGCCATCAAGACAGCTGTTTCCTCCACCATGCGTGCGCAGGCACAGGGTATCAAAGTTACGGCTTCCGGCCGTCTGGGCGGAGCTGAAATGGCCCGTGTTGAGCATTTCAAAGAGGGACGTATCCCGTTGCACACATTGAGAGCAGATATCGACTACGCGTTGGTAGAGGCTAACACCACCTATGGTTGCATTGGTGTGAAGGTATGGATCTGCCGTGAGATCGTTTACGGCAAGCGTGATCTCTTCGCCATCCAAGATGCAGGCAAGGACAACAAGGGACCTCAAAGACGTATGTTCAGAGGTGGCAACCGCAAAGGCGGTGCTCCCCGTAACAACAACAGAAATAATAACTAGTACCGACGCCAAGATGCCGGTCATAAATAATAAATAATACTAAACATTAAAAGCAATGTTACAACCGAAAAAAACTAGATACAGAAGGCCGCAGAAAGGCAGAATGAAATCCATCACCAAACGTGGTGCGGAGATTTCCTTCGGCTCATTCGCCCTCAAGACGCTTGACCAGTGCTGGGTCAGCGCCCGCCAAATAGAAGCAGCCCGTCAGGCTATCACCCGTGAGATGAAGCGTGAGGGTCAGCTTTGGATCCGCATATTCCCCGATCGTCCTGTAACCGCTAAGGGTTTGGGTGTTCGTATGGGTAAAGGTAAAGGTACTCCCGAGTCTTGGGCAGCACGTGTTAGCCCAGGCCGCATCCTCTTCGAAGCCGACGGTATTCCATTGGAAGTCGCTCGCGAAGCTATGCGTCTCGGAGCCCAGAAATTACCTGTGCACACTAAATTTATTGTAAGAAGAGATTATTCAGCAGAAATTTAAGCGTTATGAAACAGTCAGTTATTAGAGAACTTACCACGGCAGAAGTTAAAGAAAGATTAGCCGTAGAGAAAGAGAACTTGGTAAAAATGAGACTCAATCACGCCATTTCTCCATTGGAAAATCCTCATACAATCAGAGACCAGCGCAGAACTATCGCTAGATTGCATACTGAGTTGCGTCAACGTGAATTAAATAACAAATAATCACCGACAGTTATGGAAAGAAATAATAGAAAAGTGAGAGAAGGTGTCGTTGTAAGCGACAAAATGGATAAGTCTATCGTAATTAAGGTGGAACGTAAGATGAAGCACCCGATCTACGGAAAGTTCCTGAAACGTTCAACCAAGTTTATGGCTCACGATGAGAAGAATGAGTGCCATATCGGTGATAGAGTTAGAATTATGGAAACCAGACCCTTGAGCAAAAACAAGTGCTGGCGTTTAGTAGAAATCATAGAAAGAGCTAAATAGTTATGATACAACAAGAATCAAGATTAGCAGTTGCAGATAATAGCGGCGCAAAGGAAGTCCTCTGTATCCGCGTATTGGGTGGCACTAAGAAACGTTATGCTAGCGTGGGTGACAAGATCGTTGTCGCCATTAAGAGCGCCATTCCCTCCGGTCAGGTAAAGGCCGGTACCGTCTCTAAGGCCGTTGTGGTCCGCACAAAGAAACCCGTCCGCAGAAGTGATGGTTCCTACATCCGCTTCGACGACAACGCTGTTGTGCTGTTGACCGCCGCTGACGAGTTGCGCGGTACCCGTATCTTCGGACCTGTGGCTCGTGAATTGCGTGAGAAGCAATACATGAAGATCGTGTCTTTGGCACCGGAAGTATTATAATGGTAAATAATCAATAAAGATACAATTGACAAAGACCAATTGGTAAACATTAAAAAAGCAAGAACAATGAAATTGAAAATTAAGAAAGGCGACATCGTAAGAATCATTGCCGGTGATGACAAGGGTAAAGATCATCAGGGCAAGGTACTTGAGGTGTTTCCGGAAAAGAACACAGCCCTCGTTGAAGGTTTCAACTTGATTTCAAAGGCTACGAAACCCAACGCCAAGAACCCTAACGGTGGCATTATTAAGAAAGAAGCTCCCATCCACATTTCAAATCTGATGCTCGTGGACGCAAAAGGAAACGCTACCCGTGTGGGCAGACGTATGAACGACAAAGGTAAATTAGTTAGATATTCTAAAAAATCTGGAGAGGAGATCAAGTAATGTACACACCAAGATATAAAGAGAAATATATGAATGAGGTGCTTCCCGCCCTCAAGGAACAGTTCGGTTTCAAATCCGTTATGCGTGTTCCCCGCATCACCAAGATTTGCCTCAACCAAGGTCTCGGCAAATTCGGTATTGCAGATAAGAAAATCATCGACGCCGGTGTGCAAGAGATGACAATGATCGCTGGTCAGAAGGCTGTCCCCACCAAGTCTAAGAAGGATATCTCCAACTTCAAGTTGAGAAAAGGTATGCAGATTGGTGTTCGCGTGACCCTTCATGGCGACCGTATGTATGAATTCCTCGACCGTCTGGTCTCCGTATCTATCCCTCGTATCCGCGACTTCCGTGGTATCAGCGATAAGGGTTTCGACGGCAGAGGCAACTATACCCTCGGTATTCCCGAACAGATTATTTTCCCCGAAATCGATATCGACAAGGTTGTCAAAATAAACGGTATGGACATCACTTTCGTGACGACCGCACAGAATGATAAAGAGTGTTTAGCCTTGTTAAAAGAATTTGGTTTACCCTTTAAAAATCAGAAATAGTTTATTATGGCAAAAGAATCTTTAAAAGCTAGAGAGATAAAAAGAGCAAAATTAGTTGCTAAATATAGCGCAAAGCGCGCAGAACTGAAGAAGATCATGAACGGCTCCGATTATGATGCTAAAAGAGCTGCCGATATCGCACTTCAGAAATTACCGCCCAACTCCAATCCTATCCGTTTGCACAACCGCTGCAAATTGACCGGTCGTCCGAAAGGCTATATCCGCCAGTTCGGTCTCTCCCGTATCAACTTCCGCGAGATGGCAATGAAGGGTCTCATCCCCGGTGTAAAGAAAGCTAGTTGGTAATTATTCACTTAAAGAGAAAATAAGATTATGAATACCGATCCAATATCAGATTATTTGACTCGTTTGAGAAACGCTATCCGCGCTAATCATAAGGTGGTGGAGATCCCCGCCTCCAACGAGAAGAGAGCTATCACCAAGATACTCTTCGAAAAAGGTTATATTTTGAACTATAAATTCGAGGATGACGTACACCCGAAGATGATCAAGATCGCTTTGAAGTATCATCCCCAAACTAAACAATCCGCCATCTCTACCCTCGAGCGCGCCAGCCGTCCTGGTCTCCGTAAGTATGTCGGCGTGAAGGAAATGCCCTCCGTTCTCAACGGCCTCGGCATCGCCATCATCTCCACTTCTCACGGTATGATGACCGACAAGGAAGCTAAGGCTCAAAACGTCGGCGGTGAAGTTGTTTGTTACATTAGCTAATAGGAGGAATCGTTATGTCAAGAATAGGAAAATTGCAAATTGCTATCCCCGCAGGGGTTGAAATTAAAAGAGACGAAAAATCTAACATCGTCACTGTTAAGGGACCTAAGGGCGAATTGACCCAATATGTGGATCCCCGCATCTCCCTCAATATTGAAGACGGTCACCTCCATCTTACCCGTCCTAGCGACAACAAACGCGACAAATCCATGCACGGTCTCTATCGCGCACTGTTGAACAACATGGTGGCTGGCGTTTCTCAAGGTTTCCAGAAGAAACTCGAAGTTATCGGCGTTGGTTACAAGGCTGAAGCTAAGGGTGATCATCAACTGGATCTCGGTTTGGGTTACTCCCACAACATCCTGTTCGATTTCCCGAAGGAGATTACCGTTCAGACCATCAATGAGAAAGGTAAGAGCCCTATCATCATCCTGAGCTCTATCGACAAACAACTCCTTGGTCAGGTCGCTACGAAAGTTCGCTCCTACAGAAAACCTGAACCTTACAAAGGTAAAGGTATTCGTTTCGAAGGCGAGTATGTTAGAAAGAAAGCTGGCAAGTCAGCAGAAAAATAATCTTTTAAATTTGTTATTATGGCTTACAATAGAAAAGAATATAGAAGAAAGCGTATTAAAAACCGCATTCGTCGTATCGTCAGTGGTACGGCTGCCCGTCCGAGACTGTCAGTTTTCAGAAGCAACCGCGACATTTATGTGCAGTTGATTGATGATCAGGCAGGTGTGACATTGGCTTCCGCATCCTCCAAGTTGGCCGGTATCGCCGACCAGAAGGTGACCAAATGTGAGAAATCAGCTCTCGTAGGCAAAGAGATCGCTCAACGTGCTCTCGCAGCCGGTATCAACGAGGTTGTATTCGACCGTAACGGTTATCTGTATCATGGTAGAGTTAAATCATTGGCAGACGCAGCCCGCGAAGGTGGTCTTAAATTTTAAACATTAGAAGTATGGCAAACAATAATATTAAGAAAGTTAAAGCTACTGACATCGAGCTCAAAGAGAGAATGGTGGCAGTCAATAGAGTTGTTAAAGTGACCAAGGGTGGTCGTATCTTCAGTTTCGCCGCCATCATGGTGGTTGGTAACGAGAACGGCATCGTAGGCTACGGCCTCGGTAAAGCCCGCGAAGTCTCCACGGCCATCTCCAAAGGTACGGAAGATGCCAAGAAGAACCTCATCCAGGTGCCCATCCTCAAAGGTACGATTCCTCACGCTCAGGAGGGTAAGTACAGTGGCGCTACCGTATTCATGAAACCCGCTGCTCCTGGTACCGGTGTTATCGCCGGTGGTGCTATGCGTGCCGTTCTGGAGAGCGTGGGCGTGAAGAACGTGTTGGCTAAGTCCAAAGGTTCCTCCAACCCGCACAGCGTGGTGAAGGCTACCATCGACGCTCTTTCCAAGATGCGCGATGCTTACTCCGTAGCCCAAGTGCGTGGCGTCAGCCTCGACACCGTATTCAACGGATAATACCTGTTACTACAGTATATGTAAAAGCGGTCTGCCGACAAAGGTGGACCGCTTTTTTTAGTTAAGAGTTAAAAGTTAAGAGTTAAGAGTTGGGTTATGGCAAAGCAGCTCCCTTAGTTTCTTAACTTCTTAGTTTCTTAGTTCTTCATCGGGTTCATGGCCCCATAGGGCACGGCGAGAACGAGTCCCCAACATTTCAACATTTTTATTATCTTTGCCCCGAAATTATAAAAATAACACGGTTATGAAAAAAATCTTTGCGCTTTCCTTTTTATTGTTCGTTCTCGCGTTTGGTGCGGGTGCACAGAACCAGTACTGGAATTATCAATCTAATTGGTATATAACACACCCTACCAGCACTGCTTGCATTGCTCATAGTGACGGAAAGGTATATTTTTTCCAGACTGACCCGAATTATATGATATCTGTCGCACAGATTAATGCCTCCGACATGCAATTGACCTCACCATGGCAACACATTTGCCATTTTGATAACATTGTATCTATACGGGGTGGTTTTGAAGACTTTCACAACGATTATGTCCTATTTGGAACCAATGATAGCGCCAGTCAGCAAAGAGCGGCTGTATATATAGTGGATCACACATTTGGAATGAACGCTAATCATACAGCATACATTTTTCCATTCATTAACGGATATTCATCATTTGTAAAAGGATGCCAAGGCGTCGATGCTAATCAAACCAAGGTTTACATGTTTGTGTGCGACAATGGAAGTCTGTGTGCCTTTCATCCTACTTCTTTACCTCACCCTATCATCATGAAACCTGATAGCGGACGCACATATACAGACATCTCATGGGATGCACGACACCAATACTTCATCGCATCCGGACACGGAAATACTGCGCCGAACCAGAAACCAGCCCTCTTTGTGGATGTTTTCTCTTTGGACATTCCAGCTGCACTTGCTGGTGGCAGCCCCATGATTCACAATGTGTCGTACACCTTATTCAACAACTGTTCGGACGCATCCGCCGAATTCCAAGCCCTGCATGCCAAAATTGACGATGAGAATCTGGTGGTGTATCATGACCTACGGGAAGAGTATTACGATGCCCTTTGGATGACGCGCATCAACAACTACTGGAACGGATCCCGATACTACACAAACAGCCGTGCCTTTTTCATCCCTATGCAAAAACTGGTGGCATTGGACATGGTGTATGACGAAAACAACAACAGGTTAAACTTCCTGGGACGGCTCACCAATGAGGGGATTACCCATTTTCTGTCTCAAGTGGACCCTTACTCCCTTACCAACATGGTGACGGGCCAGCTGGCTGCTAACTTCGCATCCACCATCTCCTGGTTTAGCATGGCGGGGCCCTGGCAGTATTTTTACGGCTCTAAGCTCACTGCCGAAAAACTGGTATGGAATTCCCAAAGTCCTTGCGCCTCCATCCTCATTCCCGGAATCGTCAATAACACAAGCTTTTTGACAGAGACCTACGACATCTCCCGTTCCGTGTGCGATCTTCCTTTGGAAGTGTGGGAAACAGACGATCATCCCACCTTGCTCCCCACTAACATCCAGGAGAGTTTTGTTATAGATACCATATGGACGATTAATGGAGGGGAAACGATAGATTCATGTTCTATTGATATATTGTGTGATGATCCGGAAGTGTGCTCAAATTGGTACACTGACCGCAACTTGAAACATAGGGCAGTTATAACCAAACCAAGCCCACAAATCATCATGGAAGGGAGAGCTTGCTTTCACTGTGAGCATTTTACTGGCACTGTCACGTATTCTGTGACAGACATGACGGGAAGAAAGATTGGAGTTGGCACCACGCAAAACGAGGAATTAGTCTTTCTGTCCGGTCTGCACGGTGTCTTCTTGATTCATGCTGTAGATGAGAGGGGTGGGCAAGACGTGAAAAAGATCGTAATCTTAGACTGATATGAGACACCTGCTCGTAACCTGCATGGTCTTATGGGCCTTTGGCCTTTCTCTTCACGCCCAGTATGAAGGGAAAGAGTTCTGGGTTACGTGCGGCATTAAGCGATTGATGGATAATAATCTCTACAATGCAAACGTGGACTCGGCATACATTTATATACTCGGTCATTCCGCTGGCACAGGATATGTTGAAAATCCACATTCCTCCACATACATTCCTTTCAACATCTATCCTGATTCTCTTGTGAAAATAGCTGTTTCAGAGGAAGAACTGGTTTTTCAACCGCAAAGCAATCCAGGAGGGTTTTATTATACAAAGTTGCAAGGATTCTCTTTATATATCCACACTGACGTTAACGTTCAAGCATGGGTCCAGTCCCCTTCATATAGTAATCATACGTTTTATCACCACCCTTTTAAGTTGACACTTTTCCCAAAGGACTATTTTCTTAGGGGATTTAAAGACAAGATAGGCAACATTCTGACTAACGATTTTTATATTCTGGCCACCGAGGACAGTACGATTATTTACCGAGATGATCAGGTCATTCATTTGAACCGAGGGGACATCTGCTTCGTCGAGCATAACACCTCCGACAAGTACACTATTTACACAAACTGCAAACAAATCGCCGTTTTTACAGGTTATGCCCACTCACCGTCCTTTTCAAATCCTCCTGATATTAATATCCTCAAAGGACGAGACTTTATGGCCAAGGCATTTGCCAACAGCTATTTATGCTCAAGATTGGTTGGAAATTCTCCGCCGGCTTCCAGATATCCTTATCCCAATGGAGATTATTATACCTATTTATATCATGACAACTATGATTTTCCGTTGTTCGATTCCGTGATATATGCGTATGCTCGATATACTGAGCACACCTTGATGGACATACACTTATGCAAAGGCGACACATGGTATTTTAATTATTCTCTACATCATCCAACCGAAAAAATGGTAACCCATTGGGATTATCCGATAACCAAAAACACTTTCTCCTCTTCAGCGCCCTGGATTGATACTTCTTATGTGGATCTTACCATCTTTGTACATGCCGACGGACTGAATAGCACATTTTTTGACGGAAATATAATCCCTGCAAGTTCCTTCGATACTTTCCCTGCCACCAATGGGGAATATTATGTAGCTCAACTTTGCTGGTATGATAGCGACAGTCTGCCCGACTATATTACCATAGAAAACCCCCATGGTTTCACCGCCTACATTTCAGAGATTGGATACACACGAAATCCCACATTTCGACTTGCCTATGCCATGCACAATTCATCGGGTTATGATTTTCATGACTTTCCCTACGCCCACTCCAATCTGAGCATGTTGGACTCCGACACCGTCTATCGCTGCTTGGGCGACACGCTTGTGCTCAAGGTGGAGTACAATCCCGACAATATTCCACTTGAATGGATTTATGAGGACACTTCCTACATGGTCGGGATGGGGCAAGAACTCTCCTTCCTCTTGCCCTCCGTCGATACCCTCACCGCGCAGCTCGTGCTGCACTACGACTACTGCCCCGACACCACCACCACCTTCGTCGTCGTCGTGCCACCGCCCCTGCTCGAGGTATGCCACGACACCACCCTCTGCCACGGGGCCTACCTCTCCGTAGAACAACCCAACGTGCTCTCCTACCTCTGGAGCGACGGCTCCTCCGGGCCCGCCCTCTCCGTCGACAGCGCGGGCGCCTACTCCGTCACCGTCACCAACCTCGGCTGCAGGGCCGAGAGCGACCTCTTCACCATCGACCTCTACCCCCAGTCGTCCGTGCACTTCGGCAACGACTCCACCCTCTGCGAGCTGGCCACCCTCCTCCTGGACGCCACCCAGCCGCACCCCGCCGCCTATGTGTGGCAGGACCAGAGCACCAACACCACCTACACCGTCTATGAGGACGGCTCCTACTGGGTCGTCATCACCGACCACTGCCTCGGCGCCTCCGACACCGTCAACGTAGGCTACCTCATGGACTTCACCGTCGATCTCGGTCCCGACACCACGGTCTGCGAGGGCAGGACCCTCACGCTGTCGGCAGAGAACCCCTTCTGCGACTACGAGTGGCAGGACGGCAGCACGCAGCCCACCTATCTGGTAAGACATCCCGGCACCTACTCCGTGACTGCCAGCAACCAGTGCTTCGAGCATGGCGACGACATCACGGTGGAGTACGAGCCGTGCGACCAGGAGCTCTGGATGCCCAACAGCTTCACGCCCGACGGGGACGGTCTCAACGACCTCTTCCTGCCGGTGTTCGCCTACCCCGACGAGGTGGAGAGCTTCGAGATGACTATTTACGACCGCTGGGGTTCGGTGCAGTACATGACCAAGCGCATGGGGCAGGGCTGGGACGCCGCGGGCGTGCCCGACGGGGTCTATGTGGTCTTCATCCGCTACAAGAGCAAGGGACAGGCGACGAAAGACGTGACGGGGAGCGTGACGGTGGTGAGATAATAGTTAAGAGATGATAGATAATAGATAATAGTTGTTGGGGGAGATGGACTGATTCCCCTCTTAGTTTCTTAACTTCTTAGTTTCTTAGTTCTTCATCGGGTTCATGGCTCCATAGGGCACGGCGAGAACGAGCCACCAGCAACCATTCACCCCTTCAGCACTCCTTTCCGCAGATGATAGACCAGTGTCCCGCCGGTGACCAACGCTGCCAGCAGGTCGGCGACGGCTTGGGAGAGCCAGACACCGTCGGTGTGGAAGAAGGTCGGTAACAGAAGCAGACAGGGTACTAGGAAAAGCAACTGCCGTGTGGTAGACAGTAGGATGCTGACTGCCGCTTTGTTGACGGCTTGGAAAAGCACTGACACAACAATCTGGAAACCCGTCACCATGAACATGGCAACATAAATACGTAAGCCGTGAGCGGTAAGCTGGGTGGTTTGAGGGTCGTTGGTGAAGACGCCTGTGATAGTCTCGGGGAAGATCATGCAGAGCAGGAAGGTGACGACTGATACGATGCTGGCCCATTTGATGCAGATTCCCAAGACCTCACGCACTCTGTCGATGCGGCCGGCTCCGTAGTTGTAGCCCGCAATGGGTTGCAGACCATGAGCAAGTCCGAAAATGACCATCACCATGAAGCCCACAATGCTGTTGATGATACCGAAAGCACCAATGGCTAAATCCCCGCCCGCAACGTTCTTGCCGTCAATCATAATGGTGGTGTAGTCCATGTCACCATATTTCTTGAGCTGCATGTTGATAAGGATGGTAACGACACATGAGCAAAGGTGGATGAGAAAGGGTGATAGGCCAATGGCGAAGACCTCTTTGGTTATCTTCCAGTCGACGCAGATGCTCTCGCGAGAGAACCGGACTTCTGTCTTCGGGTTCAGGAAATGTGCCAAGACCCAGACGAGTCCGCCGGCCTGTGCTAGGACGGTGGCCCATGCGGCTCCTCGAATGCCCCAGTGGAAACCGAAGATGAAAAGCAGGGCGAATATCAGATTGAGAACCACTGTCAGCAGGATGGAAACCATTGCCTTCTTGGGATGCCCGGTGGCGCGCATCATGCTGTTCAGCCCATAGAAAAGATTTGATATCGGGATGCCATAGAGGATGATCTTCAGGAAGTCGCGGGCGTAGGGTAGGGTGTCGGGACTGGCTTTGAAGAACAGCAGGATGGGGTCG
This sequence comes from Bacteroidales bacterium, assembly GCA_024686335.1. Classification (GTDB taxonomy): domain Bacteria; phylum Bacteroidota; class Bacteroidia; order Bacteroidales; family WCHB1-69; genus F23-D06. The sequence goes on along the minus strand of JAILCI010000025.1, from coordinate 77,423 downwards.
AGGAAGGCAAGAAAAAGCATACTAGTGACGATGCTGATTATAATAGTGAGTATGAGGCTGTTACCCAACACTCTTTCCGCTTTGTTGATGTTGTGCTCACCAATGCGGATGGATGCGATGGCGCTGCTGCCCGATCCGATGAGTGTGCCGAAAGCGACGGTCAGGTTCATCACGGGAAAGGTTAGAGCCAAACCCGAGATGGCCAAAGGACCCACACCCTGTCCAATGATCATCCGATCGATGATATTGTACAGAGAACTGGCCGCCGTGGCTAAGATGGCAGGTACCGCATAGTCGCGAAAAAGATGCCGTATAGGTTTCTGTTCCAGCGAAATCAACGATGGATCGGAGTGCTTGTTCATAGGGAGGCAAAAATAATAAAAATAAGCCTCTGTCTGTTTTCTTTTTGTATCTTTGCACTCTAGATGGAAACAGACCGCAGCATACAGATTCACGATATCCTGAAGCGCTATTGGGGATATTCATCATTCCGACCTCTGCAAGAGGACATAATCCTCTCTGTCTTGGAGGGGCGCGACACGTTGGCGCTGCTGCCCACGGGTGGCGGCAAGTCGGTCTGTTTTCAAGTGCCGGCCCTTGCCCTTGGCGGCGTCTGCATCGTCGTCACTCCCTTGGTCTCGCTGATGAAGGACCAGGTGGCCCACTTGAAGGCCAACGGTATCAAGGCAGCCGCCATCTATTCCGGTATGAGCCGCGAGGAGATTCTGGGTGTGATGAGCAATGCTCTCTTTGATGACGAGTTCCGTTTCCTCTACGTTTCTCCGGAAAGACTGCGCACGGAGGCCTTTCTGGTCAACCTGCCCAAGATGCCCGTCCGCATGATTGCCGTTGATGAGGCGCACTGCATCTCGCAGTGGGGCTACGACTTCCGCCCGCCTTATCTTCAGATTGCAGAGATACGCAAATTTTTTCCGACAGTGCCTGTGTTGGCCCTGACCGCCACCGCCACGCCCGAGGTGGTCAAGGATATCCAGCTACGACTCGCCTTTAAGGAGGAGAACCTCTTTCAGAAGAGCTTTAAGCGCGATAATCTGACCTATTTTGTCGTGAAAGAGTCGGATAAGAATGGGCGTATGCTGCGCATTATGCAACGTTATCCCGGCACGGGAGTTGTCTATGTGCGTAACCGCCGCAAAACGCAGGAGGTGGCTGAGTTTCTCCGCAAAAATGGAGTGTCCGCAGACTATTACCATGCTGGTGTGGAGGCACGTGAGCGCGACCGCAAACAGGACGCTTGGATGACTGGCAAGACGCGAGTTATCGTGGCTACTAACGCTTTCGGTATGGGTATCGACAAGCCCGATGTGCGCTTTGTGGTCCATCTCGATATCCCTGACACATTGGAGGCATACTTTCAGGAGGCAGGACGTGGCGGTCGCGACTTGAAACCATCAGTTGCCATTCTGCTTTACGATGAGTACGATATCCGTCAGTTGAAGCGCAACTTCACGCTCTCATTCCCGCCCATTGAGAAAGTACGGGAGGTCTATGAGCACCTCTGTCTGCATTACCAGATTCCTATGGGCGAAGGCAAGAACCTGACCTTTCCATTTTCTCTTCTCAAGAATGCCCGAGAACTGAAAATGGATATCAATCAGTATTATAATGCTGTCAAACTCTTGGAAAAGACAGGAGCCGTAGTTGTTTCCGAACATTTGCGTGAGAATTCTCAGATCCACTTTAGAATGAATGGGGACGAACTGATGCATTATTACAAATTCCATCCCGAAAAAGAGGAATTCGTCAAGTTGTTGTTACGCTCCTATGCCGGCGTCTTCACTCAGTTTGTGAATATACAGGAAGAGGTTCTGGCTCAACGTTCTGGAATGACGATTCTGCAGGTTGAAGAGCAGTTGAAGGAGTTGCGAACCGAGAAAGTGCTCTCCTATGAGCCGCATTGCGAGATCCCCTTGATTATTTTCTTGGAAGATCGTATTGATTCCAAACACCTCTATTTTGACCCCAAGGTCTATGACGACCGCAAGCATCGCGCCGAGGAACGTCTGGATGCAGTCATCCAGTATGTTACCACCGATCATGTTTGTCGTAGTCAATTGCTGCTCAGTTATTTCGGAGAGACTAAGAGCACCCCATGCGGCTCCTGCGATGTCTGTATCACCCATCGTAAACGTTCCAAACAAGATCAAAAAGAGACGATGCGAAATGAGATTTTGGAACTATACCGACAGAATCTGACCCTGCGCGATATCCTTGACAAACTTGCCTCTCGCTATTCTGAAGAGGAGATGGTTGAAGTGATGCGGCGGATGATGGAAGAGGGGGAGTTTTTGGGAGTTGATAGTTGACAGTTGACAGTTTACAGTTTGTCAATGCCTGAATAAGGTTGACCGCTAACTGAAAACTGATAACTGAAAACTGATAACTTCATTTTTTTTCTCCTCCACTGAAATATTCCCCGAAATTTCTTCGTCTATAAGAGTGTTGAAATTAATCCAAAAAGGTTGTTGGATTTTTCACCGAAAAGATTATTTTTGCACTTTCTAAAAATATTGTAATATGAAAAAAGTTTTTGTTTTGATTTGCATGGTGTGTCTCTGTATGGCTGGTTTCAGTCAAGCGAGAATGCAGAAGTCTGATTTTCAAATAAATCCGCACATGCTGGAAACCTATACGCAGGCTCAAATCGACCAGTGGTATGCGAACGATTTCGCCAAGCTTTTCACGATGAATTTTTACATGACAAACTATGCGGTTGTCGCAGGCAAGTTGCCGGGTGACAACCACATAGAGATGCAGTCTCCCGACAAATATGCGCATCCGGGCGTGGTGACCAACGAAGAGGAGATTATCCGTACGGGTTTCATCAATCCGAATCTGTACGATTTTCAGCAGGATCCCTATCGCCATACGGTCTATCCGTTGCGCACGAAAGGCTACTACATCATCGTACCGCCGAAGAAACGTTATGAGGAAGTGCTCCAAGCTAATTTGGAACAGTATGCATATTGATTTTTAAAGAGTTAAAACCATATAATCCATTATACCCAATATGAAAAAATTATTCACCCTTTTTATCCTGCTTTCCTCTGTGATGGCCACATTTGCTCAGGTGGTCACGATGGGGCAAGGCACTGTGACCACATATACGGGTTGCGCCCTTACCATCTACGATGACGGTGGGTTGAACGGAAACTATAGTGCCAATCAGGATTATTTCGTGACTATCTACTCCAACGATCCCTCCCATGCGGCCGTTGCAGTGGAGATCCAGCTCAACGGTTTCAATGTGCATCCGTCCGACACGTTCTATATTTACGACGGACCCGTCGTTGCCGATTCACTGTTGCTGGCCAAACTCAACGACTCCTTAGTGGCCCAGGTGAGCTCCCCCACACTGAAGTATGGTGCGACCATCGCCAACCAAACCGGTGCCTTGACGCTGCGTTTCAAGTCAGATGCTACCGGTGGCGGCGATGGCTGGGCTATGCTGAGCCTGTGCGAGGCCCCCTGCCAGCGTATCAACGTCATGTTTGACACGCTTCTGTCCAACAAATATCCGAAGCTGGAGGATGATGGATACTACTATGTGTCTGTTTGTCCAGGCGAGAATATCCACTTGGTGGCATACGGTGAGTATCCCGACAATAACTTCAGCTATAATCAAAACGACCAGACCTCTATCTTTCACTGGGATTTAGGAGTGGGAGAAATTGACAGTGTGGGATATACCACCCTTGACTATGTCTTTGACGAGGGCAGAGGCTACGATGTCTCTTTGATGATAGAGGACAGTACGGGATGTACCTCTTTCATTCCCCAAGTCTTCAGGGTGCGAACCTCTTCCAACCCCATATCTGCTTTGGTGCCACTCCCTCCAGCCTGTACCGGCGACTCGCTGAACCTGATTGCCGGTTATAACCAGGTGTCAAATCTTCAGCTGGATACCGTGCAGAGTATGCAGGCCACAACCTTGGCGGTGTCAGATACGATCTTCCTGCCTGATGGCCAGGATTGCGGTGCTGGCTGTTCCTATACCTCACCGGTGACCTTTACAGCTTTTTCCCCGTCCGCTACGATCCAAAGTGCCAACGATATTCTCTATGTCCGTCTCTCTATTGAGCACTCCTATCTTGGCGATATCTGGATTAAATTGACCTGCCCCAACGGACAGTTCGTCTCCCTCATGAGAAAGGCCAGTGGAGGTTCATCCGGATGTTCCAGTATCGTTCCCGCCTCGGAAATCGGTTGGCAGGGCAGCGCTGGCGCTGGCAATCAATATTTAGGCTTGTGCTACGAACCAGATGGCAGCAACAAGTGCGACCCGAACCAGAGCCCTATGGGCGAATGTTGGAACTACTGCTGGTCTAACGCAACCAACCAAGGCTACCAGTATGCGTGTGGCGCTGGGCATGTGTATGAAAGTTGCAATAACCTTAGCATTTTCAACCCATACTATAATGGAGGACAAAATGTCAGCACTATCGTTGACTCTACCAATACTGTCGCCATGACCAATGTATATCACCCCGATGGCTCGTTCAGCAATTTGATAGGCTGCCCTATGAACGGCACATGGAGTATCCAAGTGGTAGATGCATTTAGTATTGATAATGGCTATGTGTGTGGTTGGGAGATCGCGCTGGATCCTTCCCTGATGCCCGCTGACTGGTCATACCAGATTGTAGTTGATACGACCTATCTCTACGGCCCCGGTGCAAACGGTACGGAAATTGTGCCCGATACTGCCGGTATCCTTGACTATACTCTTTATGTTGTCGACGACGCTGGCTGTATATATGATACCGTCATGCCACTGGAAGTGCACCAGTCTCCCATGCCTGACCTTGGCGAAGATCTCATGATTTGCCATGGTGATATGATCACCTTGGATGCTCATTATGACGATCCTAACGCTTCCTATCAGTGGAATACAGGTGATAATACCCAAACAATAAATGTTCTGACTGATGGACAGTATGTTTTGAATGTTACATCAGACTACTCAAACCCAGGAACCACTCTTTACTGCACAGGAAATGATACGGTGAATATAGGGGTCTATGAGAGTCCACAGATAAATTATAACCACTCGGAGGTGGAGGGGTGCGCCCCGTTGACTATCCATATTGATAACCAATCTACGCCAACGAATGCCGACTTTGAGTGGATGGTACTTTACGAGAATGGTGCACTCGCTATGAGTTCTCATCAGATAAGTCCTACCTTCGAAATAGAAGAGCCAGGTAACTATACTCTCTTCTTGAAAGTTACAACTCAAGATGGTTGCGTTGACTCCCTGATTCGTTGGAACTATATCCGTGTCAATGCTCAACCAATTGCCGAGTTCGCTGCTACACCTGAGATTTCCCTCATGTCTGAAAACGATGGCCAGGTGGTCTTCACCAACTACTCTGATGAGACAGTTATGACTCAAGAAGGTTCTTCATTCTATTGGGACTTCGATGATGGTGAAATAGATTCTTCTAGCATCGCTCCGACTCACGTCTTTTCCCAGTGGGGTGATTATAATGTGACCCTCCATATTGAGACTGAGGCTGGTTGTGCTAGTGAGATCACCCACACCGTGGTTGTGGAGCAAGACCTCATCTTCCCGAATGTTATCACGCCAAATGGCGATGGTATTAATGATGTCTTCGCTATTAGCAACCTCAACACGAACATCAACCTGGAAGATCCTGATGAGTATCGTACCAACAAGCTCTATATCTACGACCGCTGGGGCAAGAAGGTTTACTCTGCCAAGAACTATGACACCTACGCCCGCGATGGCCAGGTTGAAATTGGTCAACAGGTCTTTGACGGTGCAAACCTGAGTGACGGTGTCTATTATTTCAGCTTCTACTACAAGGGCAAAGCCAAGACCGTCAACTACAATGGCTCTCTTACCATCGTAAGATAATTTAGCAAAAACACCTAAAAAATTAACACCAGTTCCTACTGGTGTTTTTTTTTGTTTTTGATATACATATTTTTTTTAATTTGCCATGATTTTTTTGTAGTCATGAGAAAGATTATACTATTTCTATCGGTTATGCTTAGCGCCTCTATCATGTGGGCGCAGAGCGAGGTTTTGATGGGTAGTCAGTCTGTAATCACCAATTGCTCTTTTTTGATTCATGACGATGGCGGCACCAGTGGTGATTATTCTCCCAACGCCTTTCAAACGCTAACCATTTACTCAAACGATCCTTCCAACGCTAGTGTGATGGTGGAGATCCAGACGCTCGATATCGATTCTACAGATACTCTGATCTTCTATGACGGTATTGACATTTATTCTCCTGTTTTACACAAGATCAATAACAATAATTATGATCCTACTGGAACGTTTCGTTATGCGGCTACCATTCAGAACACAACGGGTGCCGTGACGGTCTGTTTCAAGTCTGATGCTACGGCTGAGGGCGGCGGTTTCACTATCTTTGCCTCATGTGTGGCTCCTTGCCAGCGTATATATCTGGAGTTGGATAGTGCCCTTTGTTCACAAATCCCCGCTATAGATACGGACGGTTATTACTATTTAGATGTCTGCCCTTATGATACTGTCCATTTGGCTGTAAAAGGTATATATCCAGACAACAATTACAGCTATAATCAGAATGATGCAACGACTACATTCCACTGGGATTTCGGTCTGGAAACTTTGGATTCGACAGGTGGGAACGAGGTGGACTACTATTTCACTCCTGGTCGTGGATACGATCTCTCCGTGACTGCCGAGGACCAGGCACAGTGCGTCTCGCTCATCCCTGTTGCATTTCGTGTGAGAACCTCTCAAAATCCAATTGCGGAGGTTGTCTCCCCATATCCGTTTTGTTCCAGTGACGGGCAATTGTTGAGCTGTGGTTACGACCAGGTGTCAAATGTTCAGTTGAACGTGGTTGGTAGCGAGCAGATCACCTCGCTGGGCGTCTCCGACACGGTCTTCCTGCCCGACGGCGTGAGCTGTCCCCCGTATGGCTACTACTATCGTTCCTATGTGAACTTTACCTCCTTTGCGCCCAATGCCACCATCACCAGTCCCAACGACATCCTGTATGTCCGCATCAAGATGGAGCACTCGGCCATCGAGGATATCCGCATTACCTTCGTCTGTCCGAATGGCAGTGTGTGCCGCATTGTGCCGGACTATCAGAATGATGGCTGGGGTGGCATTACTCACTATTTCAGAACCAATTTAGGCGTTGCAAATCGTCAACAAGAGGTTGCAACGTGTAATGCAAGCCAGAATCCGATGGGAATCCCGTGGAATTATGTTTGGTCTAACAATACCACTTTGGGTTATCAGTACGCCAATACTCCTAACAGTTACTGTTATGAGCCTGGCAACGTACATAGCACTCCTAATCCCTATTGGGATGACGGAAATACGTCCTATAAGATTGATTCCACCGATGTGGCCAACATGACCCAAGTGTATCATCCCAATCAGTCATTTGCCGGAATGGTGGGCTGCCCACTTAACGGTGCCTGGTATATTCAGGTGCAGGACTTGTGGACCAATGACAACGGTTACATAGTAGAGTGGGAGATGGCCTTGGATCCCTCCCTGTTACCGCAGAACTGGTCTTATGATGTACAGGTGGATACCACTTACGTTATCGGTCCGGGCGCGAATGGAAACGACGTCAACCCAGACACCTCCGGTACACTGATGTATACCTACCGTGTCATTGACGAATATGGCTGTATCTATGACACCATTATTCCGTTGGAGGTATATCCATCGCCAAATCCTGACATCGGACAGGATATTAGCCTCTGTCACGGAGATATTGTTCAGTTGGAGCCATCGATGAATGCTGCCGATACTAACACTGCTTACCATTGGAGCACTGGAGATGAAACGGAGACTATTTCGGTTTTGACAGACGGAGACTATTCAGTGACTGTGACGTCAACATTCTATGACACTACTGGTGTGCTGGTTTGTACAGGTGTTGACTCTATCCATGTGGGCGTTTTTGAAAGTCCTACCGTCGAATATGAGAATACGGCGGTTGAGGGCTGTGCGCCTCTGACTATTCACATGACCAATCACTCGACACCGCAAAATGCTGACTATCAGTGGATGGTGCTGGATGCCAATGGCAATGCTGTTCAGACTTCCCACTATTACGAGCCGACCTTTGAGATTGAGGAGCCTGGTCACTATACTCTGTATCTTAAAGTTACAACCCAGGATGGATGTGTGGACTCTATCATCCGATGGGACTATATCCGCGTCAATGCGCAGCCCATTGCGGAATTCGCAGCCACTCCAGAAATCTCCATGATGGCCGAGACTAACGGCCAAGTGGTATTTACAAATTACACAGACGAGTCCATCTTGACAGCAGAAGGAAATCATTTTTATTGGGATTTTGCGGATGGAGAGACAGATTCCAGCACAATCTCGCCCACGCACGTCTTCTCCCAGTGGGGCGATTATGATGTCTCATTTCATGTCGTGACCGAGAGTGGTTGTAATAGTGAAATAGCACACACGGTTGTCATTGAGCAGGACCTTGTCTTTCCGAATGTCATAACGCCGAATGGGGATGGCATTAATGATGTGTTTGCTATAGGCAATCTTAATACCGACATCAACTTTGAGGATCCTGACGAATATCGCACTAATAAACTTTACATCTACGACCGCTGGGGCAAGAGGGTTTATGCTGCTGAGAACTACGACACATACGCACGTGACGGTCAGGTGGAACTCGGGCAGCAGATGTTTGACGGTGCCAATTTGAGCGATGGTGTCTATTATTTTAGCTTCTATTACAAGGGTAAAGCCAAGACTGTTAACTATAATGGTTCACTGACCATAGTTCGTTAACATATTGGTAATAAATAAAAAAGCCCTTCTTGACGATATGTCTGGAAGGGTATTTTTTTTCTTTGAAGATACGACTAAAAATGTTACTTTTGCCATTTCTTTATACGTTAATATGGCTAAGAGTAGTTTTAAACAATCTATACTATTTTTCCTATCTTTCTTCTTGACTATCACGCTTACGGCTCAAGAGTATGTTACGTTGGAACAATGTCAGCAATGGGCTGTTTCTCAGACTTCTGCTAATGTACAAAAAGATCTTAATGAGCAGATTCTGAAGACGAGTTTGAATAATGAGAGTTCTTATCTGTATCCCAAGCTTTCCATCAATGGTCGTTTCTCTTATGGCAACGTGGATGTCTCTTATCCACATCCGTGGGCTGACGATGTCAATATGGCTCGTATGCAGTATCATATCGGTTTGGATTTTGAGCAGGTCATTTTTGAAGGTTTCCGTATGATCTCTGGTCGCAAGTTTGCGCGCTTGCAAAATGAGGCGGAAATAACTAAGATTGATCTCTCTCTTAACGAAGTGAAAGATAAGATTGTTTCCATCTATCTCAATCTTTTGATTGTAGACAAGCAGATGGGTATCATCCAATCTGTACAGAATACGTATGCTGAGCAGATTAAAAGACTGAAGGTGTTGCTTCAAGAGGGTGTTATTCCTCAGAATACATTGTCACAACTCGAAGTGGAGGCTTTGAAGATGCAGCAGAATTATGATGAACTGCAAGCTAATCGAGAGTCTCTGGTTTCGACATTGGAAATCATGACCGGCAAGGACTTTTCCAACACGGAGTTCCTTATTCCGGAATTGCCTGATGTGGCCGATATAGATACCAATGCGCGATTGGAGTATAAGTTGTTCGACAACCAGATGCGCCAGATGGACTTCCAGCGCAAGATTTACCTTTCCAACAGTCTTCCGAAGATAGCCTTGTTCGCCACTGGTGGATATGGCCGTCCAGACTATCAATTCTATCTTAGTCGTCCCGACTGGTATTATCTGGCTGGAGTGACCTTGAAAGTTCCTTTGATTGATTGGGCCCGCAGCTCAGGTGTCAGTAAGGTGATTGAAATCCAGAAGGAGATTTTGTCTAGTCAAGAGGCTGATTTCCGTAAAACAAATATGATTTCTATTCGAGAGAAGCAGAATGAGATTGAACGTATAGAGAAGTTGTTGCAATTGGACTCAACAATTACAGCCAAATATTCAGAGTTGACGGAGACCTATTCTGGTCAGCTTGCCAATGGCACTGTCACTATATTTGACTACATCAAGCAGCACAATGATGAGTTGCAATCGCGCATGAATCAGGAGGTGCATCACATCCAGCTCCTTAAGGCGAAATATGAGTTGATGGCATTGAAGGGTGTTTTATAGTAGAATAATTCAATAATCAAAATAAAGAAAGATGAACAAACTGTTAAATGTTTCCGGTTCTCCACACGTTCATGGTGGCGATTCCGTGCAGAAGATCATGTTGTCAGTGATTATTGCACTGATACCTGCGTTTATCGTGTCGATCTTCTATTTCGGTCTGCCCGTGATTATCCTGACCTTGGTATCGGTAGGATCCTGTGTGCTTTTTGAGTATTTGATCCAGCGTTTCATTATGAAGGTGCCGACCACTATCAGCGATGGTTCTGCCGTCGTGACGGGTCTGCTATTGGCTTTCAACGTGCCGGCCAACCTTCCGATATGGATGATGGTCGTTGGTGCATTGGTCGCTATCGGCATTGCCAAGATGCCCTTTGGCGGCTTGGGCCACAACCTTTTCAATCCGGCGTTGGTGGCTCGTGTTTTCATGCTAATCTCCTTCCCGGTGGCTATGACTACTTGGCCCGTGCCAACTCCTATTTGGGGTTTTGCTGACGCGGTCACTGGTCCCACACCGCTAGGAATATTGTCGGAAGGCTCTGCTGTGAATATGGGCGAGATGCCTCGCTATGTCGATATGCTCGTTGGCCAGATGGGCGGCAGCTTCGGTGAAGTTTCTGCTATTGCACTGCTGATTGGTGCTATCTATCTGCTCTGGAAACGCGTCATCACCTGGCATATCCCAGTTTCTTTCATCTTGACAGTCTTCATCTTCTCAGGTATCTTCTACCTCATTGATCCGACTCAATATGCCAGCCCGTTCTTCCATGTCTTGACTGGTGGTCTGTTGTTGGGCGCCTTCTTCATGGCTACCGACATGGTGACCTCACCTACATCGCCTTCTGCGATGCTCGTCTTTGGTGCAGGCTGCGGTCTCATCACCATCATCATCCGTCTCTTCGGCGCATATCCGGAAGGAGTCTCTTTCTCCATCCTGCTGATGAATGCATGCGTGCCCTTGCTGAACCGTTGGCTCAGACCTAGAACTTATGCCAAATAACCCTTAAAAACCATTTCAATATGTCACAGAAAAAAGAACCGTCATTATTACGCCTGGTCTTGGTGCTGACCCTTATTGCCTTGGTTGCAGGGTTGGCCTTGACAGGAGTTTATGCTCTTACCAAAGAGCCTATTGAGCAGGCACAGTTGCAGAAGAAACAGCGTGCCCTCACGTTGGTCATCCCCGATTTCAAAGGTGAGATGATTGACACCGTCATGAAAGATGATGCTGGCACTGAGCTGCCCGTTCACATCGCGTTGAACGAGAACGGCGGCATCTATGGTGTTGCTGTCGAGACCTACACGAAGAAAGCCTTTTCCGGCCGCTTCGACCTGATGGTCGGCTTCAACAGCAACGGCACCATCACCAACACGGAGGTTATCAAGTCAAGTGAGACCCCCGGTTTGGGCGACAAGATTAACAAAGACAAGAGCAATTTTGCAGAACAGTTCAATCACAAGAACCCTAGCGAGTTCAAGCTTTCCGTCACAAAAGACGGTGGTGATGTAGACGCAATCACTGCGGCTACCATCTCGTCAAGAGCCTATTGTGATGCCGTGAATCGTGCAGTTGCTATCTATAATGCAGTAAAGGAGGTTTATCATGAGTAAGCTGAATATCTTAACCAAAGGTTTCTTCAAAGAGAACCCGAGTTTGATCCTGGTGTTGGGTACTTGCCCGACGCTGGCAGTCACCACATCCGTCAACAACGCCCTCGGTATGGGCGCGGCTACCACGTTCGTTCTGTTGATGTCTAATATCTTGATATCCATGCTGAAGAACGTGATTCCCGACAAGATTCGTATCCCTTGCTTCATCGTCATTATCGCAACCTTCGTGAGTATGATCGACCTGATCATCCAAGGTTTCCTGCCGGCGCTCTCTGCCAGCTTGGGTGTCTTCATTCCGTTGATTGTGGTTAACTGTATTGTGCTTGGACGTGCGGAAGCTTTCGCTAGCAAGAATCCCGTTTTTGATTCAATGCTCGACGGCCTTGGCATGGGTATCGGTTTTACCATTTCTCTGGTTCTTATCGCCGCTGTGCGTGAGGTCCTCGGTGCTGGTTCCTTCATGGGATTCACTTTCATCCCTGCCGACTACAACATGCTGCTCTTCGTGCTCGCTCCGGGCGCATTCATCGTCTATGGTTTCATTATGGCCGCCGTACGACAGATCCTGAATTCTGTTGAGGCCAAACGTAAAGCTAAAGCCCAACAGACGGCATAACCTAAATATCATGCGTTAACAGTATCATTAAATCTTGAAAAATAGCAAATTATGGAATATATCTTAATGCTTATCGGTGCCGTCTTGGTGAACAACATCATTCTGGTGCAGTTCCTCGGCATCTGTCCGTTCTTGGGCGTTTCCAGCAAGGTGGACACCGCCCTTGGTATGGGTGTGGCCGTCCTCTTCGTGATGACACTGGCTACCCTGGTGACCTCTACTCTGCAGATGTATGTGCTTGTTCCACTGAACATCACTTATCTGCAGACCATCCTTTTCATCTTGGTCATCGCCTCTCTGGTTCAGATGGTGGAGATCGTGTTGAAGAAGATGAGTCCCTCGCTTTATAAGGCTCTGGGCGTCTTCCTTCCGTTGATTACGACTAACTGTGCAGTGCTTGGTATCGCCATCAAGGTTACTGAGCAGCCGATCATCGAAGGTCACGGTTTCTCTATCCTCGACAGCACGCTCTATGCAGTAGCCATCTCTATCGGTTTCATCTTGGCTATTGTTATCTTCGCCGGTTTGCGCGAACAACTTGAATTGGTGGAGGTGCCAAAGGGTATGAAGGGTGTGCCTATCGCACTCTTGACTGCCGGTATTCTCGCTATGGCTTTCATGGGCTTTTCAAATCTCGTCTAATCTAATAATTACAACAACAACTCATAACAATCCCTATGCAAAGTAAAATCGCAGCGCTTTTCTGCGCCTTCTTCATCTTGTTTTTCATCCAAACGGGGAAGGCGCAGAATGATCAGACCTTCAAACTAACTAAGTTCTCCCTTGAAGCCCGTGCGGACTTCGACTATTTTAACACACAGAACAGTCCCGTTTCTGATACCACTCCCGCCCTGAACGAGTTCGGTTTCAACGGCAAGTATTTCAATCTGCTGTTAGGCGGTGATTTAGGTCACAACTTCTCATTCTTCTTCCGTCAGCGTATTATCGCAAGACCTGGCAGTGTAAGCCTCTTCGACAACACTGACTTCCTCTATGTTCAGTATCAGTTCCATCCTCGCTGGCGCGTGCGTCTCGGTAAGGAAGCTCTCCCTGTCGGTGGTTTTGAATATGATGCACCTCCTATCAATGTTTATTACTACACCCAATATTGGAACGACTTTTATTGTTTTCAAATAGGTGCTTCTTTGTCCTATACTGATGCGGAAGAACATAATACCTTGACTCTCCATGTCGGGAACTCTCCATATGTGCGAACAGCTGCTGACTGGAAAAAAGGTCTGATCGGTTTTAACTTCCTCTGGAATGGTAACTACAAATACTTCAAGACTCTCTATTCTTTCAATCTCTATAGAAGAACAACTGATAACCAGTTGGTTAGTTTTATTGCCTTGGGTAATCAATTTACATTTGATAAGGTCAACTGGTATGTGGATTTTGTACATAAGACCTACGATTTCAGCGAATGGTTCAAATATTATCTGATTGTCAGCCGCTTGGATGTTAAGTTGTATAAGGGATTAAGTCTCTTTGCAAAAGGCGGTTACGAGTATAATATGGGTGATGATTTCTGGACAATGAACTTTATGGGCGAGGATATTTCTTGTCTGGGTAGCAACTATTTCTATGGCCTTGGTCTAGAATATAGTCCTGTTAAAGCTCCTGGAGTGCGTCTGCATGGTTATGTGGCGTTGGCAAATATGACAGACTCACAGACTACAATTGAACGTAAAAGCAGAAGCATCAACGCAAATGTTGGTGTTACCTGGAAGATAGATTTTCTAAAATTCTTCAAAAAATATTATTCAACGCAGAGTGAGAAAAATTGATTTAAAAAAGGTCAAGGAGAAAAGCCTTGACAGAATGAAGGAGATCAACATCAAGAAGGTGAAGCAGGATCTCAAGATTACGCCTCACCGTAGGAAATTGTTGAAAGAGATGATTATATTCTCAGTCATCTTTTTTGGTTTCTTCGGCATTTTGGCTTCCCGCATGACTTTGCCTAAGATGTTGAATTCTTTCCTGCAGACAGCCTACCATCTGTTGATGGAGACGGTTCTTTACATTATGGCTATCACGGTGATGATGGGTGCTGTCAGCAAACTCTTTATGGAGTACGGCATCGTGAAGTTGCTGGAGAAGTTATTGCGCCCGTTGATGAAACCTCTGTTCAATCTGCCAGGCGTGGCCTCCTTAGGAGCAGTCATGACTTTTCTCAGTGACAATCCAGCCATTATCACCCTTTCCAAAGATCGTAATTTCAGCAAATATTTCAAGAAATACCAGTTGGTCTCCTTGACTAACTTTGGAACCTCTTTTGGTATGGGACTGGTGGTTTTGGCATTCATGATAGGACAGGGTTATAGTGCCGGTGCCTCCGTGGGTTTGTTGGGTGCGTTCATTGGCTGTATTGTCTCCACACGTTTGATGCAACGTTTCACTTTGAAGAGTTTCCCTGAATTGGATGCTCCTGTTTTTAATAAAGTGGAAGAGAAAGAACAGCAGGTGCAAGAAGAAAAAACGGAGAAGCCTGGTGTTTTCATCCGAACTTTGAATGCCATCTTGGACGGTGGTATGAGTGGCGTGGAGATAGGTATCTCCATCATCCCCGGTGTGCTGGTTATTTCTACGATTGTGATGATGTTGACCTTCGGACCTAGTGCCAATGGAACTTATACGGGTGCTGCTTTTGAGGGTGTGCCGGTCATCACTTTTTTGGTAAGTAAGGTCAATTTCATTTTTGATTGGCTCTTCGGTTTCACGCATCCTGAGTTGATTTCCTTCCCGATTACGGCATTAGGTGCTGTCGGTGCTGCTTTGGGTTTGATTCCTAAGTTTGTGGCATCCGGTATCATCGACAATAATGCTATTGCCGTCTGTACTGCCATGGGCATGTGCTGGAGCGGATTCTTGAGCACACATGCTGCCATGCTCGATTCACTGGGTTATCGTAAACTCATCTCTAAGGCTATCACCGCACATACGATTGGTGGACTTTGCGCTGGTATTGCTGCCCACTGGCTCTATGTGCTTTTCACGTTGATTTAGAGAAATATCTACAAAGATAGTACATACGAATTCCCCCTCATTTGAGAGGGAATTTGTCTTTTATAGACATAGTTAAATTAGTCTGATTATCTTCTATGAATAATTTGTATCTTTGCACCCTCTAAAGAAAGTATCGTGAACGAGCTAGATATTCACAAGATCAAAGAGGCGTTGCAGAAGACTAAAAAGATTTGCATCGTCTTCCATTTCAACCCAGATGGGGATGCGTTGGGCTCCGCCTTGGCGTTATATCATTATTTTAAGGAAGATGGTTACGATGTTTCGGTGGTCTCGCCGAATCCCTTCCCCGATTTTCTGAATTGGATGGAAGGTAGTGACCAGGTCATCGTTGCCCAAGAGCATCTTGTCAAGGCGCGCAAAGCCATTAAAGAGGCCGACATGCTCTATGTGGTCGATATGAATGCACCACATCGCGCAGGCCAGGATCTGCAGAACAGCATTATCCGAAATAAAGGTTTTAAAGTCTTGATTGACCATCACGTGCAGCCCGAAATTGATTGTGATGTGATGTATTCTACTCATTTGACAAGTTCTGCAAGTGAGTTGGTATTCAACTTTCTCTATCGCTATTTGACACCTGGTCGGCCCATTGTAAAAGCCATTGCTGAGGCACTCTATGTTGGTATTATCACAGATACAGGTTCCATGTCGTACTCTTGCGACACCCCCAGCACTTATGATGCTTTGGGTCAGCTTATTGCTGTCGGCATCAATGGTGAGCAGATCCATCAGAAGGTCTATAGCAACTATACTGAGAGCCGTCTTCGTCTGATGGCTGTTGCCCTCTCTCACCTGAAGATAATGCCAGAATACGGAGCCTCCTATATGTATCTTACCAAGCAGGAGTTGATAGATAATAACTTCCAAATTGGTGATACTGAGGGCTTTGTCAATTACGGCATGACCATCAAAGGAATTGATTTCACAGCCTTCTTTATTGAACGGGATACTCGTATCAGGGTCTCCTTCCGTTCCAAAGGCCGGGTAGACGTAAACCTCTTTGCCCGTGATAACTACAATGGTGGTGGTCACCATAACGCAGCTGGCGCTTTCTATCATGGTCCTATAGAGGAAGCTATCGCCCATTTCGAGAAAACGGTTCGCGAGGGCAAATACTAATCGGCTATGAAAAAGTCCCTCTTCTATCTCTTTTTGCTGGCTTTGTTGCTTGGCAGTGGCTGTAACAGACAGAAAGCCACGGGCACAGTCGTGTCGAATACCAAGGCTCCGGAGAAGGATGTGGAAGCACCATACGTTGAGGGAAATAAGAAGATTATCCATCTGGAAAATGAGGAGATGGAACTCTTTATTGAACGTTATGGCTGGAATATGGAAAAAACCGGTACGGGTCTCTACATCCAGATTCTCGATGAGGGTAGGGGAGAGTTGATAAAAGAGGGTGATATGGTCCATTTGGACTATCAGACTTTTCTCTTGTCAGGAGAGAAAATTTATGATTCCAAGGAGAGTGGCGAGAAGGTTTTTAAGGTTGCTAAATCCGAGGAGATCAATGCGTTGCATGAGGCTGTGCGTATGTTACGTCCTGATGGACGTGCACGTCTGGTGATTCCTTCATACATGGCATACGGTGTGGCTGGCGATGGTGATAAGGTCGATGGCCGTGAACCCGTGGTGATGATAATCCACGTTCTGCCGTAGCTTTTTTTCAAAATACAGCGGTTAATAAATATTTTCCAAGGAGGTTGATATCTCCTTAATCATTCATTATTTTTGCATTTCTTGTTAAAGTCTCTTTTTGACAGGAGATACTAAATTGTAAGTTTTGTAGTTATTATATGATGTAAATAATATCGTTATGAAAAAGTTAATGCTTCTCTTAGCTTGTTTTCTTTTTGCCGGTGCTGCTTTTGCACAGGTTGATAAGGCAAAATATTATATTGAGGGCGATTACTCCATCACGAAGGATAATCGTGGCCAGTTTGTCTATCAGCTGACTAATATTACCTCAAAAGGCATTACCTTCACCCCCAAGGATGTCATCTATGGTAAGGTGGAAAAAGATGAGTCAATCTCTTTTACCTTTGATAAGGCTCAGACCGAGTGCCCGGAGGGTTTTGAGGGTGGTCTTAAATTCTGGAAGTGGCAGTATAATGGCAACGACTACAGCTGGCAACGCGACAGTGAGGTTAAAGATGCACAACAGAACTTTGAAACAGACAAGGTGATGGTTGTCATGTTGGTCCTCGACTGCAGTAACTCATTGGGTGAGGCCAATTTCGAGAAACTGAAAAACAGTGCTACCAAGTTCATCAACATCCTTTACAACGCTTCTCCTGACGGTGGCATCCGTCTTGGTGTTGTGGGTTTCAACACGATGGGTAACGCTGACAAGATGGTCTATGACATCGAGCCTCTGACGATGAACACTCGTGACGACATGATCAAGTTCATCCAAGGTTTGACATTGTACAACAACACGGCTCTCTACTACGCTATGCGTAAGGGTGCTGATATGATCACCAACTATGTAGACCGTCTTCCTAAAAACGATCAGGACAAATTTGACTATGCCTGTATGGTCTCCTTTACGGATGGTTACGACAACCACTCCACAGATCCTGAATTGGGTCTGCCGGAGAAAGGTTTGGAAAATCCTTACTTTAAATATGTACGCGACAATGTGGTCAACCGTCCTATTCAGGGTGCTCCGCTGAAGAGCTATGTCATCGCTATCAGAGGTAACGATGTGGCTGAGGACAACCAACTCTATCAATCTGTTTTTGAGGGCATCTCTTCCGAGGCTCCCTTCTTGTTGACAGATTTCACCCAAGTCGAGGCTCAGTTCGAGACAATGGCTCAGGAGTTGATCAAGCGTTGGCAGAACCTGACCTGCTATGTGCCGAGTGCTCACCAGGGCAAGGTGCGTTGGACTATTGGTGACTATACCGACAACAGTTCCAAACCTCAGCAGGTAAAAGAAAAAGTTGAGACGGTCAGTCGTACTACCTTCATGGGAGTGAATGCAGGTCTCAATTTTGAGTTTGCCCACAGGACCTATTTCGGTTTAGGTGCAGGTTTCGATTTTGCTGTGCCTCTCAAGAATAAAAACATTGCTCTTGGTGGTTTGGCTGCTCTGAAATATGACTTTGCTGGTCCGTTGCACTTGGATCTCGGTGCATTGATAGTGGCTGGAGAATACACGCACAAGTATGCCTTCATGGGCGGTCTTGGTTTGGATCTTCGTTTCCCTACCGCCACTAGAGGCAATAATTACATTTATAACGACCAGACATATTATTGGGTTCGTGGAGAGAGTGAACACCTTGGTGCTGGTGCTTTGCTGCGTCTTGGTTTAACGACACCGCTAAAGAATCTCTATTTCTTCACGGATATCATTTTCGGTCGGTATAAGGCTACTTATTATGTCAATGAAAATCCTGTGCCTGAGACTCCTCAACAGTCTCCGAGTCATGGTTACTGGAACATCTCACTGAATGTGGGTTACCGTTTTGGCAAGTAAGATTATACGATGAAAGCGCCCCCGGCGATGCCGTCGGCGAACCATAGACCGGCTTCTGTCAGACAGAGCCGGTTTTTTGTTAGAGTGTAGTGCTCAGAAGGAACCTCTTGCTTAAAGTAGGAGAGTAGCTCTTGGCATCTTTCCGTTCCATAATCATTTTCCAGTTTTTGGAGGTCGAGGCCGTCGCGGGTGCGCAGGCGGAGCAGGAGTGCCTCATTGTACTGATCGTTAGTTGCGAGGGACTCGCTTTCGTGGCAGGTGACGCCGTTGTGGATGTCGCGGAGGTATTGGGCGAGGTTGCTGGCGTTCCATTGGCGGGAGGTGCCGTTGAAGGAGTGTGCGGCGGCACCGAGTCCCAGATATGGCGTGCTGTCCCAGTAGGCGCTGTTGTGGCGCGAATGGAAGCCTGTACGTGCGAAGTTGGAGATCTCGTAGTGCTCGAGACCGTGCTCGCGCGCAAAAGCCGTCAGGAGACCATATTGGCGCGCCGCGAGGTCGTCGTCCACGGGCGCATGCTTCTGGTTCTGGATCTGCTTGTAGAGGATGGAGTTCTCCTCGGGCGTGAGCGCGTAGGCGGAGAGGTGGGTGATGGGCAATTCCGGCAGCTGTTGTAGCTCAGAGAGCCACTGCTCGTCGTTGCGCTCGGAGACCCCGTAGATGAGGTCTATGGAGAGGTTCCGGAAGCCGGCGGCGGCAGCGTTGTGCACAGCCTCTATGGCCTCGGCAGCCGTGTGCCGCCGCCCCATGAAGCGCAGTACAGGGTCGTGGAACGACTGTACCCCGATGCTGAGACGGTTGATGCCTAACGCGCGAAGCTCCCGACAGTAGTCGGCAGTGAGCTGCTCAGGGTTGCCCTCCAGGGTGATCTCCGCGTCAGGGACGATTGGAAAGTGCTTGTGGAGGTCGGCAAGCAGCGAGGCCAGCTCGGCAGGAGTGAGCAGGGTAGGGGTGCCACCGCCAAAGTAAAGCGTGCGGATCTCCGCACCCTTGAGATAGTCTTTCCGTAGCTCCATCTCCCGCGTTAGTGCAGAGAGGTACTCCTCGCGGTGGACTGTGGAGACCACCGAGTAGAAGCCGCAGTAGACGCACTTGCTCGCGCAGAAGGGAATATGGATGTAGATGCCCGCCATGAGTGCTGGTTTGAGGGGGCAAAAGTAGGAAAAAGTTATCAGTTTTCAGTTATCAGTTTTCACAGTTAAAAGTCAAGAAGTTAAAAGTTAAGAAGTTAAGATGTGTTCTTGTGTCGTAAACTGCGAGGACGCAGTTTGCTCCGATTAATGGAGGACGCAGCTTGCTCCGAGGTTGTAACAATTCAACAATTAAGAAGTTCAACGATTCAACATTTTTCCTATATTTGCCCGTTTTTTTCTAATTAGAATCAAATCAATCTTAAATTATACTAATTAACTAAAAACCAATCATTTATGGAAAATCTTGTAAAGTATGTATGGATTGTGTTTGCCGCATCCATCGTAGCATTGGGATTTGCCTTCTTCTTTTATCGCAGAATGCTGAAGGAAGATGAGGGTACTCCGACGATGCGTGAAATCGCATCTCACGTCCGCAAGGGCGCCATGGCTTACCTGAAACAGCAGTACAAGGTGGTGACCATCGTGTTCGTCATCCTGGCTATCCTGTTCTTTGTCATGTCACTGTTCGATTTGCAGAACGGTTGGGTATGGTTCGCCTTCCTGACAGGTGGTTTCTTCTCTGGTTTGGCCGGTTTCCTCGGCATGAAGACAGCCACTTACGCTTCTGCACGTACCGCCAATGGTGCTCGTCAGAGCCTTAACAAGGGTCTGCAGATTGCCTTCCGTAGCGGTGCTGTCATGGGCTTGACAGTAGTTGGCTTGGCACTTCTCGACGTGTCTGTATGGTTCCTCATCTTGAACCATTTCATCCCGGTAGAGAATCACCTGGTCATCATCACCACCACGATGCTGACCTTCGGTATGGGTGCTTCCACACAGGCTCTCTTTGCCCGTGTCGGTGGAGGTATTTACACCAAGGCTGCTGACGTAGGTGCTGACCTCGTTGGTAAGACTGAGTACAACATCCCCGAAGACGACCCGCGTAACCCCGCTACCATCGCCGATAACGTAGGTGACAATGTGGGTGACGTTGCCGGTATGGGTGCTGACCTCTACGAGTCATACGCTGGCTCAATCCTCTCTACGATGGCATTGGGTGCTGCTGCCTTCTCCGCTTTCGGTGCTGAGATGCAGATGCGCTCCATCCTTGCTCCTATGATGATCGCTGCTATTGGCGTGGTCCTCTCTGTGATCGGTATCTTCATGGTACGCACCAAAGAAGACGCTAACATGACCCAGTTGCTCAAAGCTCTGAGCCGTGGTACCAACACCGCCGCTATCCTCATCGCTGTGGCTACTTTCGCTATCATGTACGTACTTTTCAACGGTAGTACTGAGATCGTTTGGTGGCAGGTTTCCCTCTCTGTTGTAGTGGGTCTGCTCGCCGGCGTCATCATCGGTAAATCTACTGAATACTATACTTCCCAGTCTTTCAAACCGACACAGAAGGTTGCTGAGGCTTCCCAAACGGGTCCTGCCACAGTCATCATCTCCGGTATTGGTCTGGGTATGATCTCCACTGTGATTCCGGTGCTCACCATCGGTGTCGCTATTATCCTTGCTTATCTGTGCGCTAACGGTTTCGGTATCGACTTCACCGCTGACAACCTCGCTAAGGGTCTCTACGGTATTGGTATCGCTGCTGTGGGTATGCTCTCCACACTGGGTATCACCTTGGCTACCGACGCTTACGGTCCTATCGCCGACAACGCTGGTGGTAATGCTGAGATGAGCGGTCTTGAGCCTGAGGTTCGTAAACGTACCGACGCTCTCGATGCACTGGGTAACACTACTGCTGCTACTGGTAAGGGTTTCGCCATCGGTTCTGCCGCTCTGACCGCCCTCGCCCTGTTGGCTTCCTACGTTGAGGAGATCAAGATGGCTCTCGTACGTATCGGCACCGACACCCTCGACCTGGGTGAGCGCATGGTGAATACCGCTGAGGCTTCTCTTATCGACTTCATGGAGTATTACAACGTCAGCCTGATGAACCCGAAGGTGCTCGTAGGTGTCTTCATCGGTTCTATGATGGCCTTCCTGTTCTGCGGTCTCACAATGAATGCTGTGGGTCGTGCAGCTCAGAAGATGGTTGAAGAAGTTCGTCGTCAGTTCCGCGAGATCAAGGGCATCCTCACCGGTGAGGGTACTCCTGACTATGCACGTTGCGTGGAGATCTCCACCAAGGGTGCTCAGCGCGAGATGTTGCTGCCTTCTATCCTCGCTATCCTTGCTCCTATCGTTACAGGTCTTATCCTGGGCGTAGCTGGTGTGCTCGGTCTGCTCGTTGGCGGTCTTGGCGCTGGCTTCGTGTTGGCTATCTTCATGGCTAACGCCGGTGGTGCTTGGGATAACGCTAAGAAGTATGTCGAGGAAGGCAACTTCGGCGGCAAGGGCTCTGATAACCACAAGGCTACCGTTGTCGGTGACACCGTTGGCGATCCTTTCAAGGATACCTCCGGCCCGTCCCTCAACATCCTTATCAAGTTGATGAGCATGGTCTCTATCGTGATGGCCGGTCTGACCGTTGCTATCCACCTGCTGTAATAGCGGAGATTGAAATTAAAAGAAAAGGGAGTCTGAAAAGACTCCCTTTTTTGTTATTCGTAATGAGTTGTATCAAAAAATATTGCTAGAGCCCGAAGGGCAGGGTAGTAATACGGAGTATCAAAATCCCTTTTAAAATAAATATTTCTTTTCTCTTTTAGAAAGTATTTCGCACACCAAAATTAAGACCCCAGTCGAATTTATGGTCGGCAACGTATTTGTTGAAGACGCAGCGATAACCGGGGCGGAAGTCGAACTGGAGAGCGACGGGCTTTCCGAATTTGTATTCCAGGCCGAAGAAGCCGTTCAGGCCAGTTTTTCCATTGATGTAGCTTTCTTGTGTCCCGTAATAAATGTAGGCGAGTCTGTCCCAAGTGTAGCCGATGCTGCCGCCTGCACCAACGAATCCATACAGGTTGCCAGCGAGACGTCCCTGATACATAAAGTTTGGGGCGAGCTCAGCTGACCAGAGGTGACTGCCATAGACATAGCAATACTTGGTTCCTAAGTCGAGTTGGATAGCAAAGTGGTTGGTCGGGAAAGTCTTGTACGAGATTGCCTGGGTGGTACCAAGGGTGGCACCGATGCCATGTTTGTAGGGAGCCTGTGCGCTTGTTTGAAAGAGAGTCCCTACAAAAAGTGCGACAAATAAGAAAAATATGCTATTTTTTTTCATTTTAGAGTTGTTTTATATGAGTAAATATGGTTCGTATCAGTTTTACATTTTGGAAAAAGTACAAAAATAAAATGTCTTTTGGTAATAAAATTGAGGTTGCTAACAGCCTATAAACAGCCTATGCACAATCTTTCAACAATCTTTCAACAAGCGATGGCATCTTTATCTATTTTTCGTAATATTGCGGTTCTCATATTAATATATGTAGACTTTTTATGTTATTGTATATATCATTTATCTACTCAACTTTTTATTCATAAAAACTAATCACATGAAAAGATTTTACATTTTCTCACTGATTTGTCTCGCTGTTCTCTTCGGTTTTGCGCCGAGAGTACAGGCGCAGACGGTTTGGGATGGCACTGCCGATGTTACTTGGTATGATGCCACCCAGACCTCCTTTGACATCTCCACGCCCGAACAGTTGGCAGGTGTTGCTCAGTTGGTGAATAATGGCACGACGACGTTCAGCGGCATGACGTTGAACCTGACTGCCAACATCTGGCTGAACAGTACTGGAGACTCTACTAACAACTGGGTGCCCATTGGTGGTGGTTCGCCTACTAGCGAGTCCCCCTCAACTGGTTACTCATTCTGTGGCAACTTCAATGGCCATGGTCACAGTATCTACAATATGTACTGTGATAAAACCAACAGTTTCCATGGCGGTTTGTTCTGTTCTATTAAGAATCCATGTACTATTGACTCTCTGGTTTTGATTAATCCGGTTGTCAAATCACGTGGTATGATGGGTGTTATTGCTGGCTTCTCTCGCTCAGGTGGAGCCGTTTATGTACGTTATTGTCTGGTTGTCAATGCTCGAGTGGTTGGTACAACAGGAAGTGGCAATAATAATATCGGTTGTATTATTGGTGCCACATACAACAACAGTGGTGGTAACTATGTTGAGAACTGCGGTGCTACCGGTTATGTGGCTGGTAACTATGCAGGTGGTCTCGGCGGAAACTGCCAAAACGAGTATTTCACGAACTGTTATTTTGCAGGTACTATTAATAATTACAATAGTGATTTCGGTGCTATTTCTGCATACGGCGGCACACGAAATAACTGCTATTCTTACAGTAATGTTACCTCTGGTTCCAACAATGGTACTGTGGTATCACAATCATTCCTTCAATCTGACTCTGCCATCACCGCTCTTGGTACTGCCTTCATGATGGACAATGGTATCAATGACGGTTATCCTATTTTGTCATACATGTGCGGTATCGATCCTGTTTCTGCAGAGATATGTACTGGTGAGAATGTCACATTGACTGCTTTCGGTTACGATAGCTATGCATGGAGCACTGGCGCCACAACGGCTGCCATCACCGTTTCTCCTACAACGACTACTACCTATACTGTAACGGGTACTGGTTCTGATGGTGCCCAAGGAACACATAGTGCTACTGTCACCGTCTTCCCGCAGGCTGTTGTTACCGCCGAGGTGGTTCCTTCCGCCGACGGTCAGACACATGCTACTCTTAACCAGTCCTCCTTCACGCTGGCTTGTGGCAGCTCCGATGCTATCACCATTGTGGCTACTCCTGAAACCAACTGGCGTGTCAGTAGAGTGACGCTCAACGGTAATGAAATCTACGGCGACACCTTTGGTGAAGGTGCAGCTACCATTAGCGTTAACCCTGGTGGTACTCTTGGTGAGGTAAAGATCTTCCTTTCCAATACCTATACCATCACTACTACTATCGTTACTACTACTGGTGACACGTTGAACTACTCTAACCTTGTTCAGCCTTATGGTACCAATGGCGTTTACACGGTGAATGCAGACGATTCCGCTGCCTATACCTTCAATAATACCGCTCGTTGGGTCCTCACCGATGTGACTATCGACGGAACCTCTTGGGCTACAGCTACCTCCTACACCTTCACCGATGTGCATGAGAACCATACCATCCTGGCAACCTATGTTGACAGTTGCGGTATCTTCACACTGCCCTTCGTGGAGACATTCGAGTCCGTAACCAGCGGTCTGCCTGAGTGCTATGCAAAGAACACGAGCAGTAACTATCCGTATGTCTCTACCACCTATGCATACGAGAGTGGTCACTCCCTCTATTCTTACAACTATAGTTACGATGCTTCATCCAGTTCAGTTCCTTGTCTGATTTTGCCTCAATTAAGTGATCAGCTGAATGTCTCTGAACTGATGGTGCAGTTCTATGCCCGTGCTAACTCCGGTGCCGGTTACTTCGTGGTAGGTGTGATGACAGATCCTACAGATATGTCTACCTTCACAGCAGCTGAGACCGTTTACCCAGCTGGTAACAGCACTTATGACCTCTATACCGCTTATCTGGGCAGCTATCAAGGCACAGGCCGTTACATAGCCATTAAGTTTGCTGTGACTGCATACTGTGTCATGAATATGGACAACATCACTGTGGATTATGCACCTCAGTGTTCTCCTGTGACCAATCTCGAGGCTTCCAATATCTATGGAACTAATGCCACTTTGACTTGGGATCCTACTACAGTTGGTACTCCTTCTGAGTATAATGTCGTGGTTTACGATGCATCTACCGAGACTACAACATCTTATACCACCACCGAGACCTCTTATCTCCTCACTGGTTTGAACGAGTTGACAGCTTATCAGGTGGGCGTTTTCACCTCTTGTACAAATGGTGAGACCAGTGACACTACCTTTGTCAACTTCATGACACCGTGTAATTCTCCGATTAGCATCACCGTTGGTGATGGTACTAGCACAACTAGCTATTTCCCAACATATTCATGCTATAACTATTCTTACACGCAGCAGATTATTCCTGCTTCCGCAATTGGAAGTGATCAGATGGAGTTTTCTTCTCTCTATTTCCAATGCTCATCCACAGCCACCAATACTCGTAACGTGGATATCTATCTCTCTTTGATTCCGAGTACGATGAATCTTTCATCTGCATGGATTTTGCCTTCCGCTACTGTTCCGTTCAACCTGGTTAAATCAGGTAATATTGATATTACCGCTGATGGCACTGACCACTGGTTCGAGATTATGCTTGATACCTCATTCACCTATGATGGTACAAGTAATGTTCTAGTTTCCATCTTGGACCATACTGGAAGTTACCAATGCACTAACTATTATTATTATCATGATGGTGGTTCTGGTATGTCACGTTATGTCTATAGAGATGGTAGTACCTATAACCCGACAAACCCGGATGCAAGCGGCTATAGCAGTACCTATGTGAACAATATCCGTTTCGGTTATTGCGATCAGAGCACCTGTATCCGTCCTAACACATTGGTTGTTTCCAATGTTGGTGAGACAGATGCTGACCTGACTTGGGTAGCAGCTGGCTCCGAATCTTCTTGGGAAGTTGAGTATAAGAGTGATGATGATACTGTATGGACTTCTGCAGGTACTGTTTCTTCTACCAGCTATTCATTCTCTGGTTTGAATTCGAATACTCCTTATTCAGTACGTGTACGTGCTATTTGTAGCTCTACCGATATGAGTATCTGGAGTGAGGTCGTCTCCTTCCGTACCGAATGCGGTCCTATCTCAGTGCTTCCTTATACTGAAGACTTTGAAGATGCAAGTTCTCTCTACGATTCTGGTGCTCAGGATGACTACATCGTTTGCTGGAGTCGATATGCATCTGACCCTGCACACTATGTATATATTCCAAGCAATAGTTATGCTCATAGTGGCACACACTTCCTTGATTTCCATCATACAAGTGGCTGTTACAACATTGCTATTATGCCTGCTTTGGATGCTTCTCTCAGCATTAACGCATTGCAAGTCCATTTCTACGCTTGTAAGTCTGGTAGCACCGGCACCTTGGAGGTTGGTGTGATGACCAGCACTACCGATCCTACCTCTTTTGAGGTTGTAGATACTATTGATCTCTCTGCGCTTTCTACCTATACTTATGGTGAGAATGTGGTCTCCTTTGAAAACTATACCGGCAATGGTCAGTATATCGCATTCCGCGTCTCCAATGGCGTCAGCTGCGGTTATTATGTTGACGATGTTACAGTCGAGGAGATTCCTACCTGTATGTATCCTTCCGGCTTGAGCGCAACCAATGATGGCAGTGAGAATATCACCGTTTCTTGGACAGAAAATGGCACAGCTACTGCATGGAACATCCTTTATGGTCCTACCGGCTTCGATCCTGAGACTGAAGGTACAACTGTTGCAGCAGATTCTGTTCCGTACGTTATCTCCGATCTGCCATTTGCTACAACATTCGATTTCTATGTGCAGTCTGACTGTGGTGGAATGACCAGCGAATGGGTTGGACCTGTTTCTGCTACTACAAATGTTGTTATTATGGATTCCAGTTCAGATACACTGACCACTTGTGGTTCTGTCATCTACGATAATGGTGGTCCTGACGGCGACTATGATAGTTATAGTGATAATACCTTGGTTGTTTATCCTGCTACCCCAGGCAGTGGCCTGCAGATCAGCGGTCCTTGCGTTCTCTACAACTCCTCTTGGGCTGCTTCTACACTTACATTCTATGAGGGTGTGGGTACAAGTGGTACGCAACTGGCTTCTTACAGCAATGGTACCTTTGATGTGGCAGTTGCCTCTTCTGGTCCTATTACTATTCATTTCTCCTGTAGTTACTATACGGCTTCCGGCTTCGCTCTTACAGCTGTATGTTCCAACTGTACACCTCCGAGCAACGTAACGGTTACCAATGCTACTCTCGATGGCGCTACTGTATCTTGGAGCGGCAATGCTGATAGCTATGCTGTTTATGTTGATGGTAACTATTACACTACTACTGACACAACCTATACAATCACTGGTTTGAACTCAAGTTCTACTTACGGCGTACAAATTCGTGCACTTTGTGGTACAGACTCCTCTCTGTTGACTCCGACCATTAACTTCAACACTGCGTGTGGTGCTATCACCATCACAGCTACGGAGCCTTGGACAGAAAACTTCGAAGGTTACACCGGTGGTGGTGCACAATCTTTCATCTGCTGGGCAACGCCTGTTACCGAGTCTGTTGATAACGGCACCTCTCCGTTCGTATATTGTGGACACGCTCCCGCTTGTCACTCTGGTCAGAACTCTGCTGAGTTCAAGGGCAACCATAACATGGCTGTACTTCCTGAGTTTACCAATAATGTTCAAGATTTGCGTCTCTCCTTCTGGGCCACGACGACAAACACTTCCAACTATGGTACCATGGAGATTGGTGTGATGACGGATGTCAACGACACCTCTACATTCGAGCTCTTAGGCTTGGCTGGTGTTCCTGGCGCTAGAGGCTCCTCTGGTAGCGGTCACGGTAACTATATGGGACCGTTCGATTTCAATGGCGTTACTGCAACTACTGGCCGTATCGCCTTCCGTTTCACTGGTACAACAGGTCTCTCCTGGAACATTGATGACATCGTCGTTGAATTGGCTCCTTCCTGTCCTTCTCCTGTGAAGACCAGCGTTGAGGCTAACAACGTGGATGGCCACAATGCAACCATTACCTTCGTTGACAACGATGCAAACCACAACTCCTGGACAGTTTATTACAAACCGACCACCGACAGTACCTGGTATAGCGTTATCACCAATAGTACAACTGTTGATCTTACAGGTCTGGATCCTCAGACAACCTACGAGGTTTATGTGGTGACCAACTGCGCTACTCCTGATCCTGTTGAGGATGCAACCCACACCATCCAATTTACCACTACCGTGGCTTGTCCTGCTCCGCAGAACCTGACAGTTTCCGCTATTGGTATGTCATCTGCTACGTTGACTTGGTTCAGCAATGCTGACGGCTTCACCATCGAGTATGGTCCTCAAGGCTTCACTCCTGGAACTGGTACTACTGCTACAACCACTTCTTCCACGTATGACCTTACCGGTCTGACAGCTGGTACTTCTTACACTGTCTATGTGACGGCTGATTGTGGTACTGATGGTTCCTCTACCGCTGCTTCTGCAAACTTCAACACATCATTGTGTGACACTACTGACCAGTGTGCTTATATCTTCACCCTCAATGACTCCTTCGGTGACGGTTGGAACGGTGGTTCTTTGGCAGTGCAACAGAGTGGCATCACTGTAGCAACCTTGTCACTGCCTAGTGGCTCAAGCGCAATTGAAACAGTCTACCTTTGCGACAATGACAGCACATCACTTGTTTGGTCTGCTGGTAGTTACGCTAGTGAGGCAAGCTTCACTGTGACGGGTCCTGATGGTCTCCTTCTCTATTCTTCTCCTAGTATGTCAGACTACTCCACCTACACTTTCGTTTCTGATTGTACGATCCCGACCTGTACAGCTCCGACCTCTATTTCCATTTCCAATATCGGCACAACATCTGCTGACATCAGCTGGGTTGTTGCTGGTACTGAGACCAACTGGAATGTAGAGTATAAGGAGGCAACAGCTACAACATGGACGGTTATTCCTGTAACTACCAATCCTTATACTCTCACAGGCTTGACAGCTATGACGGCATATGATGTTCGTGTACAGGCTGACTGTGGTGGTGGTGATGTATCCTACTATGTGGAGACTTCCTTCAATACTGCTTCCTGTGATGTTGCTGACCAATGTACCTACACTTTCAACCTCAACGACTCTTATGGCGACGGTTGGAACGGTGGTTCCTTGGCAGTTCAACAGAATGGTATCACTGTGGCTACTTTGACTTTGGATTATGGCGAGAGCTCTGCTACTGAAACGGTTACTCTTTGTGATAACGTTTCCACCTCACTTGTCTGGACTTCTGGTAGTTATGACAGTGAAGCAAGTTTCACTCTCACCGATCCTAATGGCAATGTAGTTCACAGCGCCAGCGACATGTCTGCTTTCTCCACATACACCTTCACTACTGACTGTGATGGCGGTGGAACTACTACTTGCGATGCTCCTACCGCATTGGCAGTAAATGGCATCTCCCAGACTTCCGCAACGGCTACCTGGACAGCCGGTGGCACCGAAACAACTTGGAATGTGGCATACAAGGCCGTTGCTTCTACCAACTGGCAGACTGCGCAGGTAACCACCACATCCTACACGATGACTGGTCTTACCGCCAATACCGACTATCAAGTACGTGTTCAGGCTGTTTGCGATGCTAATGAGACTAGCGATTGGACAACAGACGTGAACTTTACCACGCTGGACAACGAGACTCCTACTTGTCCTGCTCCTACCAACCTTGCTGCAACCGTTGATCACACTGACGTGACCCTGACATGGAGCCAGGAGGCTAACACCGCTTCTGAATGGCAGATCAATTACCGTCAGACTACGGAGAGCAACTGGAGCACCGTGACTGCAACTACCACCTCCTATACCTTGACCGACTTGGTAGCCAATGTTACCTACGAGGCCAACGTGGTGGCACACTGCAGCAACGGCTTGAACAGCGATCCTTCCAACACGGTCACCTTCGAGACCAACAACAACGGCGTACAGACCTATCTGGAGAAGAGTGTAAGTCTCTATCCTAACCCTGCAACTGAGATGGTGAGCGTAGCCGTGAGCGACCAAAGCATCCAGATCAGCAGTGTTGAGGTCTATAACGTCTATGGCCAGTTGATCAGCGTGATCGAGTCCAACGACAATCCTCTCCGCATCAACGTCAGCGGTTTGGCCGACGGCATGTATTATGTACGTGTGACGACCGACAACGGCGTTGTAACGAAGAATTTCGTGAAACGGTAACCCGTAGGGGCGAATAATTATTCGCCCCTACCGCCCCCCCTTCCCCCATACGGGCGAATTCGATTCGCCCCGACGTTCTAACCGCGGGACGCGGTTGGCCCCGATAAAAATCCTCGACAATTAAATTGTCGGGGATTTTTTATTTTGTGCGAACTCTGGGGGAATGGTGTGGCCTTATGAAGTGATGAGGGTGGGGGAAGTTGTAGCGAATTGATTGTCAAATATATAGCGAATTATTGTCAATTATTTATAACATTTTGTAAATTGGGAATTATGTTGTATCTTTGCTGCTGGCTTTTTTGCTAAATGAACGGATAGAATTGCATAAATAATGGGTGTATCCCCTATGAATTAATAACAATACAACAATCATAATATTCACTAAATCTTCAAATTATGAAAAAAGTACTACTATTTATTGTGGCTATTTTGACCTTGGGATTGGCTTCTGTTCCAGTCTCTGCCCAGAACACCTTGCTGGTGGCTGATGGCAATGAGACGAATAGCTATGTCCCTATCTATGGTTATTATGCCGATGCCTATCTTCGTGCTCAGATCATCTATCCTGACAGCATGTTGACCGTTATGCAGAACAATGCTATCTCGGAGATGACTTTCTACTTTAGTTCTTCACCATCTTCTTGGGGTTCTGCTACCTTTGATGTTAAGGTGGGAACTACTACTGCAACGTCATTGTCTGGTTTCTCGTCGGATCCGCTCTTGACAGTATATAGCGGAGCGATGACGATAGCCAATGGTCAGATGACTGTT
Source organism: Bacteroidales bacterium (assembly GCA_024686335.1). Classification (GTDB taxonomy): domain Bacteria; phylum Bacteroidota; class Bacteroidia; order Bacteroidales; family WCHB1-69; genus F23-D06. The sequence continues at coordinate 45,717 of JAILCI010000025.1, read as the reverse complement.
GAATTTGACGTTCCGTTCAACTATACTGGCGGCAACCTGCTGGTCGAGTTTGCGACGGTTAATCAAGGCGATTACAGCAGCGCTTCTTTCTTGGGCATTAATTCTACTGGTTCTAGTGTTCAAGGATACAGCTACAGCTCTGTTAGTGATGTGAGTCCTTCTGCCAGAAATTTCATCCCTAAGACTACTTTCAGCTATGGAACTCCTTCCCTTTGCATCAAGCCTCTCAACGTGACGCTTGAAGCTGCTTCTCCCTATGGCGCCACCATTTCATGGTTAGGTGGTGACAATGACTCCTACTACAACTTTGAGTATATGCTCGCCTCCCAAAGCGACTGGACTAATGCCCAGACCCTTACCGCTTATGACACTGTTATTGATATTACTGGTTTGCAACCGGCCACTACTTACAAGGCACGCGTTCAGACTTCTTGTAGTGATAACACATTGACCAATTGGTCAACGGAGATTTATTTTACCACTCCTAATATTCCTATTACCTTACCTTATACCCAAGATTTTGAGACCAGTCCCGAAAGCATCACTGATTTCACACTGCTTTCCAACAATACAAACTCTTGGATTATTGGCAGCTCAGTGTTCAATCCTGGCTCTGATGGGGCTACTACCGGCCATTCCCTCTATATATCTGATGACAACAGTTCATATGCCTACTCCTATGGTTCATATGAGTCTTGGTACTCATACGCAGTTATGGACGTTGACTTCCCAGCTGATGCTCAAGAGTGGCATCTCGTTTTTGATTACAAAGTAGAGGGTTATTCCTATCTTCCTCAATACTACGGACTCAATTATAGCGACGTTTTCTCTGTCTATTTGGTAGATGCGACCACATCTATCCCGACTGATGCAATGCCGACAGGAACTGCCTTGTTGGATGCTGTTACCGGCGTCACATCATGGACCCATTTTGATGCTATCCTGGACAACGTGGCTGGCCAGTCCAAAAAGATTGTCTTTGTTTGGAAAAACTATACATATAGCTATGACGACTATGATCCTGCTGCTGTGGACAACATCAGCATCCAAGGATTCTCATGTGCTCAACCCAACCAACTCTCAGTATCTGCTGTCACTGAGGATGGCGCTACACTGAGTTGGCACGAGGTGGGCTCCGCTACATCTTGGACAGTTTACTATAAACCGGCTAACGATTCCGTTTATACCGATATTTCTGTCACCGACACTTTCTACACTCTTACAGGCCTGAGCGCCGACACCTACTATGAGTTCTATGTCACCTCTGACTGTAGTGGAGAGACCTCCAATCCTTCTGCTCATTATTCCTTCAAGACCCAGTGTGGTGCTGTCTCCCAGTTGCCTTACACCGCTGGTTTTGACGAATATATTATGGACGGAGGTAGTGAATATATTGATTGTTGGTCTCGTCTGGCTTCCGATCCTGCTCACTATGTATATCACATGTCAGGATACTCCCATTCTGGAGCAGGATGCTTGGACTTCCACTATACGCCTAACTGCTACAACATTGCCATCATGCCGGCTATAGATGCCACCATCCCTGTCAATACCTTGATGGTTGAGTTCTATCTTGATAAGACTGGTTCTTCTGGTGTTTTCGAAGTGGGCGTTATGTCTGACCCGAGCGATGCAACCACTTTTGAAGTTGTTGACACCGTTACTAGTACCATTTCAGGAAACGGTTCCCAATATTATGAGTATCAGATCGTCTCATTAGGCTCTTATGCTGGTACTGGCCAACATATCGCTTTCCGTGTTTCCAATGCGGTCGAATGCGGTTACCGTTTGGATGATGTCACCGTGAGCGAGATTCCTTCCTGTATGCATCCTACCAATCTGCACAGCACCTCTGTAGGTAGCAATTCAGTAGGTTTAGGATGGACTGAGATGGGTGACGCCACTGCTTGGAATATCATCTACGGTCCCACCGGTTTTGATCCCGAGACGGCTGGCACTCTTGTGGCTGCTGACGCTACAACCTATACTGTCGACAATCTGTCTACTATCACAGCATACGATTTCTATGTTCAGGCTGACTGCGGTGGCATGACTAGCCCTTGGGAAGGTCCTATCTCTGTTACCACTGGCACCTACACGATGTCTGTCACCGGCACCGACTCTCTGACCACCTGCGGCGTTGTTATCTATGACAACGGTGGTCCTAATGGCGACTACAGTGTTGACTGTAACAGCACTCTTATCCTCTATCCTGAGACTCCTGGTTCCATGATGATGATCTCTGGTAGTTCTAATACCGAGTCTAGCTATGACCATCTTTATATTTATGATGGTGCTGGTACCACAGGCACACAACTGTGTGACTTCTCCGGTACTCATAACAACTTCACCTTCATCTCTACAACGGGTCCGTTGACCATTCGCTTCACCTCTGACTATACTGTGGTTTATCCTGGTTTTGAGTTGACAGCTCAGTGTGCAGACTGTTTGCCGCCTACTAATGTTGTGGTTACTAATCCTACTCTGGATGGCGCTACCATCTCCTGGAGTGGAAGTGCAGACAGCTATTCCGTTTGTGTCTATGGTCCTGACACCACTTATCTCACCACGACAGACACCACTGTTACTCTGACCAATCTGACCTCCTCTTCCACTTATCAGGTGCGTTTGCGTTCCATGTGCTACGGTGACTCCTCCATGCTTACGGCTCCTGTCACCTTCAACACATCATGCGGTGCTTTGACCATCACAGCTACTGAGCCTTGGACAGAGAACTTCGAAGGTTACACCGGTGGTGGTGCACAATCCTTCATCTGCTGGGCAACGCCTGTTACCGAGTCTGTTGATAACGGCACCTCTCCGTTCGTATATTGTGGACACGCTCCCGCTTGTCACTCCGGTCAAAACTCCGCAGAGTTTAAGGGCAACCATAATATGGCTGTGCTTCCTGAGTTTACTAATGATATTCATGAGTTGCGTCTCTCCTTCTGGGCAACTACCACGAATACTTCCAGCTATGGTACCATGGAGATTGGTGTGATGACCGATGTCAATGACACCTCTACATTCGAGCTCTTAGGCTTGGCTGGTGTTCCAGGCGCTAGAGGCTCCTCTGGTAGCGGTCACGGTAACTATATGGGACCGTTCGATTTCAATGGTGTTACTGCTACCACTGGCCGTATTGCACTTCGTTTCACCGGATATTCCGGTCTCTCATGGAATATTGATGACATCGTCGTCGAGCTGACTCCAAGTTGTCCTTCCCCTGTGAAGACCAGTGTCGAGGCTACTAATGTTGACGGCCACAACGCTACCATCACCTTCGTAGATAACGATGTGACTCATGATTCCTGGACTGTTTACTACAAACCGTCCACCGACAGTGTTTGGAACTCCCTCATTACCAGCAGTACAACGGTTGATCTTACAGGTCTCGATCCCCAGACCACTTACGATGTCTATGTCGTGACCAATTGCGCCACTCCTGACCTTGTTGAGGATGCAACACAAACCATCCAATTCACAACAACCGTGGCTTGTCCTGCTCCGCAGAACCTGACAGTTTCTGCTATCGGCATGACATCTGCTACCGTGACCTGGTTCAGCAATGCTGACGGCTTCACCATCGAGTATGGTCCTCAAGGTTTTACTCCTGGTGAGGGTACTACTGCTACTACGACCTCAGCTACATATGACCTTACAGGTCTGACCTCTGGTACTGCATACACTGTATATGTGACGGCTGATTGTGGTACTGATGGTTCCTCTACCGCTGCTTCTGCAAACTTCAACACATCATTGTGTGACACTGCTGACCAGTGCGCTTACATTTTCACCCTCAACGACTCCTACGGTGACGGTTGGAACGGTGGTTCTCTAGCAGTACAACAGAATGGCATCACCGTGGCAACATTGTCACTGACAGGTGGTTCAAGTGCAACAGAGACTGTCTACCTCTGCGACAACGACAGCACCTCTCTCGTTTGGACCTCTGGCAGCTATGCTTATGAGGCTAGCTTCTCAGTGGTTGGTCCTGACGGTCTCCAGCTCTATGCAGCTAGCGACATGTCCACATATTCTACCTATACCTTCATCTCCTCTTGTACTATCCCGACTTGCGCAGCTCCGACCTCTATCGCTGTTGCTAACATTGGAACTACATCTGCTGATATCAGCTGGGTTGCTGGTGGTACTGAGACCAACTGGAATCTAGAGTACAAGGAGACAACGGCTACAACATGGACGGTCATTCCTGTAACCACCAATCCTTATACCCTTACCGGTTTGACAGCTATGACGGCATACGATGTACGTGTTCAGGCTGACTGTGGAGGCGGTGATGTTTCCTACTACGTAGAGACCTCCTTCAATACTGCCAACTGCGATGTTGCTGACCAGTGTACCTATACTTTCAACCTCAACGACGAATACGGTGATGGCTGGAATGGTGGTTCTTTGGCAGTACAGCAGAATGGTATCACTGTAGCAACGGTGACCTTGGATTATGGCGAGAGCTCCGGCACACAAGCTGTTACTCTTTGCGACAACATTTCTACTTCTCTAGTTTGGACTGAGGGCGGTTATGATAATGAAGCTAGCTTCAATCTTGTCGGCCCAGATGGTACTATGCTCTATGTAGCAAGTGATATGTCTCTCTATACCACCTATACCTTCATTACCGATTGTGACGGCGGTGGCACCACCACTTGTGCTGTTCCTACCGCATTGGCAGTGAACAATATCTCCCAGACTGCAGCTACTGCTACCTGGACTGCCGGTGGCACAGAGACTACCTGGAATGTGGCATACAAAGCTGTTGATGCCACCAACTGGGAGACTATCCAAGTGACGGTATCCACCTTCACTATGAACGGTCTTACCGCTAGCACCAACTATCAAGTACGTGTTCAGGCAGTTTGCGATGCTAATGTGACTAGCGATTGGACAACTGACGTGAACTTCACCACATTGGGCAACGATACTCCTACCTGTCCTGCTCCTACGAACCTTGCCGCCACCGTTGATCACACTGACGTGACCTTGACATGGCACCAGGAGGCTAACACCGCTTCTGAATGGCAGATCAACTACCGTCAGACAACGGAGAGCAACTGGAGCACCGTGACTGCAACTACCACCTCCTATACCTTGACCGACCTGGTGGCCAACGTTACCTACGAGGCCAACGTGGTGGCACACTGCAGCAACGGCTTGAACAGTGATCCTTCCAACACGGTCACCTTTGAGACCAACAACAACGGCGTACAGACCTATTTGGAGAAGAGCGTAAATCTCTATCCTAACCCTGCAACTGAGATGGTAAGCGTAGCTGTGAGCGACGCTAACATTGCAATTACCAGCGTGGAGGTCTACAACGTCTATGGCCAGTTGATCAATGTGATTGAGTCCAACGACAATCCTCTCCGCATCAACGTCAGCGGCATGGCCGACGGCATGTATTATGTACGTGTGACGACCGACAACGGCGTTGTAACGAAGAATTTCGTGAAACGGTAATCCGTATGGACGAATAATTATTCGCCCATACGAGGGCGAATGCGATTCGCCCCGACAACCAACCGCAGGACGCGGTTGGCCCCGAAAACCAAAATCCCCGACAATCAAATTGTCGGGGATTTTTTGTGGAAGAGAATATTACATTAGCTCGCCCTGCTGTTGATAACTTGTTAATAATTCCCCATTTTTTCTATTTGTCTATTTATTAATTTTGTTTGCCTTTTTGCGGATATTTTTTTCTTAAACTCATTATATTATTTACAAAAACACACCATTATGAAAAGACTTTACTTACTTCTGTTTTCAGTGATGATGCTGTTTGCCTTTTCGTTACATGCGCAGAACACATGTGCGCCTCCGACGAATCTGACGGCAGCTCTGCACATGCCCGACTGGAACAATGTGCAATTGAGTTGGACTGGAGTTGAAGACACTTCAGCCGAACAACTTTCGTTCTGTACCACCTACAGTACTCGTATTGGAGCTGACGCCGCGGCCGATTTTATCGGTGCGATACGTTTTGAGCCGACCCATCTGACTCCCATCACGGGCATGAAACTGACCTCTGTCTCTTTTGTCCCGGGCGAGGCTCAGTCGATCTGTACCTACTATGTGATGGTTTGGCAGGGTGGTAGTCTGGTTAACGACTCCATCTTTTCTCCCGGCACCCTGATTGCGAACAAACAGGTTGCCCAGATGCTGACCACCTCCGTCCTCAATACGGTGATGCTGGATACTGCACTCCTCATTGATCCAACTCAAGAACTGTGGATCGGTATACGTTGTAATACCAGTGCTGGCTTCCCATTAGGTGCAAGTCAGAATGGTGGTGACTTCAACAATGGTGACTTGATTAACTTTGGCGGTTGGGAGACGCTCTCTAACGGCGACCCGACATCAGAACTTGCCGATTTCAACTGGATGATCATTGGTACTTTCCAAGATCCCAACAATCTGGTCTCCTCCTATAAACTCTATCGCGACAATGCGTTGATCTCCTCTTCTATGAATACTGGATATCTGGACTCTGTCGCCTTCGGCACCTATCAATATGATGTTATTGCCGAGTATGAGACCGGTTGCCAGTCCTCGCCCATCACCACCATGGTTACGATGGCGGAGAATCCATGTATCGACTGTATGGATAGTATCTTCATCGGCTCTGGCACTACATCTCAGTATATCCTGCCTCTGAACACCTTTTACAACTATTCTTATACTCAACAGATCTTTACCGCCAGCGAACTGGGTGTCCTCGATGGTACTATCCCATGTATTGCATTCCAATACATTCACAGCTCGCCTCAAGACAAGAATATCGTGGTCTATATGGGCAATACCGACAAGTCCTCCTTCAGTGGTTCCACCGACTGGGTGCCGATGTCTGACCTACAGCAGGTCTTCAGTGGCGTCATTCCGTTTGCCACTGGTGGATATGATAACTGGGTGAACATCCCATTGGATGTGCCGTTTGAGTATGATGGTAGTAGCAATATCGTTTTAGCCGTATTGAATAATACTGGTACCTATGTCACCAGTTCCGACAACACGTTCACGGTGCATACGGCTTCCAACAAGACATTGTATGTATATCAAGATGGTTCTGCCTATACGCCGGCAACATCCACTCCGTCTGGTACGGTCTCTTCTAACCGTAACAATGTCCGTTTCATGGTTGGGCCGCCGCCAGCATGTGCTACACCGACTCATTTGTCAGTCTCTAACGTGACCTCCAATGGAGCAGATCTTAATTGGGATGGTCATGATAATGCCAGTGGTTTTGAGCTGGTGGTTGTCCCCGAGGGTAGTAGCCTCTACAATGAGACTCCCATTTCGATTATGGACACCTTCTACACATTGACGAGCTTGACGGATAATACAGTATACACAGTGTATCTCCGTGCTAATTGCTCTCCAGACAATAGTAACTGGAAGATTGCCGAGTTCCACACTTCATGTATTCCTGCTACAACAATCCCGTATGTGGCCAATTTTGACAATATGGGAACTGGTACAGCTGCTTTCCCGGATTGCTGGGAGCGTGGATTGGGTGGTACTGCTGGTAACTATCCTTATATCTCATCCTCCTATGCCCACTCTGGTAACGGTTCTCTCTACTTCTACTCATATACTCCCAATTCTGCTGTAGCCCGTGGCCAGGGTTTGGATTTGACCAACAACTATCAGCCGCTGGTGATGAGTCTCTATGCATACAAGACTAGCAGTAATTACGGTAGAATGGAGTTTGGTTATATGACGGATGCAACCGACTTCAGCACTTTCGTTTCTGTAAAGAGTATCTATCCAATGGATATGCCTTTAACCACATGGACTGAGTACAAGTTTGCCCTTCCGGAATCTGTCAATGGCCAGGTTATCTACCCTGTGGTCTATTGTCCGTATGCTCCTGGTAGCTATAGCAACTATGTTTATATTGATGACGTTACCATAGACTATGGAGACGCCTCCTGTATGGCTGCGGAGAACTTGGAGGTTAGCAATGTGTCTTATACCTCAGCCTTGATTTCATGGCAGCCTTCTTCTTCAGATGTTGACTATGTTCTGGCATACACTAACGAGTCCACTGAGATGACGACGACCTTAATGGTGACGGGCGAGACAAGTCAATTGTTGACAGGTTTGGATACCATGACTACTTACACGGTAGCTCTTTATCCTAACTGTTTCGACATCCCAGATACGCTTTTCGCCACCTTCACCACCCATACATACGAGGTGATTAGCTGTCTCTCACCTGACACAAATGCCCAGGAGACCACATCTGGTTCATCCAGTACTTCATATCAGATTCCTGTCAACAACTTCTACAACTATACCTATTCACAACAGATCTACACTCCGTCTGAGCTTGGCGGTGCTACCGTTATTACCGGTATCGCTTTTGAGTACTCAAATGCGAGTGCCATGACCGTGAAGTCGAATGTCTCCATCTATCTGGCTCATAAGGCCGATAGTACTTTCGCTTCAACAACCGACTGGGTGCCCATCAGCCAGGCTGTTAAGGTTTATGAAGGTGCGTTGAACTGTCAGCAAGGTTGGAATACCTTTGACTTTACTGAGTACTTCAGCTATAACGGTATCGACAACTTGGTATTGATTGTTCTTGACAATTCAGGCGACTATAACAGTTCCTCTTATACCTTTAATGTGCATACAAAGAATTCCAGTTCATATTCAACACTGTATGCTTATCGTGATTCGTCTCCGTATGATGCAACTGCTCCTGGTTCAGCTTCTTCCAGAAGTGCAATGCGTAATGATGTGAAATTCTTCAAGTGTTCTCAGACTCAGAGCGATTACATGACCTGTCCTGCGCCTAATGTGATTGTAACGGATTATGACTCTGCAAGTGTTACTCTGCAATGGGCTGCCGGTAATGCCGAAGCAGAATGGTTGTTGGAGTACAAGATGTCTGGTGATGCCACCTGGACCTCACTTGGCAGCGTGACAAACACCAACACGTTCACGGTAGATAACCTCCTCAGCGATACGGAGTATGATTTCCGTATGTGCGCTCTCTGTTCTACATCAGACAGTAGTGAGTGGGTAGAGGTATCTGCAGCTACTACTTGTGGTTATCTGACTATTCCTTATTTCGAGGACTTTGAGAGTGCTACAAGTACTGGTTCCTCCTATATGTTGCCTTGCTGGACAAGAGGCACCAATTATAGTACGCAGTATCCATATATTTCCGGTTCACAGGCTAATTCCGGGACAAAGTCTCTCTATTTCTATGGTTCATCTACTAGTTACTCCTATGCTGCTACTCCAAGGTTTGCTGACGAAGTAGCTATGGATAGTCTCAACGTGACTTTTGAGTTATTTAAAACTTCTACAGATTACTTCATTGAAGCAGGTATAATGACAGATCCTAATGATTTCTCAACATTTGAGGTTCTCGGAACTTTTAGCCCAGAGAACACCTATTCTTGGGAGAACTTTGAGTTGAATACCTCTAATTACAGTGGCAATGGTCACTATCTGGCATTCAGAATTCCTGCGTGGGGATCATCTTACGCATATCTTGACGATTTGTCAGTAATGTATGTTAATCCTTGTTCTCATCCGACTAACATTGCGATACAAGATCTGGGTGGTGATTATGCTGAACTCACCTGGACTCCTGGAGGCGAAGAGGTAGAGTGGGAGTATGTTTATGATGTCTCCGGTAACTGGACACCTGATAATATGTCTACCTCATATGCTACTACCAATAGTGCATATTTGACAGGATTGACACCGAATACTTCTTATGATTTCTATGTCCGTGCCGTATGTTCCGGTTCTGAGTCCAGTAATTGGGAGCAGTTCTCATTCTATACACAGTGTACGGCTATCACCACATTGCCTTATACTGAGAACTTTGACTCTTTGGGCTTGGGTACCACTAACCTCACAACAGGTCCTTCCAATCTGCCGAATTGTTGGGAGCAGTATAACACAGCCAGCAGTTCATACACTGCCTACCCGTATGTTTATTACTCTTCATCATATGCAGCTAGCGGCAACTATGCACTTCGTTTCTATAGCTATACATCTAGTTCTTATGGTGATGAGGCTGCCATGTTGCCACTCATAGACACGATGGTAATTCCGATGAATACCCTGCAGCTCACATTCAACGTTAAGACCTATAGCTCATATCCGTTCTACCTTATCGTTGGTACAGTGAATGGCAGCGATTTCAGCACGTTTGAGCCATTGGATACTCTCATATACACCAATGTTTCCGGTTATACAGAGCATACAGTATTTTTGAATAATTACACGGGACATGGCAACCGCTTCGCATTCTTGGCTCCTAATGTGGGTGGCCCTATTACTAGCTACAATGCTGGTACTATTGACGATGTCGTAATCTCCTTAACGGAGAGCTGTCCACACCCGTCACATCTCTCTATTGCCAATGTGGGCTCAACTTCTGTTACCCTTGGTTGGACCGAAAATGGCAGTGCAACCGCATGGTATATTGAGTATGGTCAATCAGGATTTACACCAGGCTCAGGTACAGTTATTGATGCTACCTCTAACCCGTTTGTTGTCGACAATTTGTCCACGAGCGTTTCCTACGATTTCTATGTGCGCTCCGACTGTAGTGGGGACACCAGTTCCTACTCTAATCTGGCTCAAGCCACTCCGGGCTCTTATCTGATGCCAATGTCTGGCAGCAATACTGTCACTACCTGTTCTATGGTAGTTTACGACGATGGTGGTCTCCAAGGTTCCTATAGTAACTCTTGTAATTCCACATTGATCATTTACCCTGAGGTTGCTGGTAATATGATTTCCCTCTATGGTACTGTCTCTACGGAGAGTTGCTGTGACTATGTTCAGATTTATGATGGTGCAGGCACTTCAGGTAATATGTTGGGTGAGTATAGAGGTTCCGGCCTTACTGTGCCTACACTGGTCTCCACAACAGGTCCGTTGACTATCTATTTCCATTCAGATGGTTCTGTTACATATGAGGGTTTTGTTTTGACAGTCAACTGTTATTCCAATACCTGTCCTCCGCCTACAGACCTTACTTTTACCAATCTTGGTACTACTACTGCTACGGTTTCATGGACACCTGCTGGCACAGAGACCGCCTGGGTTCTTGAGTATAAGACTGCTAGTGCGACAACGTGGACTCCTCTTAACGTGACTAGTTCCAGCTATTCCTTCACGGGCTTGACACCGCTTACTACCTATGATGTACGTGTTAAGGCTGATTGTGGAACAGAAGAGTCATTCTATTTGACTGGTCAGTTTACCACTCCTGCTTGTGAAGCCTCCGAGCAGTGTAACTACATTTTCAACATGTCAGATGCTTTTGGCGATGGTTGGAATGGTGCTTACATTACCATAGTACAGAATGGTGCTACGGTTGCAACTGTTGGCCAGAGTTTCACAGATGGTACGTCTACCTCCCAGACTGTCGCTTTGTGTGATAATATTGCTACTTCCTTAGTTTGGAATGTTGGTGATTATGATTCAGAGTGCTCTTTCGCAGTTACTGATCCGACAGGAAATATTATTTTCACCACGACAGGTACGCCTTCTGGTACATTGACCACATTCACCACAGATTGTAGTGGCGCTACCAGCTGTGCTGCTCCTACAGGTCTTGCTGTGAACAATGTGACCCAGACAACGGCAACAGCTAGCTGGACCGCTGGTGGTACAGAGACCTCCTGGACTGTTGAGTACAAGGCTACATCTGCTTCCACATGGCAGAGTGCTACTGCTAATGCCACCTCATACACTATGACTGGTCTTACGGCCAGCACTGCTTATCAGGTTAGAGTAAAGGCTGTTTGCGATGCTAATACCAGCAGTGAATGGTCAACAGTTGCCTCTTTCACAACTCTTGACAATGGCACTCCTACCTGTCCTGCTCCTACGAACCTTGCCGCTACCGTTGATCACACTGACGTGACCCTGACCTGGCAGCAGGAGGCCAACACCGCGACTGAATGGCAGATCAACTACCGTCAGACTACGGAGAGCAACTGGAGCACCGTGACTGCCACCACCACAACCTACACCTTGACCGACCTGGTAGCAAACGTTACCTACGAGGCCAACGTGGTGGCACACTGCAGCAACGGCTTGAACAGCGATCCTTCCAACACGGTCACCTTTGAGACCAACAACAACGGCGTACAGACCTATTTGGAGAAGAGCGTAAATCTCTATCCTAACCCTGCAACTGAAATTGTCAGCGTAGCCGTAAGCGACGCCAACATCCAGATCAGTAGCGTTGAGGTCTACAACGTATACGGTCAGTTGATCAACGTGATCGAATCCAACGACAATCCTCTTCGTATTGACGTCAGCGGATTGGCCGACGGCATGTATTACGTACGTGTGACGACCGATGGCGGCGTTGTAACGAAGAATTTCGTGAAACGGTAACGGGCCGACATTGCACAATAAGGGGTTTCCGTCGATGACGGGAACCCCTTTTTTTGTATTTTTGCAACCTTTAATGACATTATGGTTTTCAGTAGTACCCTTTTCCTATTTGTGTTTTTGGCGGTTTTTCTCGTCATATACCATCTGACGCCGTCGAAGGGGAAAAATATCGTGCTGCTTATCGCCAGCCTTGCCTTCTACGCGTGGGGTGCGCCCAAGTTCCTTTTCATTCTTCTCGCCTCTCTCATCTTGAATTTTTATATCGTTCAAACGATGAGCAGACGGGAGGGTAGGCGAAAGATGTATCTGGTCATCTCCCTGCTTTTGAATCTCGGATTGTTGGCCTATTTCAAGTATGCCAACTTCTTTGTAGACAATCTTAATCATCTACTTTCCGCCATTAATGTCAAGACGGTGCCCTGGATGGAGGTGGCGTTGCCTATCGGTATCTCATTCTTCACATTCCAGTCACTGACGTACACTATCGATGTCTATCGTAAGGTGCATGCACCCTTGCGTCATCTGCACGACTATCTGCTTTATATTTTAATGTTTCCTCAATTGATAGCCGGTCCTATCGTTCGTTTTAGCAGCATAGCAGATGATTTAGTTGATCGTAGGCAAAACGACACCATAGATCACAAATTGTATGGCGTGTATCGATTTGCCATCGGTTTGGCTAAGAAGGTTTTGATAGCGAATGTCTTAGGAGCGCAGGTGGATCAGTTCTATGCATTGCCTCATGAGGAAGTTACAGGCACTATTGCGCGATTGGCGGCTCTTTCGTATTCGTTCCAGATTTACTTCGATTTCAGTGGATATTCTGATATGGCTATTGGTTTGGGCTATTTGCTGGGTTTTAAGTTTCCTGAGAACTTTGACAATCCCTATACCTCTCAGAGTGTCAGTGAGTTCTGGCGGAGGTGGCATATGACCCTTGGCGCGTGGCTTAAGGATTATCTCTATATTCCTTTGGGTGGGAACCGTGTTTCTCCAGCCCGTAAGTATCTCAACCTAGGCATTGTCTTCCTGGTTTGCGGTATCTGGCATGGTGCCGGCTGGAACTTCCTGATTTGGGGTATCTGGCACGGAATCTTCATCATTAGCGACAAACTCTTCTTGAACCGATGCCTGGATAAAGTGCCGCGAATATTTAGGGTGCTGTTGACATTCGTGGTTGTCACCGTCGGTTGGATTTTCTTCCGCAATGACCTTCTCGGTGATGCGATTTTCTATATTGGTAAACTCTTCGACTTCCATCATGTGGCCGCAAATGTAGCCCCAGAGTTTATCGTTGTGCTCATTATTGCTCTTTTCTTCTCTTTCTTCACAATGACAAAGTTTGGTCGTAAGGTTGAAGAGGTCTACTATGCACCATTACGCCCTGAATGGCAGCATTATGTCTCATTCTTGTGCGCGATGGTATTCCTCGTGGCTTCAGCGGCTTATCTGTCTGCTTCTGGTTTCAATCCTTTCATCTATTTTAAATTCTGATGCTATGAAAGGAAGAAAAACCGCCCTATATATTATCTTTTTGGTTGTCTTACTTCTGCCGTTACTGCAGAAGGTGACTCATCTGATTCCAGAAAAGCCACTGACTGGTTCCTTTGTTCCACATGAAAAGCCAGCGCTTACCGCAAAGACATGGTTCGAAGGCTCTTTCCAGTCTGACTATGACCAATACATTAACGAGAATTTAGGTTTTCATAATAGTTTGGTACGACTCCATAATAGATTCTGTTTTAAATTATTCCATAAGATTAATGCTGCCAACGTTGTGTTGGGTGAAGAGGAGTATCTGTTTGAGCAAGATTATATAGATGCTCATTATGGAATGGATTTTGTTGGACTTGACTCTATTTTGTACAAAGTGAAAGAGACACGTCGATTACAAGATTCCTTAGCCGCTAGAGGAAAGATTTTAGTGGTCTTTTTAGCCCCTAGCAAGGCAGACTTTTTCCCAGAGTACATTTCCAAGGCGCAACGAAAAGATAAAACCGACAATACGAATTATCTTCAGTATAGTAGGCTTCTCAAACAATTTGGAGTAAATGTTATAGATTATAATGCATATTATCAGACGATTAAGTTTACGGCTAAACATCCTCTATATCCGAAATATGGTATTCATTGGAGTCAATATGGAATGTTGCAGGCCACGGATAGCCTGACTAGCTATATTGCTCAAAAAAGTGGTTTAAAACTGCCTCGGATTATCATGGATAGCTATAATATCACGTTGGATCCACAGTCTTCTGACTGCGATCTGGGAGAACTTCTTAATATTTCATCTACTCCATTACGTAGCGATTCTCTCTGTTATCCTGCATGGCATTGGTCTACAGATACAGCATTTTCAAAGCCTACTTTAACTGTTATAGCAGATAGTTATTATTGGCAGATTTTCAATATTGGTTATCAGGCGAATTGTTTCCAAGGTAGCTTCTGGTATTATAACAGTTCTGTCTATCCAGAGTGTTACACGAAGGAGACTTTAACTAAGGATTTGGATATGAAAGAGGAGATCGAGAAATCTGATGTTATTTTGATTATGTCCACGACCCCTGGACTTAAGAATTTTTCGTGGGGTGCCGTGGAGAACCTGTTGAAGGCGTTGTAAACGTTGGGGCGAATTGCATTCGCCCATGATTAACGGTTGGTTAAGGAGATTTCCCATAAAAAAAAGGTCCTGCACGCATGCAGGACCTTTTCCCATGATTTCAGATCAATTCGTCTCACTAAATCATCTCATACAATATTAGTATAAGAAGCTCAAAAGGATACCGGCTGCAACTGCACTACCGATGACGCCGGCCACGTTGGGACCCATAGCGTGCATGAGCAGGTAGTTGGTCTTGTCGTACTTCATACCTTCCACGTAGGAGACGCGGGCGGCATCAGGTACGGCGGAGACGCCAGCATTACCGATGAGCGGGTTGATCTTGTTACCCTCTTTCAGGAAGAGGTTGAGGAACTTCACGAAGAGCACACCAGTGGCGGTAGCAATCACGAAGGAGAATGCACCGAGACCGAAGATTAAGATGGACTTCGGAGTCAGGAAGTTGGTAGCCTGAGTAGAAGCACCCACGGTAAGACCGATGAGGATAGTCACGATGTCGATCAGCGGACCGGAGGCGGTGTTAGCCAGACGTTTGGTCACGCCGCACTCTTTAAGCAGGTTGCCGAAGAAGAGCATGCCGAGCAACGGGATACCGGACGGTACGAGGAATGCGGTCAACAGGATACAGAACAACGGGAAGAGCACTTTCTCGCGGTGGGTGACGGCTCTCGGCGGACGCATGCGGATGAGGCGTTCCTTATCGGTGGTAAACAGACGCATGATAGGCGGTTGGATCACCGGCACCAATGCCATGTAAGAGTAGGCAGACACTGCGATAGCACCCATCAAACTAGGAGCCAATTTGGAAGACAAGAAGATAGCGGTAGGACCGTCAGCGCCACCGATGATACCGATAGCACCAGCTTCCATAGGAGTGAATCCTAACAATAAGGCGATAGCATAGGCGGCGAAGATGCCGAACTGTGCGGCAGCGCCCACCAAAATTAACTTCGGGTTCGATATCAGGGCCGAGAAGTCTGTCATGGCCCCGATGCCAAGGAAGATCAATGGTGGATAGAAACCTTTGATCACACCGAAGTAAAGGTAGTTAAGCACAGCACCGTTCTCATAGACACCGATTTGAAGGCCATCGGTGAACGGGATGTTACCGATGATCATACCGAAGCCGATGGGAACGAGCAGCATAGGCTCGAATTCTTTAACCACACCCAAGGTGATAAAGAACAAGCCTACGCATATCATGATGATATGGCCCCACGTGCAGTTTCCGAAACCGGAATAGCCGAAGAACTGGATGAGACCTTCTCTGAAAAAATCTAACATATCTTTCTAATTAATTGGTGAAACTTGTTAATTATACTTGGGTTACTCGAATACTACGAGCACATCGCCTTCCATAACGGAGTCGCTGCGGTGTACTCTGACCTCTTTGATAACGCCGTCCTTCTCAGCATCGATGTTATTTTCCATCTTCATAGCTTCAAGGAGGAAGAGGCGTTGACCGGCCTTCACGCTGTCGCCCTCTTTGCAGAAGACGTCAAGGATGGTGCCGGGCAGCGGGGATTTGAGAGTGCTTCCAGCAGCGGTGGCTGCGGCGGGAGCGCTCTTGACACTGGCTGTCGGAGTGGCAGCTGCTGCCTTCGGAGTTGCAACTTGGACAACCGGCTTAATTTTTACCGGAGTCTTGATCTCAGTATCCAACTCTACTTTGTAAGCGGAGCCATTGACTTCCACATTTACTACGTTGTTGTCAATGTCGCCAACTTCAACGGAATATTTGTTACCGTTTATCGTGAATTTATAGTTTTTCATCTTGCTATCTTTTTAATTATTTTCTTAATCTTGGTGATCTCTTCATGACAAGTTCTTTCTGTGCCCACGGGGAGTAATGTGCGGAAGGCATGCTGATAGTGATGACTTCGCTCTCCTCGTCGTGCATGCTGTTAAAGTGCAGATGCAGGGCCATAGCGATGGCGGCAGCCTCTTCGCCAGTGAGTTGTTCAGGTTCACCCTCTTTGTTAGCGTTCTCACCACTCTTGGCTGCTGAGGCCATAGCTGTGGCAGCAGGTGCGTTTTTAGCTGCATTACGTTGAGCAATTTTCTTAGAGCC
Source organism: Bacteroidales bacterium (assembly GCA_024686335.1). Classification (GTDB taxonomy): domain Bacteria; phylum Bacteroidota; class Bacteroidia; order Bacteroidales; family WCHB1-69; genus F23-D06. The sequence continues at coordinate 28,627 of JAILCI010000025.1, read as the reverse complement.
ATAACCGAAAAGCTTCAACATGAAAAAGATTAGGATCAAAGCTGTGAATACCACTGACATAGAGATGATGGCCAGACCGATACCATAGGGGTCGTCACGTTTAAGACGCTCCTGCTTGGAGACGGTGAACTTAACCTCGTTGCTGGAACCGGGAGTGAATTGGTCCAGGAAGTGAGCCTTGTCGTTGATACCGTCTTTTTCCAGACCGAAAGCACGGGTGGAGTCCATCAAATCCTGTTTCGGATAGTGCATAATGTCGATAAGATCTTTACCGTCGGCAGAAATCAGCGCAAGATAGCTGGTCTTGGAGGTACGAGGGTCGAAATTGGCATGGAAGGTACCATAAAGAGGTTCAGCATCCAGATAGAAAACTACGTAGGAACGCTGTGGCATGTTGGTATTGACATCCGTCTTAGGAATGTGGTACCAATGGCTAGGGATTTCGCCGCCTTTCTTGCCGGCAGCAGCGAAGCCTGTGGTATCGTCCGTCAGGAAACAACCCGCCAAATTGACGGAGTTGTAAGCCGTGTTGAAAATCTCAACCCAAGGCACATGACGACCATATTCGTCGCTAAAGTTGTCTGTGTTTTTAATCAAAATCTCGTTGAAGCGGAGGTCGCGCACCGACTGACCAAAAGAGGTGCCGGTGATGGCCAAGGCTAAGAACAAGACCAGATATTTGTATATTGACTTCATATTTTCTTTTACTTTTTATTACAAAGGCAGGTTGTCGTGTTTCTTAGCAGGGTTCTCCAAACGTTTGTTCTTGAGGGACTCAAGGGCGCGAATAACTCTGAAACGGGTGTTACGTGGCTCAATGACGTCGTCGATATAACCGTATTGAGCGGCTACGTATGGATTGGAGAACTTGTTGCGATAGTCTTCCACCTTCTCGTTAAGGAAGTTAGCGCGTTCTTCAGGATTCTCAATCTTCTTCATCTGAGAGCCATAGAGGATCTCAGCGGCGCCGCTTCCGCCCATAACAGCGATTTCAGCGGTAGGCCATGCGTAGTTGATATCGCCACGCAAGTGTTTGGAACTCATCACGCAGTATGCACCACCGTAGTTCTTACGAAGGATAACAGTTACTTTAGGAACTGTGCACTCGCCGTAAGCATAGAGCAGTTTTGCACCGTGAAGAATGATGCCGCCGTACTCTTGACCAGTGCCAGGTAAGAAGCCGGGAACGTCTACCAACGTTACGATAGGGATGTTGAAGGCGTCGCAGAAGCGGACGAAACGGGCACCCTTACGGGAAGCGTTGATGTCGAGCACGCCAGCCAAGTATTTGGGCTGGTTGGCTACGATACCTACGGACATACCATTGAAGCGGGCGAAACCGATAACGATGTTGGGAGCATATAACGGTTGAATCTCCAAGAATTTACCATCATCAACGATGCTGTTGATAACGTCCTTGACATCGTAAGGCATGTTGGGGTTGTCAGGGATAATAGAGTTAAGATGGTCTTCCAGACGGTTGATAGGATCTTGGGTGGGCTCGAACGGAGGCTCTTCCATATTGTTGGAAGGGATATAACCGATGAGCTCGCGCAGTAATGCAATACCCTCTTCCTCATTGTCAACTGCGAAGGAGGCCACGCCAGACTTCTTAGAGTGGACGGAAGCGCCGCCCAGATCTTCGGTAGTCACATCCTCATTGGTCACAGTCTTCACTACCTTAGGACCAGTTACGAACATGTAGCTCGTGTTTTTGGTCATCATGATAAAGTCGGTGAGGGCAGGGGAGTAGACAGCGCCACCGGCACAAGGTCCGAAGATGGCAGAAATCTGAGGAATAACGCCAGAGGCGAGGATGTTACGTTGGAAGATCTCAGCATAGCCGGCCAAACTGTTGACACCCTCTTGGATACGAGCGCCACCGGAATCGTTGAAGCCGATAACGGGCGCACCGACCTTCATGGCTTGGTCCATCACTTTACAGATTTTCAAAGCGAAAGTCTCAGACAGAGAGCCGCCGAATACTGTGAAGTCTTGAGAGAAGACATATACCAGTCGGCCGTTTACCGTACCGTAGCCGGTCACCACACCGTCAGAGAGATATTTCTCTTTTTCAAGTCCGAAATTCTGGCAGCGATGTTGTACGAACATGTCGAATTCTTCGAAGCTGCCTTCGTCAAGGAACATCAAGATTCTCTCGCGAGCAGAGTATTTGCCCTTGGCATGCTGCTTCTCGATACGATCCTGACCTCCGCCTAAACGAGCTTTTTCACGCAAAGCGAGTAACTCGTTGATTTTATCTTGCATTGTCATAAGATGATGATATTTAATTTGTTACAATAATAAAATATTCAAATTATAGTTTCCTAGAAACAATTTGCAAAAATAAGAATTTTGCTGAATCTTCCAAATGTCTAAGTGCCGATTTTATAGGTCGTTAAGAGAAATAAAAAAATGCCTAACAAAGTGCAACCTTTTCAGGTTTTTGCATCTTAAATGTGATAATTGTTTTATTTTTGCATCATCTTTATCGCTGTGAGCAACAATGTGAGTGAGATGGAGCTTGAAGAAATCCTATTAAATCAGAAGAAATGAAAAAAAGGAATGTTTTTTTGGTTAGTTTGATGATGACTCTTTTTGTGGGCTGTCTTGACGCCCCGATAAATGCCCAAAATGGCAAATGGGTCCAGAAGGCTTCAGTTGCCATGCAGAAAGGAAAGTACGATAAGTGCCTTAAGTATTTGAACGAGGGTGTCAAGGCTGAAGAAACAGGTGCATGGATTCTTCTTGGAGAGTGCTACCAACAGGGTCTTGGCGTAGAGCGAGACTTGGATGAGGCTGCGTTCTGTTATTATATGGCAGCAGAAGAGGAGACGTCTGCGATTGGGAAGCTGAAAGCGTTGGCGGATTCAGGCAATGAGGATGCGCAGATGTTGCTCGGGCATTGTTATCAAGTTGGAAAAGGCATTGAGGAGGATAAGGGGAAGGCTGTTTCTTGTTATAAGAAAGCTCCAAAATATAATCTCACATACCTGATTGATGCCCTGCAGAGAGAGATTGATGATGTTGATGAGCTTGATGATACCGAGGAGGATTATTCTGATGACGTATATATGACAGTGACGCAGGCGCCTGAGTTTCCTGGGGGTGAGGCGGCTCTGTTGGATCTGATAGCCAAGAATTGTGAGTATCCCGAATATTGTCGGGAGCGTGAGATTATGGGGACTGTGTTGATCATGTTTGTGGTTGAAGCTGACGGGAGGGTGGACAATACGTTAGTGAGCGTGTCCTGTTTTCCGTTGTTGGACAATGAGTCGTTGCGTGTGGTTGAGGAGCAGCCGTTGTGGAAGCCCGGGGTGTTGGATGGAGAGAAGGTGAGGTGTTATTTTGAGATACCGTTGAGGTTTCGATGTGACGGGTAGTTTGGTGTGCCCAAAATACTTTCTGATGATTCTTTACCTCAATAGATACTTGTTGACTCTTTTCCACGATGTTTTATCATGTAGGTCTGACTGTCTTGTACGTGACAACTTGTCCGATTCTAGACAACATGATATGTGCACGATCTGCGTTTGATATCCCAGTGGTTGACCTCCTGAAAATTGCTTCATAGACATATCTATGAAATATGGCGGCGGATATATAATGATAAACACCTAAGGTCATTCTTTTTATCTGTAACCAAAAACCATCTTCTTTTCCTATTCTACGTGATGATTCATCGAGTTTCCACCCGGGATCTTCTGTTTGATACTCTTTTCGTTCACTTTCAGCAAGACTTTGATAGCATATATAGCTATCCTTGAATATTCGGCTTCCTGATTCTATATATTTGAGAATATTTGGATGTATTAAGTTGGGTGTAGATGGGATTCTCGCACGAAATACTTTTCCGTTTAAGCTGATTTTTGTTGTGATTTTAGAGCGAATAATATCTTTGAAATCATCATCTGGATTTTTGAATAAAATTCTGATTTTCTGAGATATGAACCAGGCAGTCTTTTGCGTAATATCGAGATCTTTGGCGAGTTGACACGAAGATATCCCTTGTTTGTTGTTGCAGAGTAAGTAGATTGCCATAAACCATTTTATTAATGGAAGTTTGGTGTTTTGGAATATAGTGCCGACCAATACAGTGAATGTGTTTCTGCACCCAGAACACGCATAGCGTCCGTCTTTTTTATTGTAAATTCTTTCGCATCCACAATAAGGACAGATTGTTTTTCCTTGCCATCTGATTTGAGCCAAGAAATCTCTACATTTTTTTTCACTATTCAATTTCTTCACTAGAGAATGAATAGATTTAAAAGCTGATAATTGTAATGTTTTCATATTTAATTGTTAATTAATATAATGTTTTTAAAATGCAAAAATAATAAAAAATTAATATAATATAAACTATTTTTCTATTTTGTTAGTCAACAAGTATCTATTGATTGAGCCGATAATATTTTCATCATATTTCCTTCTTTCCTCAAATTCTCGCGATTTCCACCCCCTCAGCCCACCCCATTTCCCCCTCAAATCTCTCCCTTTTCTCCTCTAATTCCCTAAAATTTCTCCTGTAACAATCTGTAAATCAGTAATCTAAAAAATATTTGCGTATTTTTTACGCAAAATGTGTTTTCGTATTGTAGAAAGTGTATTTTTGCGTCAAAATTACGCAATTAAAAATTCACTATGACTTACACCTATAAATACCCCCACCCAGCCGTCGCCACCGATTGTGTCGTCTTCGGATTCGACGGAAAACAACTCAATATCCTCCTCATTGAGCGCGGACTAGATCCTTTTAAAGGCATGTGGGCCTTCCCTGGCGGTTTCATGAGAATGGACGAGACTGCCGAAGCCTGCGCCCAACGTGAACTCTCCGAGGAAACAGGGCTCTCCACACAACTTCTAAAACAGCTGGGCGCCTTCTCCGGTGTCCGCCGTGACCCCCGCGAACGCGTTGTCTCCATAGCCTTCTACGCTTTGGTAAAACCCGCCGACGTGATAGGCGGCGATGATGCCAACGACGCCCGCTGGTTTCCCATCGAAGAGGTCCCCCAACTGGCCTTCGACCACGACTTCATCCTCCGCAAGGCAATGCAACAACTCCGCAAAGACATCTACTTCGAACCTATCGGCTTTGAACTGCTCGGAGAGTCTTTCACCATGTCAGAGCTCCAACGTCTCTACGAGGCTATCCTTGGCGTCCATTTCGATCGCCGTAACTTCGAGCGAAAGATGTTGCAGACGGGCATCCTCCAAGCCGCTGATCCTCAACCATCACTTGTCCATAGAGATATCGATGATCTATTCCCCTCTATTGATTCCATTTGTGATAGTATTGATCTCTGTTGTTCCAGTATAGAGTCTCTATCCAAGACAATTAACACGGATGTTCCTCAACGCCATAAACCGGGAAGAAAAGGACGTCTGTACTCCTTCAATAAAGAAAAATATGACCATTTTAAACAAGAAAGCAATTTCAGATTTGAATTTTAACCTTTTTTCAACCATTTTATTAAAACAATGTTTAACAATAAAAACAAAAGTATCATGAAAAAGAATGAAACCTCAAAGCAAAATCCTTTAACAGGAACCGACAAACTGAAAGTCTACAACCTCGTCATCCTTGATGAAAGCGGCTCCATGTCTACTATCCGAAACGCTGCTATTGGCGGCTTCAATGAGACCGTCGGCGGTATCCGTTCCGCTCAGGAGCAGTACAAAGAGACTCAAGAGCATTTTGTCTCTCTGCTTACCTTCTGCTCCTGCAAGAAACACTATATCTATGAGAACATCCCAGTTGCCAACGTGCCCAATCTTACCACTAAGGAATATCAGCCTTGTTGCGGTACCCCTCTGTTTGATGCGATGGGCTTCTCATTGAACAAGCTCTATAGTCAAATTGAATCCGACGACAACTCCTCTGCTGTGGTGACTATCATCACCGATGGTATGGAAAACGCTTCCAAGGAGTTCTCGGGCCAAGCTATCAAACAGCTCGTAGACAAACTGAAAGCTGAAGGCTGGAACTTTGCCTATATCGGCACCAACCAAGATGTGGAAGAGGTCGCCATGTCCATCTCTATAGAAAACCATCTTAGTTTTACCTATGATGACTCGGGTATGCAAGATGCTTGGACCAACGAGCGAAAATCCAAGATGAGAATGTACGATAGGATGAATCAAGACTTTGCATGTGAGAGACAAATGACCTCCGCAGAGGTGAAGGCGCATCGTGCCCGCCGTAATCGCGAGGTGCGTAACTACCGTGATATGGGCGAATTCAACAATCGTATGACACCCGCGCATATTCAAACCCTGAAACCGAATGAGATCTTCGTCTTTGGCAGTGATCCGGAAGGTCTTCATACCGGTGGGGCCGCTCATGCTGCCGTCACTAACTTCGGCGCTGTGATGGGACAAGGTGTTGGTCTCCAAGGACAAAGCTATGCTATTCCCACGATGCAGGGCGGCGTGGAGACGATCAAGCCCTATGTTGACGAATTCATCACCTTTGCAAAAGAGCATCCCGATATGACCTTCCTCGTAACACCCATCGGTTGTGGTATTGCTGGCTTCACCGCTGCAGAGATTGCACCGCTCTTTATCTCCGCTATCGACGTGCCGAATATCTATCTTCCCCTCGATTTCTGGAAAGAGATTATATAAATGTCAATCATAAAATCATTTTTTAACACTAAAACAATTTTATTATGCTAGGAGCTGCTATAGGCGATACCGTCGGTTCGGTATACGAATTCAATAATATCAAGTCAACACAATTCCCTTTTTTCTCCCCGGGTTGCAACTTCACCGATGACACCATCATGACGTTTGCAGTGGCAGACTGGCTTTTGAGAGATCCAGGCCACACCCATACGGAATTGGAAAAATCTTTTGTCGATTTTGCAGAACGGTTTCCCTGTCCGATGGGCGGATATGGCGGAGGTTTTAGCAATTGGCTATTCTCAATGGATACGCGCCAGCCTTATAACTCGTGGGGCAACGGTTCTGCGATGCGCGTGAGTGCCGTGGGCTGGGCTTGTGATACTCTGGAGGAGACTCTCCGCGTGGCAGAACTCTCGGCCAGCATCACCCACAACCACCCCGAAGGCATCAAAGGAGCTCAGGCTACTGCCGCAGCTATCTTTATGGCCCGCAATGGCAAGTCTAAAGCTGAAATCAAGGAGTATGTGGAACAGACCTTCGGATATGATCTGAGCCGTACCTGCGACCAGATTCGCCCGACATATAAGTTCGAGCCGGGCTGCCAGGGGACTGTCCCTGAGGCGATTATCGCCTTCTTAGAGAGTACCGACTTTGAAAGTGCCATCCGTCTGGCTGTCTCTCTTGGCGGTGATAGCGACACGCTCGCTTGTATTACCGGTGGTATAGCGGAGGCTTTCTATGGCACTATACCACAGGAGATTGTCCGTCAGATGTGGATTAAACTCCCCGAGACCTTCCAACAGATTCTTGATAAGATGCAAACAAAATTCTATTATAAACTCCCAGCCATGTAATCAAGATATATTGACCATGTAACAAAAATTAACAACCATAAAGACAAAATCTCTCTAAAAACCGCCTTGCGAAACACCATGATTTCCAAGGCGTTTTTTTATCCTCAAGAAATTTTAGCGCCTACTGCAACCTTTTTCCATTTCTGCATCTTATATTTGTAAAAATGTTTTATGCGTTTTTTGCCATAGCTAAGTTAAAAATGCTATTTTTGCCATATTGAATTGATAATTGTGCGACCGGTTAAATAGGGATTCCCGACCGTATCGCATCTTTAAAATCTTGGAGGGATCCCATCCGAAACGAGTATGAAAAAATCATTATTCCTGCTGTTTATCCTGTTTTTAACAACAACACTCTTTGCTCAGGTGCATCGTGCCCAACGAGTTCTGAGTTATGTGCCGGACAATTGTTACTCAGTTCAGACGATGGATCTGGACAAGGTGGCCCGCGACATGGAACTGAAAGCCTTGTACTCCGACAAACATCTGGATTGGATACTTGACGAGTTTAAGCCTGCTAAAACTTTTATACAGAGTTGGGTCAATCGTGATTCGAAACTCGGAGTGGATTTCACTGCTACTATGGCCATTGTGGATAACAATATCTTTATTATACCACTGAATGACGAGAAGAAATTTGAGAAGGTCATTAAATCGATGCTCAACAGTAAAGCCTCGTTTAAGAATTTTTCAGATGAAAAGAATGGTAAGGCCCGCATTCTCGTCAGTGAAGAGTCCGCAGTGATTTGCAATAACGACGTGGCTTGCCTGCTTATCTACGCAACTGAAGATCTTGCCGCTTTCTTTTCTTCAAATCCCAAGGTGGATGTAGAGACTATTTGGCAGAATATGAACAATTCTCAGTTTTTGAATTCTGAAGCAGGGCGTAGATTACTGAACGGCGAGATAGATTCATATACCCTTTATAATTCACAAAATTTCACGCTCATAAACCTTTTCTACTATCTCAAGAGTTTTGCTCCAAATGTTACAGAAGATATTCTCAAAGATATTAATGTTGAAGTTTTCAGCAAGACAAAGGTTACGCATGATGCTATAGGCAGTGAGAGTGAAATCCGTAACATGTCTAATGTGTTGTCTGATGCCGACAGAGCGCAAATGAAATTAGACCATCAAGCGGTATCTGAACTCGTGCCTTATCTGGGTGAAAAACCTTTGTTTATGGCCTTTAGCTCGATAACAGGGTATGATAATATTAATGATATGCCAGCCCATATCTCCCCAGAGTATCAAGCATTGCTTCCTTTGTTGGGAAAACCTTTTGTTTGTACTATGTTGGATGAGGGCGACTTGTTGTTCGCAACCAATATGGATGATAATATCGATATTCAGGAGGTTTTAAAAAAATATGTATCAGCGCATAATGATCAAGTCGACTCTCTTTTTAAAGTTCGTTCTGAAGAACCAGCAGTTGAACCAGATTGGGAGAATTTTGATGGCGATGATGTTGAACTGAGGTTGGAGATGATGGAACAGATAATGTTAAATCAACAGTCTGTCGATCCGTCTGTCAATAAAAAAAGCGTCGAGTACATCCCCAACAGTGATTTGGATGTTTACGCTATTCTTACCACAAAGAGTGTGATGAACTATGATACCTACACCCAGGAGCTGGGTCTGGACACATCCTATGTTGTAGTGAAAGATAAGAACCTTTTCTATACCAAATCCCCATCCACTTTTGATTTTATTCGCCGTCCGGCAGGGAAACCAGATGCTTTTTCAGAGGATTGGTTAGGACACTCTTTCTTTATGCGTTTTGATATGGAACGAATGATGGATATGATAGCTGGCAGCGGTCTTGAAGACTTTAATTTTCCACTTAATGATTTAACTATGTTCTTTGATGGGACTGTGTTGACCACCAATGTCCAAGGTGTTAAAGGACTAAAACACGGCTTGTGCTATGAGATGTTCAAAAGCTTTAGCGATATAATAAAGATGATTGGAACAGGAAAAGCTTCCTACTAGATTTTTCCTACGACAAAACGCGGCCTGCCGTTGATGTCATCCTGTTCGGTGATATCCAGCAGGCCCTTTTTTTGCCATTCTTGAATGAGTAAATCATGATATTGGTGGTAGGTCTCCACCATGAGTCTGCCGTCACTCTTCAGCGCCTTCTTGGCGATGTCGGCGAGGGCGCGGTAGCACCAAATCGGATCTTCATCGGGTACAAAAAGCGCTGTGGCGGGCTCGTGCTCCGTCACGTTGCGGTGCATCTCCTTTTTGTCACGCTCGGGAATGTATGGTGGGTTGCTGACGATGAGGTCGAACTGTCTCTCGGGGAAGGGTAGGGAGGCCACCTCTCGCATGTCGTGCTGCGCAAAGGTGACGTTAGCTTTATGTCGTGAGGCATTCTCGCGGGCCACCTCAAGTGCTTCTGTAGAGATGTCAGTGGCGAAGACCTCCGCTTCTGGCAATTCTTTGGCGATACTCACTGCAATACAGCCGCTCCCTGTGCCGATGTCCCATATGCGCGGATGCTCAACCGTGCGCATCGTCCTCACTGCCATCTGCACCAGTTCTTCTGTCTCCGGGCGGGGGATAAGTACGGCCGGGGTCACCGTAAAAGTCCTACCGTAGAAGTCGGCCTCTCCCGTGACATATTGCACTGGGCAGCCTTCCATCAGTCTGGCAAGGTCCTCCCACAGATGTCTTTCCTGCTCCTCCGTGAGCTCGTCATTATAATGCAACGGCAGCGTCCAGTTGTCAAAACCCGTCAGAAATGCATGGTAATATTTAGCGACGGCAGCCGCCTCACGAGGATCGTAAAGCGGCTGCAGTGCATGTGTGGTCTCTTGTATGCTTTCCCGAATGGTCAAGGCCGTCTATTTTTGCTCAGCCTTGGCGGGAATGTCGCGCCAAGCCCATTTGTCTTTAACTATACCCTTCTCGATAAGCATCACGCCCGGGTTGGAACGCATTGCGTCACGTACCATAAACGGACCGGTGACAGGGTTGATAGGGTTGTTGTAGATCGGGAACTCAATACCGTAACGCTCCGCAAAGGCGGCAATCTCCTCCTCTGATGAGTTGGTGATGGCCACGAAGTCGATCTCTTTCTCCTGACAATCCTTAGCAAGAGTAATCACCTTCTTCATACCCTTCTCTTTGGTTTCACTAAGATTATGGACATAAAGGATGTAGACGACACCCTCACGCTCTTTGTCGAAGTAGTCGGGCGCATGGTCGGCACCGCTCTCGTCCAACATGTTGAAGCCGTCAATCTTGGCTGGAACAGCCTCTTTGATGACTTTGTCTTCGCGGGATACGTATGTGTTGTTATTGTAGAAGTCTTCGTCTTGTGCCATCAACTCATCCTGCGTCAGAGAGACCTGCTCGCCGGTGGCGTTGTTGCTATAGACAAATACAACCTCTTTCTCTGCAGGTTGTGCTACGAATACGGATACGTCTTTGCCTTTCTTCCAGTCGCTCTTGCCAATGAACGGCAGATGATGGATGACATACAGCTGGAAGCAGACGGCGATGATGCCGAAAACTACGATGGCAAGCCATTGGCCTAACTCTGACAGACGGCAGTCGCTGATCTTCTTGCGGTTGAAGAAGACGATCAGAGTCGGAATCATGAGGCCTACATTCTTTAGGAAGGTAGCCTTGTTGGACATCTCGATAACGTCACCGAAACAGCCGCAATCTTTCACAACACCGAAGTAGTGGATGCCCTTTACTTCCAGATACTCGGCTACGGCAAGCCAGAGTGTCAGGAAGAAGAAAAAGGTCATGAAGATAAGATAACCCCAAGCTGCCCACTGAACCTTGACACGGAACAGTAACATGCATCCTAAGATGAACTCACAGCTGATAGCCACTACTGCGGCGAACAGTGACAGCGGATGGAGGAAGCCCATGTGGAAGGATGTGAAGTAGTCACTCATCGTGACGCCAAATCCTACAGGATCAATAGCTTTTGAGAAACTGGAGAATAGAAATAGTCCCGCCAACAATATGCGGATAATCATCAACCAAATAGGCTCTTTACTTTTCATATCTTTTAAAATTTAATATCTAATTATTACGTCTCACATCTCACGTCTTACATCTCCTTCTCCAGCACCAACCTGATCAAACAGAACATCGCATAGTTGATGATGTCGTAGTAGTTGGCATCCATGCCTTCAGAGACGATAGTCTTGCCCTGATGGTCTTCGATAGATTTCAGGCGGAAGATCTTCATCAGGATGATGTCGGTGATGGAACTGATGCGCATCTGACGCCAAGCCTCACCATAGTCGTGATTTTTGTTGCTCATCAAGTCCTTGGCCTGATGGATGTATTTGTCGTAGAGTTTGGTGACCGTCTCCACATCCATTTCGATATCTTCAGACGTGTTGGCCACGCCGATTTCGAGTTGGATGAGCGCCATCACGGAGTAGTTGACGATGCCGATGAACTCAGGGATGATACCTTCGTTGATTTTTGCTTCGCCCTTCTCCTGGATGCTGCGGATCCGCTGGGCCTTGATGTAGATCTGGTCGGTCAGGGAGGGCAGTCGCAGGATGCGCCATGCAGTGCCGTAGTCTTTAGCTTTGGCACTGAAGAGCTCCAAACATTGCCCTACTAGGGTTTCATATTGATTTAACGTCTCTTCCATTACTGTTTGATGAATTTGGAGATGGAAGATTGATTGTCTTTAGTAATGATTCTGACGAAGTATACACCGCTAGTCAGGTTGCTGACATTGAGGGATTGCTGTGCACTCATTGCATTCTCTTGTGCCACTTGACGACCACTCATGTCGTAGATGACAACTTGCTGCATCGGTTCAGAGCACTGAACGTGAAGCATACCTGTTGTAGGGTTAGGATAAACGCTGAATACGAGGTTGTCGTGATTTTCAACACTGACATCGTCGCCACCATCTTCAACACACATGGTACCTAAGCCAGGGAATACCACGTTGTCAATCCATGCACAGTCGCTACCAGAGGATGCGGAGTAGTCTTTCACATATCTGAAGAGATAGGTGTGGGAACCGGCACTTACAGGATAGCTTTTCTGAGTCCATGATACTGAACCGGATTCTGAGCATTTCTTAGAACCATCAACGTAGAACTCAAAGAAGTCGTAACTGGACTCGGAAGATACCTTACAGAAGAAGGAGATCTCGCCAGCGGTCAATGAGTTGACGGTGACGGTGAGGTCGGATTGGCTCATGTTGGAGAGACCTTGTTTGGAGCGAGCGCAATAACTGCCGGCATAGGGTTGGTAGTTGGTTACAAACCACGGGTTGGCGTTGGATTGCCAGCTGAAAGTGCTGAGATCACCACTCTCGAAGGTTTCCATTGCATTGCCTGTGGTGATGTAAATGGTGTCAACGGTGAGTGTATTTCCGACAACACCCTTGACGTACAATGGGATGATGGTCAAATCTGGAACGGAAGATCCGATGGTGACTTGGAACTGGGCAGTGGCTGTAGCGTCGGCAGCCAAATCAGTGATAGTCTGAGGTGAGTTAGCAACGGTTACAGGGCTGTAATGGCTGACAAGGTTGATTGTGCCATTGGTTAAAGCTGCATGACCGGTGTTGGAATACTCGACAGTCACATTGACAACGTCACCAGGGTTGAATGAAGCTGAACCGTTGGTATTTTGAAGGGTGGATTCACCAATGACAAGGTTCGGAGCTACAACCATTACACTGAAGTTCTTTGTTGAGGTCACAGAACCGGAAGTTACTGTGATGGTGAAGTCTACATGGTCACCATCGTTAGCGTCAGCAGGCATGGTGACAGTGAAGGCGTTGTTGTGCGTGACAGAGGCATCGGATGCCAGGCTGTTGTCATTGACAGTGCCTTGTGTGATGGTGGTGCCAGGGGTGCTGCTCGTAAGAGTTGATGTGATGTTGGAAGCATCAGCAACACCATAGTTGGTCAGGGTCATGTTGATGTTGACGGTAGCACCAGGACCAGGAACGCTGTATTCAGACAGGCCTGCAGCAGAAACAGCTACATAAGGTCCTGTCGGCGCGATAACCTGCACCTCTTTGAAATATTGGATGTAGTTCTGAGCACCAACAGCCAACTCATAGATGCCAGGAGTGCTGATAGCGTCGAATGTCAGGTTGGCATTGCCGCTGGCATCTGCAAATGCAGCTGCAACCAACTCGTTGTTGTATGTGAGAGCTACATATGAATAAGGAGCAGCCTGTACACCATAAGATGTTGAGTTAACCACAATGGCGTCAGCAGAGTTGACGGTCATAGTGGAAGGAATACCCATATAAGGTTTCAATGAGGGATCTCCCATCAGATGGTAAATTTCCCAATAGTAAAGTTTGAGGTCTGAACTTGAGCTCTCGACAGCTAGGTTGCCGGTGGTCATCATGCCAGTGATGGTGGTAGCCCATACATCATGACTCTCATTGTGGGTGTGGAACAGTCTGTCATATGCGCCCAGATGATTGGCGTCATAAGTCGGGTTGGCAACGATGTTGCTGCGTACACCGATAGCCCAGTAGGTGTCCTCGTCCCAATAGGTACTGTTGGAACCACCAACGTAACCTACAGCTCCCTTGTTGGCAGCACGAAGAACAGCCTCAGCAAAGCACTCAGATTCGTCAAATTTGGAAGAAAGACAGCAGTTGCCAATCATGAACCCGTATTTGTCGGCATTGTTCATGTAAGCAACCTGAGAACTGGAGAACTCAGGACTGTACCAGCCGTCTTCTGAACCATGGGCAGTGTAGTTGGCCCAGCCACAACCGGCACCGATTTCAGAGCGGATGGTAGCAGCCTGACCAGAACAATCATACAGGTGTTTGTAAACTGTTGTATAGTCGTGTGTCGTGGAAGTGGTGTTAATATAGTTGTTGAAGATGTAGTTGATCTGGCCATTTGCATGTGTGGGAGACCAGTAACTGTCGGAACCGGCAATCAGGACAGCCTTGCCCAAATAGGAAGGATCCGGCATCGTATATTGCTCATACATCAAGCTCTTCTCGATTTGCGGAGTCAACTGTGCAAGGGTTTGCGCAGAGAAACGTCCATAGTAGCAGTCGGGAAGATTGTCACCAGTTGTCCAAGTGGCATAGTAAAGGTCAGTCTTATGTGCACTGCTTGCTGTTCCTGTAAAGGTGGGCACCTGTGCAATATCACCAACGAACAGTACAAATGTCGGGGCTGGGTTGGCAGCTGTGGCGTTTGTGTACTCAGCAGCGATGTAGTTTTTGATAGCGGTTGTGGTGGTGCCGATATTGGCAGTGGAGACGATTTCTACTATGTAACCAATACGCTTTTTCCAGTTGACAAAAGCAGCCAGGTTCTCATCGTTGACAAAGGAAGAGTGGGCAATGATGAGATATTTAATGGGAGAAATGTTGAACTCGTTGCGGACCTGCATGGGGTTGATGACAGCCTCGTGAGCAGCGTTAAACATAGGACTGTAGTATTTGTCCTTCATCTCCAATGTTGCAGGAACATTGGCATTCTCATAAGTGACCTCAACATTGATGCGACTGTAAACACGTACGCGGTTGGTGACGGGGTTGTAAGCGATCGGACTCACCACGAGGTTTGCCATGTTGATGTCACGCATCGTACCGATCTTGTGAGCGGTAACGATCTCCGGCTGAGAGGTGTAGAAAGCATTGGTGCTGTAAATAGTCTCGTTTTTGCTGAAGGTACGCTCACCAGTGTATGATTTGGGATAGCTCTGCTGTCTCGGCATCACGGTGTAGGAGATGCCCAGCTCGGCAGCATCGTATTCCTCATACTCTGAGGAGAGAATCTCCACGTTGACATTGTCGCAGAGAGGGATTTCAATCAGCTCGGTAAGCTCCGGCAGAGCGGGAGCACCGACCTCGGCGGAAGGGGTGAAACCCTCCATGATGAGGTTGCTGTAAAAGTCATTACCATTCTTGGCTACGCTAGTTTCGAGTTTGGGAGTGTTGAACTCTATCGACAACTTGTTCATAGAGTTTTGAGTGATGTGGTAGTTTTGTGCTGTCAAAAATGTGAAAACGGACAGCAATACGATGGTGAAAATACTCTTTTTCATTATGGTGTGATTTAATTATTAATCATAACGTTTGCCTCTATTTTTTATTTTAAAACCCCTCTTTTTATAAGGTATAAAATAGAGCCCGCAAAGATAATATTTTTTTTATTTTTGCAGCCTTAAATTTGTATATATGAATCCGAGAGTTAGATTTGCCCCAAGTCCAACGGGCCCCCTCCATATAGGAGGCGTTAGAACAGCACTTTATAACTACCTTTTTGCTAAGAAAAATAACGGCACTTTGCTGCTCCGTATCGAAGATACCGATCAGACCCGTTTTGTTCCTGGTGCCGAACAATATATCATTGAGGCCTTCCAATGGCTAGGCATCACCTTTGACGAGGGCGTTGGCATCGGTGGCGAATATGGCCCCTACCGCCAGTCTGAACGCAAGGCTCTATACAAACCCTACGCAGAACAACTGGTGAACGATGGGTGGGCTTATTATGCCTTTGATACACCTGAGATGCTTGATGCTAAACGTAAAGAGGCTGAGAGTCAGAAGAAGACCTTCCAATATGATGTGAACACGCGTATGCAGATGTGCAACTCTTTGACGCTGAGTGCTGAGGAGGTGCAGGAACGACTTGGTCGTGGTGATGCTTTCGTGGTCCGTTTCAAATATCCGGAGAACACCGACATCCACGTTCACGATTTGATTCGTGGCGAGGTTGTTATCAACTCCGGTCTGCTCGACGACAAGGTGCTTTACAAATCTGACGGTATGCCGACCTATCACTTAGCCAACATTGTGGATGACCATCTGATGAAAATCACGCACGTCATTCGTGGCGAAGAGTGGCTGCCTTCTGCACCCCTGCACGTGATGCTCTACAAGGCCTTTGGCTGGGAGGCTCCGCAGTTCGCGCACCTGCCCCTGCTGCTCAAACCCGACGGCAATGGAAAACTGAGCAAACGCGACGGTGACCGTCTCGGATTCCCCGTCTTCCCACTTCAGTGGAAAGATCCCAAGTCTGGCGACATCTCCTCAGGCTACCGTGAGAGCGGCTATCTGCCAGAGGCTGTTATCAATATGCTGGCCCTGCTCGGCTGGAACCCCGGCAACGACCAGGAGATAATGTCAATGGAGACCCTCATCGACTGCTTCTCAATCGACAAGATCAGCAAGTCGGGCGCCAAGTTCTCCCTCGATAAGGCTAAGTGGTTCAACCACGAATATATACAGCAGAAATCAGGTGAGGAACTCGCTCCATACATGTTGCCTATCCTTGAAAAAAATAATGTCGAGTGCAACAATTCATACCTCCAAAACGTCATAGAATTGGTTAAAGACCGTTTGAATTTTGTCAATGACTTCTGGGATCAGGCTGGTTATTTCTTCGTGGCTCCAGATGCTTACGACCCGCAAGCTGTCAAGAAACGCTGGAAAGAGGGCATGGGCGCTACATTGCAGGAGGTGATGAAGATTATCGAGTCGTTTGAACCATTTGACCAGCAAAAAGCTCATGATGCAGTGATGCAATATATTGCTGATAATGAGTTGAATATGGGTCAAGTTCTGAATAGCCTCCGTTTGGCTATCGTGGGTGCAGCCCGTGGCCCGGAACTCTTCACGATGATCAATGTTATTGGCGTCAAAGAGGTTCGTAACCGCCTGGATAAAGCGATAAAAACCATAGAGGGTTAATCCTCTTCGAAATAGATGATTTTTATGAAAAAGATATCTCTTCTGATAGTGCTGATGCTGAGCGTGGTGTTTCTCCATGCCCAGAGTCAGAACTTGTCAACCACTTCATTGGCGGGCCAGTCGCCTAACAACATCGTCCAACAGCATCTAGCTGGTGATGGCGTGTTGCTCAGTGGTGGAAACATCAACTTGAATGGTGGTGGTACTATGCAACTGGATCCTGCGAAGTTCAATAATAGTTCTGGCAATGTATCCACTGCTCAGATAGGCACTTTTAACAGGAATGGCTACACAACTTTCCCGATTTCTACGGGTCTGGTTATGACCACAGGCAATGTCTCTGTTGCCAATGGCCCGAATAGTGGTGGTGGTACTAGCCAAGCAGTGAGCCCGTACTACACTGACATCCAGCTGAACAGTCTAGCATCTAGCACTCTTTATGGCTGTGGTGTGCTGGATTTCGACTTCATTGCTTTTGCAGATACTTTTGCATTTCAATATGTCTTTGCCTCAGAAGAGTATCCAGAATATGTCTGTTCACCATATAATGATGTATTTGCATTTTTCTTGACCGGTATTGATCCTGTCACCTTTGCCACTACAACCAAGAACGTGGCTATTATTCCTGGAACGGTTTACCCTGTAACCATCAACAATCTTAACGGTGGCGCTTCAGGAGGTAGTTCCAGCGATTGTATGAACGGTACCTATTCCAGTTTTTACATTGCTAATCACAATACAGGTGTCAATGGTGTTGAGTATGATGGATATACGGTTAAATTGAGCGCTCAGGCCGTCATTCTTGCTTGCCAGACCTATCACATGCACCTGTCTGTTTGCAACGTGGGCGATAACAGCTATGACTCAGGTGTCTTCTTGGAGGAGGGCAGTTTCTATAGCCCAACGGTGGATATCACCGCTGAGGCTAATGATGCGACTACTCCCAACCACTATTCCCTAGAGGATGGTGATACTTTGATTCAGAACTGTAAAGGTGCAGATATCATCTTTAACCTGCCACGTCCCAATGTGACTGCCTATTCCGTTGAGTTTACCTATGGTGGCAACGCGGCTATTGGTACCGATTACACTATTTCACGTATTAACGATAATGGTGATACGGTGATGATGACGTTGAATAACAGTAACTTCTCATTTCAGGAACAGGAGGAAATGCACCTGACAATGGAAGTTAATCCAGATGCAGTTTTTGATAATCCCAAGACAGTGGAACTCTATATCATGACCGACTATTGTATGCTGTATACCGACGATGACCAATACGATACAATACGTTTTGTCTTGATGCCTAATCGCCCTGTGACTGTTACCGATACTGTTATTAAGGCTTGCCGCGAGTGCAATGAGTTGACAGCAGTGGTCGAGGGTGGCGGCACAATGCCTATCACCTATCATTGGCTGGAAGAGACTATGGTCGACAATCCTAATGCTCAGACAACCTCATGCTCTATCACATCTAATGCTGCTTTGCACTTGGAAGTTGTGGACTATTGGGGCTGTAAATCCGATACCGGTACTGTCAGTGTTGAGATTACCGAACAACCGGTGGCCGATCCTGTCATCACTCCTACATTTGGTTGTTCCCCGCTACCTGTTGTGCTGACAGCTCAAGATCTGCCAGACAATTGTGAAATTATTTGGACATTGTCCAAGGATACTATCACTGTCAAAGACTCCACGAATAATGCTCATCTGACTCTTTCTGATTTCGGTTACTATGATCTTGATTTGTGGCTTTCTACAGCTCCGGGATGCAATGATTCTATGCATATTGCAAATGCCATCCACGTGGCTGACTATCCTCACGCCTCTTTCACCTTTACACCTGATGAGGCTCAAAATGGACAGCCAGTCTCCTTCTTCAACTTGTCTGAGGGTGATGATATTACCAATTACCAGTGGCTTTTTGGTGATGGCGGAACTTCTTATGAGACAGATCCGACACATGCATATCATGTGATTAATAGTGAGAATATGTTAGTCCGTCTCACTGTCACCAATGGAGATGGGTGTTCGGATGATACGACGATGATAGTCCCAGTGGTAGACAACTTCGCACTTTGGATTCCCAATTCATTTACTCCCAACAATGATGGTAATAATGAGATATTCCTACCTTCCGTCAATGAGGTGGCTTACTATCAATTGGAGATATATAACCGCACTGGCGAACTCTTCTTTATGACCAACAATACCGAGCAGGGTTGGGACGGCACCGTCAATGGCAAGCCTGTCCAAACGGGTGTCTATGTCTGGAAAATCACTTATGCTAAATATGCCGATCCGACCTACTATTACATGAGAGAGGGTCAAGTGACGTTGATAAGGTAAAGGTTTTGTAATTTATTGTCTCATCAAAAGTAAATCTGTTGTTATGAATTTTATATTTTTGCAGATATAAATCAAATACTATGACAACAGATAAAAGAGACTTACAATCCTCCATTCCCCAAATAGAAGACTTCGTTCTTCCTTATTTTGATATAAACGATGTAGGTAATCTGCACAGGTCTACCAATCTGCCTCACTGGCATCAAGATTATAAATATGTTTTTATTACTTTTAGGTTGGCAGATTCCATTCCACAGTGCAAATTAGCTAGTTTAAAAGAAGAAAAAGAAGTGTGGATGAAAAAGCATCCCCAACCCTTGGACGAGAAAGCGCGTGAAGAATATTTTGAGCTCTTTATAAATACGGTGGATAAATGGCTCGATAATAATTATGGAGATTGTATTTTGGAAATTCCTGACAATAGAAAAATTGTGGAGGATGCTTTACTTTTTTTTGATCAAGTTAGATACAATCTAAAGGCTTATGTCGTTATGCCTAATCATGTCCATATACTTTTACAGTTGTATAATGGTTTTAATCTGGATAAAGTGATGTATTCTTTAAAAAGTTTTACTGCCAAAAAAATAAATGAAAGAATGAATCGTAAGGGAAGAGTCTGGCAGTCAGAATATTTTGATAGAATAATTCGTTCGGAAGATCATTATAAAAAGGTGCTGAAATATATTATCTCGAATGATAATAATATTGCCTGGATTAAGGATGATGCTATTCCTTATGTGTGTGAAGCTAATCCGCAAATGATTGTAGATGAAGGTGGTTTTCAGTGTCACCCAATCCGCGAGGACGCGGATTGCTCCGGGTCGGGGCCAACTGCGTCTCAAGAGGAGTTAACTGCGTCCCCGAAGGAGCTAACTGCGTCCCCGCAGTTAGAGGACAGCAAACCTGACACATGGTCTTTCACTTTTCTGCATTACCCAATCCGCGAGGACGCGGATTGCTCCGGGTCGGGGCCAACTGCGTCTCAAGAGGAGTTAACTGCGTCCCCGCAGTTAGAGGAACCCAGATTTGTTACATGGACCGTAACATTTCACTATCACCCAATCCGCGAGGACGCGGATTGCTCCGGGTCGGGGCCAACTGCGTCCTCGCAGTTGGATAAATACTCTCAAATCATAAATGCATATTTAACTAAGTTTGTAAAAAACATTTATTAGATGGAATTAAAAGATTTCGTGACTCGTATTGCCCAGGAGATGAACCTGCAGGAAGAGCAGGTGAAAAACACGTTGGAACTGTTGAACGGTGGCGCTACAATCCCCTTCATTTCCCGTTATCGCAAGGAAGCGACTGGTAGCCTGGATGAGGTCCAGATTGAGCAGATTAAGACGATGTATGCCCGCTTGATGGATCTGGAGAAGCGTCGTGCGGCTATCCTTGACTCCATCCGCGAACAAGGTAAACTGACTTCTGAACTGGAAGCCCAGTTGATGGCTGCAGATACGATGAGCGAACTCGAGGATATCTACTTGCCCTACCGGCCCAAACGCAAGACTCGTGCCTCTGTCGCTGTGGAGCGCGGTCTCGAACCTTTGGCCAAGATACTCTCCAAGCAACAGCCTGTCGATATGGAGAAGACTGTTCGTCCGTTCATCAATCCCGAGAAGGAGGTCCCCGATGCTGAGGCGGCCCTGGCTGGCGCACGCGACATCCTCGCCGAACGTCTGAGCGAGAACCTCCAGCTGCGTGCCATGCTGCGCAACACGTTCCGCCAGCATAGCCGTATTACCTCCAAACAGGTTAAAGACAAGGTTGACGAGAACGAGAAATTCCGTATCTATTATAACGCCAGCGAGTTTCTTCCTAAAGCGCCGTCCCATAGAATCTTAGCCATGTTGCGCGGCGAGGAGGAGGGCATACTCCGTCTCTCTATCGCACCAGATGAGGAGAAGACACTCTCCAGCATCCGCCGTAAGCTGATCCGCAATAACTCTAACTGCGCCGAGCAGCTCTGGATGGCCGCCCAAGATGCCTATAAACGTCTGCTCCAGCCCCAGATGGAGACCGAGATGCGCAAGTTCTACAAGGAGAAAGCCGACACGGAAGCTATCCAGGTCTTCACCGACAATGCCCGTCAGCTGCTGATGGCTGCCCCGCTCGGACAGGTCACTACGTTGGCCATTGATCCCGGATTCCGCACGGGTTGTAAGATTGTCATCCTTGACCCGCAGGGACAGCTCCTCTACAACGAAACCATCTATCCTCATCCGCCAGTAGCGCAATATAAACTGGCTTCTGATAAGCTTAAACGACTCGTTTCCCAATACAAAGTCGATGCCATTGCTATAGGTAACGGCACCGCGGGACGCGAGACGGAGAACTTCATAAAATATATTCCCTTTGAGCGGGATGTGAAGGCCTACATGGTCAACGAGAGTGGCGCTTCCGTCTATTCAGCCTCTCCAGTGGCGCGCGAGGAGTTTCCTAACTACGATGTCACCGTGCGTGGCGCTGTTTCCATCGGTCGCCGACTTATGGATCCATTGGCTGAGCTCGTCAAAATTGACCCCAAAGCTATCGGGGTGGGACAGTACCAGCACGATGTGAATCAGAAACGCCTCCAGGAGAGCCTTGTCACCACGGTCGAGAGCTGTGTCAACCAGGTAGGCGTGGAACTAAACACAGCCAGCAAGGAACTGCTCTCCTACGTCTCTGGCGTGGGTCCAGCATTGGCGCAGAACATCGTTGCTTATCGTAATGAACACGGTGCATTCAACAGTCGTGAGGAACTCAAGGAGGTTCCTCGTTTCGGCGCCAAGGCCTTTGAACAGGCTGCCGGCTTCCTGCGTATCCGTAATGCCGAGAATCCGCTCGATCATAGCGCCGTTCACCCTGAGAGCTATTATATCGTGGAGAAAATGGCCGCCAGCTGCGGTTGCACCATCCCCGAACTGATGAAACAACCCAAACTGCGCAAGCTGATTAAACTGGAGGATTTCGTGACCGATAAGGTTGGCCTCCCCACATTGACTGATATCCGTCAGGAACTGGAGAAGCCCGGTCGTGACCCGCGCTCCCATTTCGAGATGTTCGAGTTCGACAAAAACGTGCATAAAATTGAGGATCTCAAGCCCGGCATGGAACTGCCCGGCATCATCACCAATATCACCAACTTCGGCTGCTTCGTCGATGTGGGTGTACATCAAGACGGTCTCATCCATGTCAGCCGACTTGCCGACCATCGCGTTGCCCATCCCTCTGAGGTGGTCCATCTTAATCAGCAAGTTACAGTGCGCGTCATCGGCGTGGAACTCGACCGCAAACGCATCAGCCTGGCCCTGGTTACGGAGTAAACTGCGACCTGACGGAGCAAACTGCGTCCCCGCAGTTTGTCACATAGCGGGGCAAACTGTAACCTAACGGAGCAAACTGCGTCTTAACGGAGCAAACTGCGTCCCCGCAGTTTGTCACATGGTGGGAGCAAACCGCGTCATTACGGAGCAAACTGCGTCCTCGCAGTTTGTCACATAGCATCCTCGCGCGAAATAAGTTATGAGTCAATTCCTCTAAAATCATCATTTTTAGGGATATATTACTTATAAATGTTATTGCACTTTTGCAACCTGCAATAAGAGTAACATTTATAATCGATATATATGGAAGATCAGAGACTTAGACTGGTGGATATGCCGACAGGCTCCCAGTGTGTCATCGTAAGACTTAGCGGTTATGGCGGATTTCGTCATCGCCTTATGGAGTTGGGCTTCGTGCGTGGCGAGAAGGTGAAGGTCATCAAGAATGCCCCGCTAAGAGATCCCATCGAGTATGAGATTATGCAGAGCCACGTCTCTCTGCGCCGTATTGAGGCCGAACATATTGAGGTGGTCCCGATTGATGCGGAGGTGGCTGATAATTATACCTTTAACGGTACTATCACAGAGGACGTTATCCGTATCCTTGGCGAAAAAGGCAAGACGATCTCTGTGGCGCTCGTGGGTAATCCGAACTGCGGTAAGACCTCTTTCTTCAACCATGCTACTGGTATGCGCGAGAAGGTGGGCAACTATAGTGGAGTCACCGTCGATTCCAAGACCGGTTATTTTAAATATGAGGATTATACCATCCGTATTGTCGATCTTCCTGGCACATATTCCCTCACAGACTATACTCCTGAAGAACTCTATGTCCGTAAGCATATCTTCGACGATCATCCAGACGTGGTACTCAATATTGTGGATGCCTCTAACCTCGAACGTAATCTCTTTCTTACCACCCAGCTCATCGACATGAACATGCCGATGGTGATGGCACTCAATATGTACGATGAGTTAGAGAAGAATAACGATAAACTCGACGTTGAGATGCTGAGCAAAATGCTCGGTTTTCCCATCGTGCCGACCATCTCATCTCGAGGCACTGGTATTGAGGATGTGATGCGTAATATCGTGGAGGTCTATGAGAACCTTGAAGAGAAGACTAAGCATATCCATATCAACTATGGAACTGAGATTGAAAAGAGCATTGATATTCTCAAGCAGATTATCATAAAAGATACTCGTTACGATACGGAATACCCGACTCGTTACATCGCCATTAAATTTTTGGAGAATGACGAGACTACCATCAAGGATTTCTCTGAACATAATGAGATTGAAACCTTGAAGAGAGTGGCTGCCGAACAACGAGCCCTGCTGGAGAAAGGTTATAAGGAAGATGCTTCTACGGTTATCTCCGGTGCCAAGTATGGCTTCATCCGTGGTGCTCTTGCAGAAACATATACGATTGGTAAAGACCGTAGTCAGCAGCGAGCTTATACAGTAGATAAACTCATCACACATAAGTGGTTGGGATTTCCTATCCTCATCTTCTTCCTCTGCTTTATGTTCCTGATGACGTTCATCTTAGGTGCATATCCTCAAGAATGGTTAGAGATGTTCTTTGGTTGGCTCGGTAGCAGTATCTCGAACATTATGCCCGACGGTATTTTGAAAGATCTGATTGTGGATGGTATCATTGCGGGTGTCGGTGGCGTTTGTTCTTTCTTACCTAACATCTTGATTCTCTTCTTCTTTATCTCTATTTTGGAAGACACTGGTTACATGGCTCGTGCTGCCTTCATTATGGATAAACTGATGCACAAGATGGGTCTGCATGGCAAGTCGTTTATCCCTTATATCATTGGTTTTGGCTGTAGTGTGCCCGCTATCATGGCTACTCGTACTCTCGAGAACAAAAAAGACCGTATTCTGACTATCATTACTGTGCCGTTTATGTCGTGTTCGGCACGACTCCCCGTATATCTGCTGCTCATTTCAGCACTCTTTACTACTTCAGCACAAGGTCTCTTCGTTACAGGACTCTATAAGGGGTTGATACTCACGGGTATATATCTGCTCGGCATCGTCGTTGCTGTTCTTACATCTTTGTTGATGAAGAAAATCTCTTTCAAGACTGATTCAGAACAGTTTGTTATGGAATTGCCTCCTTATCGTATCCCGACCTTCCGCAATGCCGTAATCCACATGTGGGACAAGAGTGTGCAGTACCTCAAGAAGATGGGTACCGTCATCCTCGTGGCTACCATAATCATTTGGGCTCTTGAGTTCTTCCCGCAACATAGTCCGCAAATCGACGCCTATACCGCTCAGATTGAGCAGGTGGAGGCTGATGATACGATGGATGAGACCGTCAAGGCGGAGACTATCGACCAACTGACTCTCGACCGCGCTGTCGTCCAAACCGAGAACTCCTACTTGGGACGTATCGGCAAGGTTGTTTCTCCCGTCTTCCGCCCGCTTGGATTTGACTGGAAGATGAGTGTCTCCCTGTTGACCGGTTTTGCCGCCAAGGAAATCGTTGTCTCCTCTATGGGTGTCCTTTATCATGCTGAAGCTGAGGCGGATGAAAACTCGTCGGCATTGCAGAAGAGTATTCATGAGCAGAAGTGGACTTCCGGCAAACTGAAGGGACAGCCAATCTTTACGCCATTGGTCTCTATCTGCTTTATGATTTTCATCTTGCTCTATGTGCCTTGTGTGGCTACCGTCTCGGCAGTCTACAAAGAGGCAGGTGGCAAGTGGGCCGCATTCACGGTATTCTTCAATACCTTTATCGCTTGGTTGATCTGCTTCCTGATTTATCAAATAGGCATGTTGCTATAAAACAGAATGGTTATGGATTGGCAGAAAGTTATCGTAATATTGATTGTAGCGGTCGCGGTTGGCTATTCGGTTGTGAGGACCATCCAACGTGTCCGAAAAGCTAAGAAGGGCATTGTGGACTGCGGCTGTGGCTGTGGCGCCGACTGCCCGAACTGCTCGCAATCTTGTAAAGCGAAAAAAGAGTAATAAAAAATGGGAGTTATCATGATGGTACAACAAAGATGAGTATAAAGTCAAAAAAATAACCCCAACATGATTTACCGAGGCATCTACCCATAGAGCACGCGGGTGGGATTCATGTCGGCTTGATCTTTTGGCAACTTTTCTATCAAGAGAAAAGTTGAAGAATTATATCTATGGGAGTTTCCTGCCATGAAGACCTTGTCTCCCTCAAAGAAGTCTATTAGCAACATACTTGGGCGTAAAAGGTGCCATCAGGTATATAGTCCCTTAATAAAAAAAAAGGAATTCCAAAGCGGAATTCCTTTTTTATTTTATCATCGGATTGTCTTCTATTCCTGTTTGCGGAGAGCGCTCTCACGCGTCCAGTCAACGGTCATACCGAAGAGCGAGACTCCTAAATAACCTCTCATCTTCATCGTATTGTTGTTGTTGGTCAGACGGATGTAGGTCTTGTAGGTACCCGATTTGCCCGGATATTTCAGTTTGCCCTTCTGGTATTCGTTCTCTTCTGCATTATAGGTGAGGCCCGTCATGAAAACCAATCCTAACTGATTCTTTTTCTTAGGGTTCTCCACCCACACTACCTTGGCTTCATAAGTGCCGTTGGCTGCTTTGTAGATCTCACATTGTGAACCCTCTTTAGAGAACGGATCCTTAGAGTGGTAGATACCGCAAATGGCGTCAGGATTCTGTGCAAATGCTGACCCGATAGCCAGGAAGAAAAGTCCTATGAAGAATATCTTTTTCATCATGAATTTATTTTTAAGGTTATTTTGGATGCTTAAAGCCGCCCCAAGTTTAATTTTTCTATGAAGTTATGAAATTATTAATCTATTAATTTATTTTATGCCTTATATTCTACATCTTCCGTCTTCCGTCTTACATCTTACATCTTACATCTCCCGTCTCCTTAATCTTCTGGCGCGAACATCGGATCCCATGCGGGCAGTTGGATAGCCTTCTGATCAAAGAGTTTCAGAGTTTTGGCTGGGATATATTTGGCTTCTACTACCAATCGGAACATATATTCGTTGAACCATTCGTTGGTCATGATGAGGAATCCGTCATGGCCGGATTTGTTGCCCCAGCTGTTCTCAACCATCCACTTGATTGGTTTGCCGTTTTGGTCGAGGTCGACAGCGCAGAGCGTCATGGCGTGGGAGGAACCGCTGGCGTAAGTGGAGACGCGTTGCTTCTTGTTCATGCCAAAGGTGGTGTTGAAGAGAGAGCCGTAATCGAAGTTGTTGACGTCGAGGTAGCCCTTCTCGCGGTCGAGGAACTTGCCTACATCGCAGGAGAAGTACATCATGGTGCTGTCTTTGATGGATGCAATGGCCATGTCAGCAATCTCCTCCATGGGCAGGTTGAGGTATTTCCAGTTCTCGCCGTCATAAACATGACGGTCGAGTTGAATCTCATATACCTTATAATAATCGCGGGTAGGATCGTTCATTATCATGTAATAGGTGGAGAAGTCTTCGTTGGCAAACTTGTCGGCGAAGCTCCACGGAGTGTAGGTCTCGGTGCTGACTACCTTTCCGTCGCTGTCGCGCTGTGTCCAGGTGAACTCTGTGGGCGGCTCGCCAAGAGTGAACACTAACATGCGGTAAATGGTCTGCAACATCTCGATTTTCTTGTCTTGCAGCATCTTCTCTGTAGTGCTCTTGTTGTTGGCCATCTCGCGGAGTGTCAAGGCGTCTTCACGCAGTTTCAGTTTGATGAGGCTGGCCATTTGGGAAGTGTGATTGCTGCTGTAGGTCTCAGGCATCACATCTCTGGGTACAATACCATATTTGTCGATGAGGTTGGCAACACCGGTGAATTGGCCACCGTCGCTAAGCGGATTCTTGAAGAGCCATTGAACGGTCTCGTCTTCCATAGACTTTGCACGGTTGTCAAGGATAGACTGCAAGAAGAGGTTGGACTTCTCCAGCTGGTCCCAGAAGAAGGTGTAACACTGGGAGAACTGAAAATCACCCGGCAGGTCGTACTTGGCAATAGCCTTGGAACGGAGCACGTTCATACCGGTAAACATCCAGCAACGGCCAGAGGACTGCTGGTCGGTGATGGCCTTGGAGTTCACTTTGTTGGAGAAATGGTCGTCAAAAGCAGTGGCGTTCTCGTAGTTGCGCGCCAACTTGCTGATGTCGTTGCCGGTGACAGCGTTGCGTAATGCCTTGTCGGAGCCGGAAGCTTTATATGAAGACTGGATGGTCTTCAGCTGGTCTTTTGTCAAACCGCCATTCTTGCTGATTTCCTGCGCCTGCATGCCTAAGCAGATGAACAGACCGCATAATAAGATGATAATCTTTTTCATATTTCTACTATATTATATATTTCTTGCATCAGCAATGGATTCCATTGCGCCGCAAAAATAGTAATTTTTTGAATTGTGAAAAAACCACTCCGTTAATCGCTGCTGGAGACGTGCTGGTAGCGCGTTTACAAAATGCCTCTGCGTATGATGGTCGATGCACGCATCGACCCTATAGGAGCACCGAAACACATCGGCACAAAAAATAACTGAAAACCGCTACGTTAATCGCCGTTGGAGACGTGCTGGTAGCGCGTCTCTACAAAATGCCTCTGCGTATGATGGTCGATGCACGCATCGACCCTACAGGAGCACCGAAACACATCGGCACAAAAAATAACAGAAAACTGAAAACTGTCAATGCCTGAAATAACTTGACCGTTTTTTGTAAAAAAACAGGTTAACAATGGAAAGACTAAACAAAGAAGAAAAACAGAGACGGAGGTTCAGTGAGAGCTTCAAGAGAAAAAAAGTTCAAGAGGTAGAGATCGGTCAT
>JAILCI010000048.1 GCA_024686335.1 Bacteroidales bacterium | reverse complement strand
AGGGACTTAAAATCCCTTGCCCATTGCGGGCGTGTGGGTTCAAGTCCCACCTTCGGTACACAAGCGGAAGTAGCTCAGTTGGTAGAGCACGACCTTGCCAAGGTCGGGGTCGCGAGTTCGAGTCTCGTTTTCCGCTCAACTGTAGAGACGTTCCTTGGAACGTCTCTTTTTATTTTCTCAAATCAAATACTATTCATCACCCACGCAAAGCCCTTGGCCATACGAAGATCAGCATCCCTGAAGTGGTTACCCTCGTTCCACTCAAAAATCGTCTTCACATTCTGCTGAGTCAACAATTCGTACTGACGACGGATACACTCTCCCACTCTAGCCATCACGGGATTCTTTGCCTTCTCCTCCTTATCGCCCAAACTGAGGTAGATGCTATTGGCATGGGGTGTGTGAGTTCCCACATAGCTTATCCAGTCGGGATACCAGACCGACGGCGATGCGGCGGCAATGCCTTGGAAGACATCGGTATTATAGCTTGACCACAGAGCAAAAAGACCTGCCAGGGAATAGCCGCCCAAGACCACCTGCTTGAACGTCATCTCCGGCAACAAATTATCCGTTATGAAGCGAAGCATCTCCGGAGCCTGATCGCCAAATGGCACCTTTCCAAAGACTGCCGGAGCTTTCCAGGGTGTCAACTCCGTCTGCCAGTCATTCACTTTGACAGCTACCAACTGAAAAGGCATCGTGACACTTTTCTGGATAGCATCCAGTTCAGTGTCCATGCCCTCCAAATCATGATCATCTACGGGCTGAACCAACAATGTATCAGCACCTTCCTCGGTCAAATAGATAAAGCATTCACGTCTGTCAATATGTAAAGTCTTTTTATCGGTCATAGGATAAAAAAATCAAGCAGAGCCATAACAATTTCCAACTTTTAAGCCTTCTATGGAAGCAGCAAAAATACAAAAAAACGTGATTTAGAGCAAAACAACAATCCAAATCAATGACTAAGTGCCATCTCTTATTATGAAAAATAGAAAAGTTGCCAAAAGATCAAGCCGACATGAATCCCGCCCGCTCTGTCCGCCCTCTGACATCGGCGGCAAACGGGAACAAAAATGCAGCATTCGGTAAATCATGTTGGAGTTTAAAGCATTTTTTCGACTTGTTACTTTTCTTTGTTGTGCCGTCATGTATATAACCTCCTTTAAAAAAATATAATGGTTTCGAAATGTTCAATTAATAAAAAAATAATTACATTTGCGATTTCAAATCCGTATAAAAACTAATGACAATTAATGATGAACTTGCTTCTTTAAGCAAGATACAAACTTACCTGTCGCACTCTTCCGATGATCCTCAAAAGTACTACTTTTTGAAATCAGACAATGCCTTCACAAAAAAAGCGCGACTGTCACAAGCAGTTCGCAGATGGCAATCTGGAGCAGAATGTGGTTCGATTAAAAAGGAAGGTATAACTTACTACCATCCTAACATTGCGGAAGATGGCCATATCACAGGTTGTAACTTTCTAAATCATGAGATTTTCCTCTATGCTAAAAGTCGGGTACAACACAAAAAGCAATACGAGACTATCAGGGAAGACAGACTTTTCAACAATTTTCTGTCCAGCCAACCAATGGCATTCAATCTCTTTCATCCTTTAATGAAGATTATTAAAAATGATGAAGGAAAACGGAAACTCGCAAGGATTGCATCAGGTCTATTAGATAAAAACAATACCCTAAACATAGATCTAATTACGGAAGTCGGTATTGAATTCATCCCCTCGTATTATAAAGAGTGTTTAAATGACAAGACCGCCATGGATGCCTTTTTACGTTACATCACTACTGACGGCAAGAAAGGGATCATAGCCATTGAAACTAAGTACACGGATAAACTTGGGTGCAATCAAGCTTCTGACCCCTCAATCGCTATCAAGACTGCAACGAAACGAAAAGGGATTGAAAAAATATTCACTGACGAAGGAAAAGAGAAAATATCAAAAAAAGAGATTAAGTTATCACAAATTTATCGGAACTTCTTGCTTACTGAAACAGTTAGATGTTATGAAAACCTCGATGAATCCTTGTCGGTTGTTATTGCACCTAAAGACAATACAAGTAACAAATCTGATGAAAGAGATCTATTAAACATTCTAAAAGAAGGCTATAAATATAAATTTCAAGTTGTCAGCCTGGAAGATTTTGTGAAAGCCATAATTGATGAATTTCCGGATGAGAATGTTTTCCGGAAATTCCATGACAGATATCTGGATTTCAGAACATCCGAATGGCTTCTCAAACTCTTGAAGAATGTTGAATGCATACAATGCACAAGAGGTCCGGTTGTTTAACCGGACCTCTTTATTTCAATAAAACAATATCTTTGGGATTATTAATCTCAGCAGGCAATCTTAATCGCGCACACAGCGGACAGAATATCCCGCAAACTTCTCCCTATAGAATCTCTTTACGGCAGAATAATCGTAATAGAGTCCGCGACTGTAGGCCATGTCGGAATTTTCATATTCCGTAGCAGTCCAAAAACAGGCATCTTCGCCAAAGTCCGTACAACCATAATGTCCAGGAGGTATCTCTGTATAGTGACCTGCAGGAAGGACCGAAAAGTTCGTAGAGTTGTTGGTCTCAACATTGTTTCCAACCGTGCCTTCTGAAGTTGAGCTATTCCACCCCACAGCAGAAGCCAATGCCTTGGCAATGTGAGTATTGTCGTCGCCACTCACAAACTGGCTATGACTGCTCACATAGTCCGTCAGCTGGGTCCACTCAGCATCACTGGGCACGTGCCAGCCGTCAGGGCAGATACCCTGAACAGCGCTGGGGTTGGCACTGCTGGGAGCAGCTCCGTTCATCACTGCCGCCCAGTTATAAAGGTAACCATGTGTATTCACATTATCGGCACTGTAATTGGGATAAAAGCGCCCAGGTTCTGTATTGCTCGGCGCACCACCCATAGGAATGCTGTCACCGTTCGCATAGTGCGTAGTTCGGAGGTTCTCGGCCATCCAGACCTGATTGCCAATCTGGACAGCATCGTAACTGTTGCCATCAATGTCCGTGACGGCATCATTAGTCACAATGGTTTCCACTCTGTCCCTGTGGCAAGATGTCATCAACAGCACAACAGCTATGGACATCAAAATCGTAAAACATAAACTTTTCTTCATATTTATTTGATTTTAAATTGATTATGCATTATTACCTTATAAAGTTTTAATTCCCTGAAAAGAGTGAATCTAAACTCTCCGTATTATTGAAACGATTTAGGGTTGTCATTATTGCAGTTATTTTCAATATTATAGATGCAAAAAAATGAAAAGGTTGCAACTGGAGACCGTCTAACAATTGTCAACTTTCAATTATCAACTATCAACTTAAAAGTTTTATCTTTGCATCGCTCAAACATCCCTCTCATGAAAAAAATCTCCCTTTTATACATGGCTTGCATATTGCTTACATCAAGTGCAATGGCGCAGCGTCCCATCGACGGGCTGGCACACCGCATCCTTGGCGAAAAAGATACCAAATTCATATTCGTCTATCTGCCAGATAGCGTCGACTATTTCCTCATCGAACCAGTCTTAAACAACTCCGGCATGAGCGACAACGGCCGCATTCGCATCACCGGCAATAACGACAACTCGTTGGCCATGGGTCTGAACTACTACCTGAAGCATTTCGCACATGTGCATGTCTCTTGGTTACTAAGTGAACCCGTAGAGTTGCCGAACAAGTTCATCCTCCCCAACCCCATCCGTCGCGAGGCGCAAGTTAAAGACCGTTTCTTTTTAAACTACTGTACCTATGGATACACGATGCCCTGGTGGAAATGGAAAGATTGGGAACGCTTCATCGACTGGATGGCGCTGAACGGCATCAACATGCCTCTGGCCATCACTGGACAGGAAGCCGTCTGGTACGAGGTGTGGAAAGAGTTCGGGATGAGCGACGAGGAGATCCGCAGCTACTTCTCCGGACCTGCACATCTTCCCTGGCACCGCATGGCCAACCTGGATAGTTTCGGGGGCCCGCTACCGATGTCGTGGATAGAGGGCCAGAAGAAACTACAGCAACAGATTGTCGCCCGTGAGAGAGAGTTCAACATGACCCCTGTACTACCTGCTTTCGCAGGGCACGTGCCAAAACGCTTTGCCGAGATGCACCCGGAAGCCGACATCCAACAGCTGAGTGCCTGGTGCGGTTTTGAGCCCACCTACTTCCTTAACTCCTCCGACCCACTTTTTGCCAAGATACAGAAGTCTTTCATGGAGAAGGAGATAGCCCTCTTCGGCACGGACCACATCTATGGCGTGGATCCCTTCAACGAGATGGACCCGCCCAGTTGGGAACCCGACTATCTGGCCAAGGTTTCCCAAAACATCTACTCTTCGTTACAGAATGCCGACCCAGACTCTCGCTGGCTGCAGATGACCTGGGTCTTCTACTACAAGCGCAAATCGTGGACTCCCGAGCGGCTCCGCGCCTACCTGACAGCCGTGCCACAGGACAAACTCGTGCTGCTCGACTACTTCTGCGAAAAGACGGAGGTGTGGCGCAACACCGAAGGATTCTATGGCCAACCCTTCATCTGGTGCTACCTCGGCAACTTCGGCGGCAATACGATGCTAGTTGGCAACATCAATGAACTGGAGCAAAAACTCGATGCCGCACTCAAAGAGGCAGGTCCAAACATGACCGGAATAGGCTCCACCCTAGAGTCTTTCGATGTGAGTCCGCAAATCTACGAATACCTCTTCGACCGCGCCTGGGAGGAAGAGCCCGACGTGGACAAATGGATCAGAGACTGGGCCGTCACACGAATGGGCTCAAATCTCCATGTCGACAAATGGCAGTTGCTTAACGACAGCGTCTATAAGGACTGGTCGTTTTATGGTCTCGGCACACAACTGGTGGCACGTCCGTCGCTGGAGGGCCACGGCACCTACTACACCAAACCCTACTACTCTTACAGCAACGACACACTCAAGAGTATATGCAAAGCATTCGTCAACAAGATCTCCTATTCATCCAGCGATTTCAGTGCGGGAACAGTATACAAGGACAGCTACAAATACGACTTGGTGAACCTCTTCTCACAATGGATGGGCAACCATTTCATGGAGATCCGCAACGACTTCACGCAAGCCTATAAGATGCGTAATGTCAAGCAGATGAAACATCAGGTAAAACTAGCCAACCAATTGTTTGCAGACGTGGACGCGCTCCTAAACACACATCCTGCATTCATGCTAGGACCGTGGATTGAGTCGGCACGCAGCTGGGGAACGACGGAAGCGGAGAAGGACTACTACGAGAAGCAGGCGCGCACGCTACTCACCGTCTGGGGCGGTCCCATCCTCAACGACTATGCCAACCGGATGTGGGGCGGGCTCGTGAGTGACTACTATGCAAAGAGATGGAACCTCTTCTTCGATGCAGTCATCAAAGCAACAAAAGAGAAGCGGGATTTTGACGAGAAAGCCTTCAGCGAGGAGCTCTCCAAGTTTGAACATGAATGGACCGAAAGCCACACCAAATATCCAGTCGCACCTACACAAGTGGAAATAAAACGTTTCAGTGTCACGCCCCAGCACGCCACCTATCAGAAGGCGAAGGAGATTATGGAGAGGTGGATGGAGGAATAGTTGATAGTTGATAGTTGATAGTTGATAGTTGATAGTTGACAGTTTTCAGTTATAGTGAGGAGGCACTTTGTAGAGACGTTCCATGGAACGTCTCGGCGTTAAAGAAAGACGTATTTCCCGCTGATCTCGATATTACATTCTCCCGCAGATTACGCAGATCTCGCAGATGAACGCAGATTTTTTCAGCAAACTTAAAGGCGTGCTGGAGGCACGCTATTTTCGTAACCCCTCACGTAAGTGTGGGGTTGGCCGGTGCGGTAGGATGTCAGCGTGCCGAAGGTACGCAACTACACTTCCTGTCTCTCGCGAATCACGTGGATAGATACCCTCGCAGATTACGCAGATGAACGCAGATTATTATTTCTTTGATCCTGCGGATCTTTTTTATCTCGCGGATTATTTTGCTCGCATACGCTCGCCTATCTCGCTGATTTTTAACGCAAAGACGCAAAGGAACAAAGAATAAGTCTCCCCAGCAAGGCGTGCTGGAGGCACGCTATTCTAGTAACCCCGCACGTAAGTGTGGGGTTGGGAACGGGACATAGTTTGTTTCGTCATTCCAAACTGCGAGGACGCAGTTTGCTCCGTGCTACTCTCCAAGAATCTCGCCGTTCGGGCTCAATGCCGGGGCAGGCACAATCTGACCGTAGCGGTTCACGAACGGTGCATCTTGACCCGCAACACCCGTCTGGCCCGTACGCGTGACGCCCTTGACGATAATCGCTGGCGCCGTCGCTGAAATCACGGTATTATAGGCCTCCATGGTAAGGGCATACGGATTCTCCGTTCCAGACAATGCGCCGTGATCGGCAGCATAGGCACTGCCACCTGACAAGTTCAAAGTCACAGCCTCGCCCTCGCCGGCAATGACAGTGCCGTTGTAGACGAGTCCCGTGCTGTATGCCTGGATGCCGCTCACATCATAGACAGTGGGGACTCCGGCCATT
>JAILCI010000005.1 GCA_024686335.1 Bacteroidales bacterium | reverse complement strand
CACTGCCAGATTCCAGCTGGCAAAACAGAGTTCAGCCTTCGACAATAAGAATATTTCTACGAGAATACCGAACGCTACGGTAATCGTATTCTCTATCAGAAAGCGGCGGTGGGTAGACGTAATACTTCTTTGCAGAAGCCGGTTTACCGACTCCTGCTGAATACGTTCAATACGTTCCAGGCGTGCATCTTGCTGTCGCCAAAGGGTCTCTATCTGTTCAAATGTTTGTTCCATTGTCTTGTGAATTTAATTTGACCAATTTTTGCTTAATCCGTTCCACACGTTTCCGGGCTGCCGTCTCGGTAACACCTAAAATATCGGCAATCTGTATATATGGGATATTGTCCAAATAGAGCATTATGAGGGATTTGTCGGCATTACAGAGTTGGTCGATCAGCTTATAGAGCCGGTCCTCCAAATTTTCCTGTTGCCATTCGACTAAAGAGGTGAGTAACTCATCTGAAAGCTGGACGACGGCCGGCATTCGGATCTTCTTACGCCATTGGGCGGCAGCCGTGTTCAGGGCGATACGGTACACCCAAGTGTTTTCGGAGCTTTCGTGACGGAAGCGGGGCCAGGCCTGCCACAGGTTGCAAACAATATCTTGGTACAGATCACGCACACTGTCAGGCTGCCTATCCGTATAGGTGAGGCACACCTTGAAGACCGTCCGTTCGCACCGCGACAAGAAAGCCAGAAATTCCTCTTGCTGTATCTGGTTTTGTTCCATTCTGATCTTGTTTAGCCTATTAGTTGCAAAAATATCAAAAATGTGACATGATATTTCAGTAATTATTCGTTACAGCGGTCAGCAAAAAAATGGGAGTTATATACATGATGGCACAACATAGATGAGTACAAAGTAAAAAAATTACATTTACCTCATCATGATTGGCCGAGGTTCCTGTCCATAGAGCACGCGGGCGGGTAGGCCGACATGCGGTGCGGACGCGGTGTGAATAGCGGCCTCCAACAGCGGCGTGCAAAGGCGCTTGCGTTCACAAAAATGCATACCTCCCGTGTATTTTCCATTTTGCTACTTGCTGCATTTTTGTTCCCGTTTGCCGCCGATGTCAGAGGGCGGACAGAGCGGGCGGGATTCATGTCGGCTTGATATTAGCAACATAATTGGGCACACAATGTGCCATCAGGGATATAGCCCTCAAAAAAAATAAAATAAGGGAAACATGTTTTTTCCCTCTTGTAACATATGTTACGTTTTGACTCCTTGCACGGTTGTATTTTTGCCGCAGATAAAAAAAGAAAACAACCCAATAAAAGAAAGGAGTCAATTATGAGTTACAATGAATGGAAAGACAAAACCGCAAGTTTTAAGAAAGTGGATGTACGTGGCATCCAAGGCAACTTTTTCCCTGGACTGAAGATGCAGGCCATAAAGATGGCAGCAGGGGAGGGCATGGAAGTCGTTCAGAGTTTCGATCCGCTACCGCTATATGAGGTCATGGAAGGACTTGGTTTTGAGCACCATACCGAAAAGGTCGGGGAAGCTGAATTTCACGCCTACTTCTATCGCACTCAAGTCAAAGCGATGGATCAGGACATCCCAATGCGTCCCGCCGCACTTACTAACATGCCGATGATTGATGAAAAGTTGGGCAATATTGCCGTCAACTTTTGGGATCTGACTTGGAACGACCGCAACCGTTACCTGCCTTACGAAATGCGTCTATTGCTCTCGCTGACCAACGCTGTCGGTGCAGGCCGCATGCGACAGGCAACTCGCGAGCTAGTGAAGGCCTATATCCACGGCCTCGATTCCGCCGCCCTCGACGATGTCTTCGAACTGCTCGCCTGGAACCAAGGCATTGGCTATTTCAGCTCCGAAATCGGCCCTTCCACACTCTTCCAAGCCTACAAGACCATCAAACATCTGGAGAAACAAGGCAAGAGTCGCGAGGAAATCGTTGAGATGCTGAAGGAAAAATTTGGGGAGAAAAATCCGGACGTGAAGGTAGGGTAGTTGATCAGTTAAGAGTTGACAGTTTTCAGTTATCAGTTAAAATGCGGAGTCACTTTGTAGAGACGTTCCATGGAACGTCTGAAAGGAAATTAAAAAATAATAGTTATGGAAAATATTACAGAAAACACAAAGCTTGCGGATCTTTTGGCCGAGTATCCGTGGTTGAAGGAAGCGTTGCCAAGTATTAATCCCAAATTCAAGATGTTGGGAACGCCCATGGGCAAGTTGATGATGGGCAAAGCTACCATCGCGGATATGAGCAAAAAATCTGGCACGGATATTGCAATTTTGATTTTCAGGCTGAAGGAGCTAATCCAACAGCATAGTAATTAACCATAAAAAAGAAAGGAACAAAATTATGAAGTACATTGTTAATGACAGTTGCATCGGTTGTGGACTTTGCGAGTCCACCTGTCCTGAAGTTTTCACCATCAAAGACGGAGTAGCCGTGGCCATTGAGGGTGATGTGCCCGCCAATGCCGAGTCTGCCGCCGCTGATGCCAAAGAGGGCTGCCCGGTAAGCGCCATCGAGGAGAAATAGGGTGTTGAACTGTTTAAGCGTTGAATTGTTTAACTGTTGAAGTGATGTTTGTTGATTGATGGTTAATCAGCAAACGTATTATTGAAAATATAATTAAGGGAACGCCGCAAGGATAACATGTCTTTGAGGCGTTTTTTAGTGCAAAAATTTGTACTTTTGCGTTCTCAACTGATGTGAATATGAGAATCTGCGTGATAGGCGGAGCTAATGCTGACATTACCGCCACAACATTACAAACCTTTGTGCCTGAAGACTCTAATCCGGGCACTGTCCGTCTGTCTCCAGGCGGGGTGGCGCGCAACATTGCCCATAATCTGAGTCTGCTGGGTGACGAGGTTATCTTTCTGACCCTCTTCGCTGATGACGCGTTTGGACGTTTCACCGCAGAAAGCTGTCGACAGGCTGGCATTGACATCCATCTTTGCGACACGGCTCCTGCAAAGGCTCAGTCCTGTTTCCTAAGCATCAACGATTCCGATGGAGAGATGATTGGTGGAGTTTCCGACATGACCGCTGCCGACTATATCACCCCTGAATGGCTCTCTGCCAAATTGTCACTAATTGGCAAAGTTGATGTCTTCGTTGCTGATGCCAATATTCCTGTCGATTCATTATCATATCTGATTGATAATGTTGATGCTCCGTTATATTTTGATGCTGTATCCGGCGCAAAGGCACCGAAAATTCAAGTCGCTTTAGAACAATCCGAGAAGAAGAGCCTCTTTGTCTTAAAGTGTAACCAACTGGAAGGGGAAATCCTATCGCAAGTGTCCGGAATTTCCAGACGTTATGTCAGCCTGGGCGCCGATGGGATAGAGGTCGTTGAAGGAAATACGGTGACCTTTTTCCCAGCCCTACCGTGTCAAGCTGTGAACACCACGGGCGCTGGTGACGCGTTGATGGCAGGCATCATACATGCCGGAACAACGGCCAGTATGGAAGAGGCTGCAAGGATCGGTCTCAGATGCGCTAAAATCACTGTTGAGTGTATTGATACTGTTAATAATAAAGTGAAAGAACTATATGAACAAACACCTTGACCTTTCTCCAGAAGTGGCTGCCGCTTTGCAAGCCGGCAAGCCCGTTGTGGCATTGGAGTCCACCATCATCTCACATGGAATGCCCTATCCTCAGAACGTAGAGACGGCACTCCGCGTTGAGCAGACTATCCGTGAAGGTGGTGCTGTCCCGGCCACTATTGCTGTTATCAAAGGTCGCTTGAAGGCAGGATTAACTGAAGACGAAATCGAATATTTGGGCAAGAAGGGCACGGCCGTGACCAAAGCCTCTCGCCGTGATTTGCCAGTATTGGTTGCCCGTGGCGAAGATGGTGCCACGACTGTTGCCACTACCATGATCATCGCTGCTTTGGCTGGCATCCAAGTGTTTGCCACAGGCGGCGTTGGCGGCGTACACCGAGGCGCTGAAGTCTCCATGGACATTTCCGCAGACTTGGAGGAACTGGCCCGCACCCCCGTAATGGTCATCTGCGCCGGAGCTAAGGCTATCCTAGATCTGAAACTGACATTGGAATACTTAGAGACCAAAGGTGTCCCAGTCATCGGCTACGGAACTGAAGAGTTGCCCGCTTTCTACACCCGGAAGAGCGGTCTGAGAGTGGATTACCGTCTGGATACACCCCAGGAGGTGGCCGCTGCTTTCCGTACAAAGCTGGAGATGGGACTCGTAGGTGGCATGCTTGTCACCAATCCCATTCCTGAAGAGTATTCCATGGATGCCGACCGCATCAATGCTGCCATCAATGAGGCTATTGAAGATGCTAATCGTCTCGGCATCAAAGGAAAAGAGATTACGCCATATCTCTTGGACCGCATCCAACAGCTCACAGGTGGCGACAGTCTAGATTCTAACATCCAACTGGTGCTCAACAATGCGCGGTTGGCGGCGCAGGTGGCAAAATGTTTATAGATGAAAAACTAATTTTTTCTGTAGCCATTCACATCTTTCGATAAGATACCGCTTGCTAGCATCTCCGAAAGAATGCGGCTAAGAGATGGGCGGGTAACACCGAGTTGTTGTGCTGCTTTTGCAACAGAAGTTATGGTTCCATTGACTTCCAAATACTCCAAGACGCGGTTATGCAGTCCTTGGACGGCAAAAGAGCGCATCTTGCGACTGAGAAAACGTCCCTTATCAGAAAGAGTCTCCAAGAAAGTACGTAAAACCGTAGGTTCAGTAAGCATAAAGTTGAAAAAAGCCTCTTTGTTGATGAACCATACGCAGCAATCTGTCTTTGCAGTCACGTCTACCGGGATTTCATTATGAGGGGAGAAGAGGAATGCGGGAGCCAATAATACTGGACCCTCGAGCAGGTCCACAATCACCTCACGATCCTCTTCGCCAACCATACGCGCTTCGGCACTGCCTGTTGACAGAATCATCAAGGAACGGCATGGATCTCCAGCAGTCAAAATCTCTCTTCCCGCCTCATATTCCTGACGGCGACAAGGCTGACTGAGAAGGCGCTGCAAAGCGTCGTCTCCACATGCCGAGAATAGCTGTAATCGTTTGAGTTCTTCTAACATTTAATCAATTGATAATCAGATTACAATATCAATTTTCTAAAGTGATTACTTTAGAGATAATTTCACGACAGGCCATCCGAAATCTTGATACATTTTAACTGCGAGATTATGCTCCTTCACATAGTTGGCTGTAATCTGAGCGCGTTCCTTTTCACGCTGCTCGTGATTGCTATTGACAGCATGAAAATCTTCGTAGTATTTGCCAAAGATTTTTTTGGCACTTGCCACATTGCCGGAACCATCAGCTACCACATCGAAGTTGACGACCTCATAGCCATTATCGGTCTTACGCAATTGCATCAATCCTGGATGATCGCCTCCGGAAACAGTCTTCAGCGTATCACCAGAGATATTATAGTTGTAAACCCAGAAATCACCCCATATGAGGACGCTATCGGCATTGCTCTCATCTGTTGCAATAATAGAACAACAGGGAATGCAAACATCTCCTGGACTATAATGAGAAGCGATTTCGCTAACTAAGTACGCATTGATGGCTTCTTCTATAGTCATTGCTGCCGGAGAGACTGTTACAGTAGTGTCTACCACATCAGCATCTGACTGAATATCAGCCGTTTTATTCTTACAGTTAGAAAAAGTCATGCCGAATATCAAGATAGCGGCACTTAGCCAAAATTTCATCGCGTTTTTCATTGTCTGATAATTTTTTGATTAATGCGCAAAATTACGAAAAAAGTAACTGGATAGTTCAACAAATATAATTTTTAATGCAAAATGCAAAGGTTACGGATATATGTTATAATTCGTATTTTTGCCAAGTTAAAAATCATCTAAAAGACGTTCCATGGAACGTCTCTACAAAGGGCTCCGCACTTCAATACCCCAGGCCAACTATTCTCTATTATCTATAAACTATTATCTAATTTGATTATAATCACATTTATGAAAAAATACTTTATCTCCCTTTTTCTTTGCACATTAGTATCTACATTGCTGGCTCAACGCAGCGATGAACAGACAATAATAACCTCACAGCTTCGCACAAACATCCCTGCCGAACGCCTGTTCTTTGGAAACCAGAAGGATGCCACATATCGCCTTACCGATCGCCTCTCATCAGATCATTATGAGGCAAAACACTTCTGGTATGATGCTCAAGGACATGTTATCGCAATGAAAGACTCCGTAGGCGACTACACACTCTCCATTGACTCAATGACATACGATGCTTATGATAGAGTTGTACGTATTGACGGTTATCAATATTTTGATGATGAGGATGTGTGGAAACATGTCTATTATGTGAATTATGCTTACGATGCTAATGGGAATATGATTCAACGTACTAACTTCAACAGCTTTGGCACTGCTAATTTCGAGCAAGGTGGGGTATACGACTATCAGTATGACAGTCAGAATCGACTGGTGCACCACGACCTTTATCTTGGCAATTATTCCACATTGATAGAGACGGGTGATTATTTCTATAACACTGCTGGCCAGATTGTTCTGGAGAATTATATGCAAGGTTATGGTTCTCTTGACTCCTCGCTTAAAGTTACTTACGAATACAATGCGGAAGGAAGAAAGAGCAGTATGACGCAATACTATTACGAAGGTTTTGGTTGGGAAGCTGGCAGTACCGACCTTTATCTTTACGATGCTTATGGCAACTGCATCGAGCATAGTGTGCGTACTAGCGATGGAGAATACTCCGACCGTCGTTTTTATGAATATAACACTTACATTCCTTCATCAGAGGTCTCTATGCCATATTATATTCCTGAACTCTATCTGCCAGAGGCTTTTGACGATGCTCACCTGCGCAATCTTGAGCACTGGTACACATGGGATGCTGACCACGTTTTGCAATATGTCTGCGACTACATATATCTTTACAATGGACAGACTGTCAACGTGGAAACATTTGATTTAGTTTCATTTACGATTTATCCAAACCCAACCTATGGAATAGTTCATATTGACAATCTGGAAGGCGATTTGCACAATATCGAGGTATATGATCTTTTTGGACATCTCTTAAGCAATACAATAACCACCGATGGGCAAATAGATCTTACCAGTTGTCCTGCCGGTGTCTACATCGTTAAAGCCAGATTATCTGACGGACGCACAATACACCAGAAATTAGTAAGAGGCAACTAGCTAGTTTTTCAAATAGCCACAATCTTCGCCACCATCCAGAGACATCTCGATGACGGTTAGAACCAATTTTATTTAATCGGAAGGAGACGTTTATGAAACGTCTCTACAGGGGTCGTTGCAAAATAATTCAAAAGGTCCTTTCAAAAGATGATGTAATGTACTTAAAATCATAATAAATGATGAAGATGCACCTCCCTTAAAAGTTTTTTCTTTGCCTCGTAAATTTGATTAATATAAAAACTAACAATATGAAAAAATTAAATCTCTGGGG
Source organism: Bacteroidales bacterium (assembly GCA_024686335.1). Lineage (GTDB taxonomy): Bacteria > Bacteroidota > Bacteroidia > Bacteroidales > WCHB1-69 > F23-D06. The sequence continues at coordinate 6,792 of JAILCI010000005.1, read as the reverse complement.
TGCCATCGCTTTTGTGGTCCTCTATTTCGTGGCAGTTTTCGTATCTGCTTTCATCGGTTTTGCTGCACCTGTCTGTTGGGTGCTCTTTCCCGCTTTAGCTGCCTTTTTGGCGGCATTTCCCTATCTCTGGCTCTCCCGACGATGGAAGAAATTCGGTCTCCCCACACTCTTAGCAGCTGTGGTCGGAATCGCCTGTTTCGCCATGGGAGAGATGCAAATTGGACAAGCCCTCACCGTCGTCGCCTTCGGTCTGTTAAGTGACGTGACACGTCTCTTCACCAACAAGGACGGTCTGGCATTTCCCTTGCTAGCCATCGGCAATCTAGCTTGGATTCTGCCATTATGGACTAAGCCTGAGTGGTATCATAACGGAGCCATCGAGGAAATGGGACAGGAGTATGCTGATTCATTGATGACTTATTCAACAACAATGTGGTTCTGCATCGCGGTTGTCGCTATTATTTTGATGGCTATTTTAGGTTATCAATTAGCAAAACGTTGGATTAAATAACAGATCCAAATCAAGAAAAGAGACGTGCTATAGCGCGTCTCTACAGTAAAAACGAATAAAACTACTATTATGGGACTATTAAGCAAATTTTTCAATAATACACGCAAGCCCGAGGGTTTTCTCGGCAAAATGATGGTTAACGGTATGAACGGTGGCGGCCACGCACGTATGGCGGAATGGGCCTTGTCGTCAATACCAACTGCAGAATGTGACAACGCGCTGGACGTCGGTTGTGGCGGCGGCGCCAATATTCAGCGACTCCTTGAACGTATTCCTAATGTTGCTGGCATCGACTATTCCTCAGTATCCGTGGAAAAATCCAAAGATGTCAACGCCAAAGCTATTGCCGCCGGACGTTGCCTTATTCAAGAGGCCAGCGTTGAGAAACTCCCTTTCGGGGAAAACTCCTTCGACCTTGTCACAGCCTTTGAGACCATCTACTTCTGGCCCGACATTGAGAACTGTTTCAAAGAGGTAAAAAGGACCTTGAAAACGGGCGGAACATTTGCCATCATTAACGAATCGGACGGAAACGGTTCGAATGATGCAAAGTGGGAAAGCATGATTGAAGGCATGCACACCTACAAGCCCGAAGAGATCAAAACTCACTTGTCCAATGCAGGGTTCAGTGAGATTAACATTAAAATTGAAGAAAAGAAACATTGGCTGTTAGCTACAGCCGTAAAACGTAACTAACTATGGACTTACAAATTGGTGATATTCAGGAAACTGCATTGATAACGCTCGCCATTCGGGCGAGTGAGACTATGCGTCCCAATGCAAGAATTAAAGATCCTATCGCAAAAGAGATAATTGATACACTTAAAGTAGATGTTAGCAACTACGATCATTTCATGTCTCACGAGGGTGTGATTGCCCGTACAATCATGTACAAAAATCAACTTAACGAACTTATCAAACAATATCCGGATGCATTATGCGTCAATCTGGGATGCGGTTTTGACGATAAGTTTGTACAGGTTGACAATGGTAGCATTACTTGGTTTGATGTTGATCTGCCTGATATTCTAAATGTCCGCCGTAAGATATTCAAAGACCGGGATCGTTGTGTGATGAGAGAGGGGAGTGCCTTGGAATCTGATTGGACAAAGAGACTGCCCAAACGCTCCACCAACATTATCGTGATGGAAGGAGTGCTGGAATATTTTACGAAAGAAGAGGTAACCAAATGTCTCAACATACTTTGCGACTCGTTTGAGCATGGATATCTTCTGGCCGAACTGCATCATCCGATTATTGGCAAAAATACCAAGCATCATGATTCTGTAAAATACACTAATGCGGAATTTCAATGGGGTACCAAATCGGGAAAGGAATACCTTGAATTAGAGCCTCGTATGACGTTGCTCTCAGAGAGAAGTTACAACGAGGAGATGAAAAAATACTCCATTCGAGGAAAACTATTCGCCTTTTTCGTACCGTTTTTGAACAATCGCTTGGCATTATACAAGTGGTAAAACTAAAGTAAGGAATATGTGTATTCACGATATTATCGCATTGGATCTCAGATGGTGTAACGCCTGGATTCCGATAGTATTCATGATGGTGGCACAGATCATCTGCATGAAAGTCTACGGAGAGGGCGGTCGCCGGGCTGTCGACACCTCCTGGTATGATACTAAAGCCAAACAGTACGCGCTCTTAAACAGCATCTTTCAATTTTTGATGATTATTGTCGCCGTGTTTGTCCCATTGCGTTTCGGAACAGCCTGGTTCATCGTTGGGGCAAGTATTTATGCTGCCGCTTTCTTGCTGTTCATCTGGTCTTTTTGGTCTTATGGCACAGCTGACCGTAACAGGCTCATCACCAAAGGTATCTATCGCTATTCACGCAATCCAATGTACGCAGTTTTTACCCTTGCCATTATCGGTGTAATCATCGCCAGCACATCATTATGGTTGCTCATTGTGCTCATACCGTATGTTTGGACGATGCACAAGGTTGTCTTGTCGGAAGAGGAGTATTGTGAGAAGACATACGGAAATGATTACATTGAATATAAGCAGCATGTACCACGCTATTTTCTGTTTATATAAGAAAAGATTATGAGTAAGAAAAGTGACAATATGACAGACAAAGGGCACCTCCCGTTTTTCGGGCCGGGCCCTTTTTATGTTGCTGTGATAATAGCTATAACAGTTGCAGCATTTTTGTGCCGAAACAAACCTATTTTCACCGCAGGATATGTTCCAATCTTGAAAATACCCTTGATGATCTTAGGAGTTCTTCTCATAGTCTTTGGTGTATATTTATGGATAAAGGCCGTAGTGCTTGATAAAATTGATAACAATATTAAAATCAATAAGTTGGTGACTACGGGCGCTTATGCATGGGTGAGAAATCCCATCTATTCGGCCTTCATGCTCATCTGTACTGGTGTCATCTTAATTATCGGAAATCTGTTTTTCTTCATCCTGCCTCTTCTATTTTGGGCTTTTCTGACCATCTTGATGAAGCAAACTGAGGAAAAATGGCTGTTAGACTTGTATGGCGAAGATTATCGCGAGTATTGTCGCAAAGTGAACCGTTGTATTCCGTGGTTCCCAAAAAAGAAATGATTAAAAAAGAAACAATATGAAACCTAACTACAAAAACTGGGTGCCGGTAGGCATGATTTTGGAATTTTTGGGTGGAGCAGTGCTCTGCCTTATCTTGTTTTACGTTTTTGGGGTGAGCAATGTGCTCTCTGCCGGGATACTAAAGACCATCTTAAAAATTGTCTTTTTAGTTGCTGCAATTATTTGCTTTATTGTGGCTATCTGGTCTTATCTGATGTACAGAGCCTTCTCATACGATGGCAAACGGCAATTGTCGAAGCAAGTCATTGAAGGGGTTGCAGAATATGTCACGTTACCCGACGGTGGCAAAGGTCTGGATGTGGGCTGTGGCAGCGGTGCCTTGGCCATTGCAGTGGCTAAGAGGAACCCGAATGCCGAGATGGTTGGCATTGACCGTTGGGCCATTGACTATGCCTCCTACAATCTTCCCCTCTGTGAGCAGAATGCTAAAGCCGAAGGCGTCAGCAATGTAAGTTTTGCCAAAGGAAATGCACTGAAACTGGAGTTCCCGAATGAAAGTTTCGATGTGATAACGAGCAATTATGTATATCACAACATTGTGGGTCACAATCATCAAGACGTTCTCTTAGAGTCGTTTCGCGTTCTAAAAAAGGGTGGTACCTTTGTCATCCACGACATCTTCTCAAAACGGGAGTACGGCGACATGCAGGCTTTTATGAAAAAACTGGAAGGGATGGGATACGAGAATGTAAAGATGATTGACACCACCCAAGGCATGTTCATGACTCCATGGGAGGCCAAATGGATGACACTGAGTGGTTCTGCAATATTAACAGGAAAGAAATAACAATTAGGCCATCATTCATTGTAAGGGAAAACTCTAAAATTATATATACCATCCTTAACTGAAGGTAGAGTGTCTTTTCCATCATAAATAACAGCAGTTTTAGTCACCCTGTCATCAAAAAGTTTTGATACCTTCTTTATGTTGTCGAAGAATTTCCCGTTGAACGTTTGTGAAGATTTTATCTCATAGAAATGCAAATTATTAGCTTCCGTTTCAACCAGATCAATTTCAGTTCCTCGAGAATCACGGTAGAAAAAGAGATTGGGTAATTTTCCTTCATTCAGACGAGACTTCACGAACTCCATCACAACTAAATTTTCGAAAATAGCACCCCGTAAGGGATGTGTTGCCAATTGATTCGGATTCTCAATTCCTAGCAAGAAACACAAGATGCCTGTATCGAAAAAATATACTTTCGGCGTTTTCACCAAACGCTTACTAATATTTGAATAATATGGAGGCAATTTATAAAGAATATATGATGCCTCCAAAATACTCATCCACTCTCGCAGTGTCGGAGCGGAGACACCAGTTTCGCTTGCCAATGCCGAGTAATTGCATTCGGCACCGACCCTACCAGCACATAATCTGATAAACAACTGAAACAAAGAGAGATTTTTAACATTAATCAGTTGATGAAGATCGCGTTCAATATATGTGTTATAATAATTCGAGTATAGGTATTCTGTTGGCATATTATCTGAAAACGAGGCTGGATATAGTCCATGAAACAACAACTCGTTTGTTTGCATATCTTTGACCTGCTCATACATCTCCTGAATAGACAAGGGGGGTAAAGTGAATAATGCGGCACGACCCGCCAAAGACTGGGTTATTTGTTCTAACATTGCAAAGTTACTACTTCCAGTCAAAATATAGCGTTTATCCGGATGTTCATCCACATCTAATTGAATATAGGAGAAAAGTTCTGGCAAACGATGTGCCTCATCAATAATAACTCCTTGTGAAACATTATCAATGAAATTTTGAGGCTCATTAGCTATCATCTCCCGAGTCATCCCACTCTCAAGATTCACATACTCATATTCAGGAAAAATTTTCTTACACAACGTAGTTTTACCGACCTGACGGGCTCCAGTAACCACAATGACTCGAAAAAAAGGAATAAGCTTTCTTATTGATTCAGCGATAGTTCTATTAAAATATTTCATTTTTTTGCACAAAATAAAAGTTGAACTTTAGATTTGTGCAAATATATATATTTTTTTTTCCTTGAACACAGTCGTAGTATAATTTTTTTTTGAAAGATAGCAGATATTATAAAATGCGTATTTTCGCATATAAGAAAATAATCTATTATGAAAAAGAGTTACGAACCACTCAATATGCTTATGAACGGCCGCTATGCCATTTTATATCAAAAGCTTAACGGTGAAGAGCAACAGGAGGTCCTCGAACGAATGACCGAACTGATTGATGAAGAGCGTGAGTATGCCGACAAGGGTAATTACAGTCATCTTTGCAACATCCTCACTACGATAGCACTGGACGTGGTTCTGCAATGTCACGGGCGCACTCCTGATGAGGCCTTCGAGTTGATCTCCACGCACATGTGGGCAGCATTGAAGCCTGAAGGGATGCAGAAACTCGCTCGGTTGCCCTTCTTTATGTGGTTAGCCAAGAAGCTTGTTCCGCTGGGGTTCAAATATGGTTCGGGCAAGGGATGGCGCTACACCTGGCATCTCGACACCGACGGTCCCGATGAGTTCCATTTCGAGTGCAACGAGTGCCTCTACAAGTACGAATTCGGCAAGCGGGGGCTGTTGGAGCGTTTCGGACCTATGTTTTGTCACAGCGACATTATCAACTACGGCAACTTGCCTTATACCGAATTCATCCGCACCCAGACCTTATGCCAAGGTGGTGATTTGTGCGATTTCTGCTTTATCAGGCATCGGTAATATCCCAATTGGACACATTGTTTTCAATATATATGATACAACGCTCCAATTCATCATTATCGCAAATAATGTGATCATAAAAACGTGTTTGCCAGGCAAATGGTATTTGTTTGGCGTGGGCATATTTTGTCACAGCGGATTTAAAACTCCCAATTGCAAATGATAATTTGTTTTTTTGCTGTGATATTTTTTGCATTTTGGCATCCACAATTTTGTTTTTCCACCGATGTTGTTGAGATTGCGTGGGGGATTGGGATTGGGGTTGGGACGGTGACGGTTGGGGTTGTAGAGACGGTGCATGCACCGTCTCTACCGTCACCGTCCCGTCGGTCTCTACCGTCACCGTCGGCCTTGTTCCATCAATTATCACAATCAAATGAATATGATCAGGCATAATGACATACGTAGGAATTGTCGCATAAGGGTTGTGTATTGGCACATTTTTCAAACATTCATCGGCATATTCACCTATTTGTGACAGGTGCATTTCGTGATTCATTATCTCCCCGAAAAAATGTTCCCGCCCTTCCGTGCATATTGTTATAAAATAGACACCTTCATCATAATCATGCCATTCGGCCCTGGCAGAGGGGATGCGATATCGATTTCGAAATCTTTCGTCGGACATATTTTGTTTACAGATTATTTTACTGCAAAGATAATATTATTTTTATAAATAATTAAATTTATAAAAACTATTTTTTATGAATATATCTATAAACAATTAGAGACGGTACATGCATATACAATTAGAGACGGTGCATGCACCGTCTCTACAGGGAAAATCGTTGATTTTCAAATTTTGGGCGGCAGGTCGGATTCGAACCGACGACCTTAACAAAGGCGCCAACTGCGGCAACAACATGTCCGGCGTGAAAAACGTCTACATCGCCCTCAAGGACAACGTGGCGCAGTTCCCGACACTGCCCTCCAACCGCACCTCCTACGAGGACTTCGCCCTCCTGGAAGGC
>JAILCI010000040.1 GCA_024686335.1 Bacteroidales bacterium | reverse complement strand
GGTGAGCTTCAGGGTGTCGACGCTGGGGCAGCCGTCGCCGTTGGTGTAGGCATACGTGTACTCGCCGCTGACCGTGTAGGTGGAGCCGTGCCACTCGTAGCTCTCGCACACATCCTGCGTCTCCACGTTGTGGGTGCCGTGGTTGATGGTAAGGTGCAGCGTCACCACACTGTCGCAGCCCGCCGCATTCCCGTTTTCAAAAGTGTGTACGTAGTCGCCGCTCGTGCTGTGTGTCTCCCCATACCATGTATATGAGTCGCATGCCACCACCGTGGTGTTTCCCGCCGTCGCCTCATTCACCACTACCAACACACTGTCCCTTCCTATACACCCTTCACTCGACGTGACACTGAAATAGTACCAACCGGTGCTGGAGGGCGTCACTGTCGTCGATAAGTCTGAGGAGATTTCCCCTGATGATGTGTACCAGGAATAGTCGCAGGGAGCATTTTTTGAAACGGAAATGCTGTCAATAAAACCTCTTTTTTCTATGCCAGTTCCGGTAGTTGTGCTAATTAAGATAGGTGTATTAGATGTCTCACTATTAAAATGAATTTGTTGTTCAGAATAATCAGTTGTTGTTATAGTTATGTTATGGGATTGTGAACCTGCAGATATTGAAAGAATGGTGTTTTTTGTAGCATTTACCCATTTTTTAGCAAAAATGCTGACTGTGAAATCGTTTTCCAGAGGTAAGTTGATAGTCTTAATTGATCCTATGTTACTAGAAGAACCAATACGTATGGCATCTCCTGCTTTGTAAACTCGAGAGGATTCTGTAAAGTTAGGCAAATCAGAGATGTTTATCTCTGTATTTGAGCCACTTGTAGATAAACTATTCCCTGCTAACCCGTCAAATCCTTCCTCTAATAATACTTCTGTCCCTCCACAATCTGTGGCGGCGGTCAGCACAATACTATCGCCAGTGCATACCATTGACAGGTCTGGTAGTGTGCTGATTTGAATAGTCGGGGCTGGTTTAATGGTCAAGTGCAAGGTTACAGTGCTGTCACAACCGGATACCGATGAGGTCGTGTTGTAATTGTAGTCGCCAGAAGACGTATAGGTTGAATCGTGCCATGTGAAAGAACCACAGGCGATGGCAGTTGTGTCACTATGGAAATTGAAGAGTTTATAGATGTGCACATCTCCCTGGCCAGAGGAATAACAAGAAAAGAGGTGTACGGAATCAGTCCCTCCTCCAGGAATATGGTAACGAAGCCAGTTTCGACTATTATCACCTTGAGCAATAATAGTAGCATTCCCATCTGTCGCTATATCTATATCCCATGACCCATTGGCATTGTTGTTTACTTGTGTCATAAGATAGTTGTTTGAACTGCTGGCGGCATAAAGGTACCCTGAACCTACATTAAATGCGAAAGTATTATTAACAGTGCCTTGCTCCAAAGTGATGACCTGGACATTGCCGTTGATGGTAATATTGTTGCTATCGGGAGTGATGGCTACTGAAGCACGGTTTTTTGTTCTTTGTGTTGTGCTTAAGGCCAAGTTTGCATCCGCATTTGTAATGACGATTTGGTCTCCAACAGATAACTGACTGGCATCCGTCACCAGTTGCCAGCTCCCGCATGGTGTGACATTGACCGTGACAGTTGCTGTGCCGGTACATCCATTTTCTGCAGTGGCTGTAACGGTGTACGTCGTGTTGGCAGACAATGCACCCGTATTTAAAACATTTGTGTTGTTGCCGGTCGACCATTCGTATGATTCAGCTCCGGCAGCGGTGGCTGTCAATGTGGTGCTCTGTCCTTCAAAAATATTGGTGTTTCCTGTAATTTGAACGTCAGGTATGTCTTTTATGGTTAAATACAAGGTGTCCACTTGCTCGCACCCGTTTGCATCTGTATGCTGATAGTAATAGGTGCCCGATTCGGTGTAAGTATGTCCATTCCAGGTGTAGCTGCCGCATTCCTCAACTGTTTGGGCAGTATTGTTGGGATGATGTACGGTTATCTCTTGACTGGCAGTGGAGAAACACCCATAATCGCTTGTAATCGTAATTGTATAGGTGGTGGTATTTGCAGGAGTGCCAGATATTGTTAATGTTGTATCCCCTGTATTCCATAGGTAATGACATTGTCTGCTAATCTGAATGTCGTCAATGAAAAAGCGGTATCCTTCTTGAATAACTGTCCCTGATGAAGGAAGGATGGTGTCTGTGTGTATCGTAATGGTGGACTGGTTGGTGGCAGCAGGAAAATAGAGTGTTTTGGAAGTGTATGTGCCAGGCCAATCGTCGTTCGAGGTGATGAAAGATTGCTCGTTTACACCATTGTCGATGGAAACTACCACTTTGCCTCTTCTTGTTCCCCAACCTTTCGTACTTAATGTGACTATAAAGGGTGATGATAGATTTAGAGGTCTGGAAGTTATATATCCGACATAGGCATCTGTTTCACTTACCATTCCTTTGCCTAATTTTATGGCATCACCAGCGGGGTAGGCATATTGGCGTGTCGGAAAGTCTGTCAGAATCGAGGGGAATGCAGAAAGTTCTAATACGCCACTTCCTGGGTCGGTTGGTCCATGGGGGTTATAATTTGAAATGTCATCGCAAGTGTCACAAAAATCTACTAGTTCTGAGAAGTCCTCGTATAGTAAGGTCTCGCTTTCGCAGTCGGTTGTTGCTGTCAGCGTAATGGTGTCGCCTTCACATATGACGGCATTGCTGGGGTTGGTTGTGATGTCTATGTCCGGTTCTTCAAGGACAATCAAGTTTAAGGTCACGGTGCTGTCGCAACCGTTAGCGGCCCCGTTAGGGAAAGTGACAGTGTGTTGGCCAGTCTCGGTGAATCTTTGTCCTGCGAAGGCAGTGCCAGGTCCCGGAACAGAGTAGGGGAGGTCGGCATGGCAGATGGTGGCGTTTATGACAGAATCGCCTGTTGCCAGCACCGTCACACTAAACACCGTATCATACCAGCACCCCGTCGCGGGGTCGAAGACGCGCAGGGTGTCCGTGATGGTCATGTCGGAGGTGATGCCCGACGGCGCCGTGAAGATGAAGGTCGTGTCGCTGCCGTTGTAGGCGAAGTAGGTGTTGTCCAGCGTGCCGCCAGACCCCGGCACCACCACCGACGCACTGTCGATGGTGCCGCCTCCCGTCGTCAACACATCCTCGTCAAAAACTATCTCCCAGTCGAAAAGGTAACCGTTGTAATTGTTGTTACTTCTGACATCGACGATGACAATGTTCCATGTGCCATTGATAGGGCAGCCTATTAGGGTGGAGAAATCGTCTTCGGGTTGATAAAGAGGAGAAGGAATGTCAGCGGTGATGACAGAGGGATTGTATTTGCCGCTGGTTATGTTGGCGGCAGGGTAGATGTATCCATTGTTGGTCAAGGTGCTGTTGCTAGACCAGCAATAGTCCCAGCCTGTACCTGGAGGATTCTGTAAGGAATCGCAATCATAAACATTCGTGGTGCTGTTTGCCAAACCGAAGTCGGTAAATTTTGAACCGTTGACGGACCAACCTTGTGGAACATTCCATGAGAGTGCTGATACACAACTGTTTGTGATGTTATTGCCTGCTTTCATGATGGAGGCCATCTGTCCTGTCGGGCACTCGAGACCGATATAGAGGTCGCCAGCATTAGAGTGCTCTAGATTCAGCAATACGTATCTGATGTCGTCTGCGCTGGAGATGGTGCCAGTGTAACCTGTAAAGGTGATAGGGGAGCGGTAGACACAGCTGTTCTCGTCGCCGCAGGCTATACCGTCGGGGATGAACATGCGCTGGGCGGAATCCACTTTCGGGGTGAAGGGTGCGAGCACCATCGTGTTGACGGTCTCGTCGTAGCCGACGGAGAAGTTGATCTGCTGGCCGGCGCAGACGGTCTGGGGAAAACCCCAGTAGGTGTAGATGGGATGGCCGTCTGGTGTGCAGTCGTGATACGACTGTGCACCAACGTTGAAAAACTGCAGTATAAGCACCGCCATCGCGGCGATGCGGAATGTTAAAAACTTGTCTTTTTTTCTAATGCTGTGCATTGGATACCAAATACTTACGATTGTTAACGGCGGACCCCCGCCACCCATAGATACAAACTGCAAAGATATATTTTTTATCAACAATTGATTGTTTAAAAATATAATAAGTTATTAACAAAATATCCCCATCCCTCTTCGCCCCAAACGGCCCTTTCCCGCCCGCCCTCCAACCCCCAAAACCCACCCCAAAACCCACCCCAAATTCACCCAAAATTCACCCAAAATTTCCTTAAAATTTCTCAAAAATCTCATCCCAAAACCCTCCCGAAATTTCCCTAAAAGTCCATACTATTATCCCATTTTATCCAATTTCATTACATAAATTTAATAAATAACTCCTAAAAAGATAAATAACGAATTGTATATTGCTGACACATAATAACAAAAAAACACCTCAAAACACTTGACGATCTCTCCTCAATTTTGTATTTTTGCCTCCGAACCGCGTGCAGAAGGCACGCCATCCTAGTAACCCCTCACCAGAGACGTAGTCTCGCAGTGTGGGGTGACAGGCTGCCGTCCGTGACACCCTGCGTGCAGAAGGCACGCCATCCTAGTAACCCCTCACCAGAGACGTAGTCTCGCAGTGTGGGGTGGCAGGCTGCCGTCCGTGACACCCTGCGTGCAGTGTGGAGCCCGACGGAGGAGTCTCCCGCGCAGCGCAGTGTGGGGTGACAGGCTGCCGCACGGTCTCCCTGACCACCGAAGCTCCCCAGACTGATTACCGACCACTATCAACTATCAACTATCAACTACTCATGAGCTACACTACCTCCTACTACCACATCGTTTTCCGCACATACCGTAGCGGTAAGACCATCCCCGAGGCGCACGAGCGGGAGCTCTACGCTTACATCTACGGCATCGCAAAGAATCTCCGGTGTCAGACCTACCGCATCGGCGGGATGCCGGATCATGTCCACATCTTCGTCTCTTTGCCACCCACGTTGCCTCTTTCCTCTTTCGTTCAGCGGGTGAAGACCGACAGCAGCAAGTGGCTGAAGATGAACCCGAATTTCCCTGATTTCCGCGGCTGGGGTCATGAGTATGCTGGCTTCAGTTACAGTGTCCGTGACAAGGATATGGTTGTGGGCTATATCATGAGGCAGAAGGAGCATCATCGGCGACTCTCCTTTGCTGAGGAGTACAGGGCCTTTCTGGTCGATAACGGGATTGCGATTGATGAGCGGTATTTTCTGGTAGACAAGTAGTTGCGTGCCTTCAGCACGCGGCGACTCCTCACTGTCTCTGACCCGCCCCCGGATTGCGCGAGTCCACCCCACACTGCGAGTGCGGGGTTACTAGGATGGCGTGCCTTCAGCACGCGGCGTGTCCTCACTGTCTCTGACCCGCCCCCGTATTGTGCGGGACAACCCCACACTGCGAGTGCGGGGCTAATAGGATGGCGTGCCTTCAGCACGCGGCGTGTCCTCACTGTCGCTGACCCGCCCCGGATTGCGCGAGACCACCCCACACTGCGAGTGCGGGGTTACTAGGATGGCGTGCCTTCAGCACGCGGCGGCTCCTCACTGTCGCTGACTGTGAAGCGAGTTGTGTCCATCTGCGGGCACAAACCCGTGAGCGCAGCGAACAAAAAAACTCTGCGTAATCTCCTCGCGCAGCGAGAACAAAACTCTGCGTTCATCTGCGTAATCTGCGTAATCTGCGGGAGCAAACCGTGAGCGCAGCGAACAAAAAACTCTGCGTAATCTCCTCGCGCAGCGAGAACAAAAATCTGCGTTCATCTGCGAGATCTGCGTAATCTGCGGGCACAAAACAGTGAGCGCAGCGAACAAAAAAATCCTAAATCTGCGGGAACTCCGGGCGCAAACCTACGAGCGCAGCGAGTCCGTCCTTTTTGGTCCAAAAATCCCTCACTTTCCCAACCCTTTGTCAATCAGTCCGTTATATTTGCAAATTTTTCTGCTGAAATGTTAACATCGTATTGTTTAAAATTGTACTTTTGCAACGTTTTTTGCGCGCGTGCGTATACATATTATATTTTTATATAGGCAGCGTGCCAATGGATTTGGAAAAAATAAAAATTATCAATATGAACAACAATTACAATTTTGACGGAACGAAGGCTACGATGACGACTGCGGACTACAACCCCGCTCAACGTAAAAAGCCTATCCTTTCATTCTCTCAAATTCTCTTCACTCTCTGCCTCGCCCTTATGGTCGGCATGGGAGACGCGTGGGGACAAACACCAGTGCAACAGGATCCTGTGAAGTATACTTCAGGTTCGGGTACTTGGACTGCTCCCGTAGGCGCATACCAGGTTGTCAAAATTGAAGCCTGGGGCGGCGGCGGTGGCGGTGGTAATGCTTATAATGGTGCCAACAAACATGGCGCTGGTGCTGGCGGTGGCGGCGGTGCTTATGTTAAAAGTGAAACTCCATTTACATTGTCAAATAGTAGAACTATCACATATGAAGTAGGTTCGGGTGGTGGTGGATCCAATGATGGTGGTAATTCTAGAATTGTTTTTTCTAGTTCATCCTATTCAATTGAGGTTGAAGCTGGTGGAGGAAAGAAGGGTAATAGTTGTAACGGAACAAACAGTGCAGAAGGTGGATTAGGAGGAACTGTGGTGTCTGGTAATGGTGAATCAGGTTCTCCAGGTGGAGGAGCTGCAACGGAATCCGCCTGGGGAGCAGGTTGGGGAGGTGATGCATATTCAGGTACAGGAGGAGCTGCCGGTGGCGGTGGAGGAACTGGAGGTGAAGGTTATGACGGTACTGATACTCATGATGGTAGAGGCGGAAATGCACCTGGCGGAGGTGGAGGAGGCGCGGTGAGAAATTGTTGGGAGGGCCTAGGCGGAGGCTCTAATACCGGCGGTTCCGGTGCCAATGGTGCAGTGTGGATTACTTATACGACACTTACCCTGACAGTCACATTTAATGAAAATTATACGGGAGGTTCCACAAGCACAACAACGCTACCCTATTATAATCTTTATTCAAGTATCATTCCTTCCACAAATCCATCACGTAATGGTTATACATTTGTAGGTTGGTTTTTTGACGCTGCATGTACTAAATCGGTCAATGATTCTAGTAATTGTAAGCAAACCACTAATTTTAAACTTTATGCTAAATGGAAAGCCAATGAATATGTGTGTACAGTGCACACCAATGGAGGTTCTTTAATTGGAGATTGCCTTACACAAATTGGTGATGATTATCAATTTACAGTAGTTTATGATCAACAGATGAATGTTAACTTGGCCAGTTGCAATCTCAGTTCGTCCAATGGTATTACTAAGGATGGGTATGAAATAGAGGGATGGTATTGGAATGAATCATTGACTGGAACTCAAGTTGATTTGACAGGTACTTGGCAAGCAGGTGATTGTAATATATATGCGAAATGGGAGCCCAAAACCTATTATGTCCGTTTGGATCCCAATGGTAATGGCGCAAGTTTATCTGCTTCTGATACATTTCATTTGAAATATAATACAACCTATGGGTCTAATCCTCGTTGGGATTTTTCAGACGAGGTCTCACGCGAAAACTACACTTTCCGTGGATGGAAAGATGATGATGGTAATACCATAATGGGCACCACACAATTCCAAAATGCAGATGACCAAACAACCCTCTATGCCCAATGGGAACAAAATATTGATTTTGATTTGAAACAGGACCCAGTGAAATGTAATGGTGAAAATACTGGTAAGATAACAGTAAGCAATATTACTGGTGGTACAGTCGGTTCAGATGGCAGCTATACGGTATATCTCATTAGTGATGGTCTTACGCCAAAAGACCCTGTCACAGCTAGTAGTACTACTTCTGCGGTTTTTGATGGGCTGCTTGCTGGTACCTATACGGTAACGGTGAAGGATGCGTTTCATACTTCAGATGGCGAAGGGTGTATAAAAAGTGATACGATTACGGTAAAGGAACCGGATGAATTAAGGATTATTACATTAACAGCTCATGATCCGAACTGCGACAGTCAGGATGGTTCTATTGATGTGGTGTATACTGGTGGTACTCAGCCATATACTATTTCTTGGCGGGGCGATAATGATGCCGCCCCGACATCAACAATATCGTCTACCGACATCAGCCAGACAAGTTATACCATACTTTCTAATTTCACCCCACAAGGTTATAATGTAACGGTTACAGATGCTAATGGATGTCATGTGTCAGAGTCAACTACTATCAATGCACGTTCTAATCCGTTTAATTTTGTTAGTCCTATTACGAAACAAAATGTCTGCAGCGGATATCCCTTCACTGTTCAGATGACGGCTGTTGATTCAATACCGTCAGGTACGCGCTATAGTTGGAGTGAGCCCACTTCAGATGATGCCTTTACGGGCGGCGAGGCAGGTTATTCAGAACCTAATGTACATGGTACGATCACAAACTCTACTGATCATACTATCACTGTTACCTATTCTGTAACACCTACCAAAGGCTTCTACTGTATAGGTGATCCGATCACCGTAAATGTTGAGGTCAGTCAGGGTGCTAACCCCGTAATACTAAGCCAGACAGACGATATACTTTGTCCGAATGCTTCTACCACGGACAGAACAGTCTTGGTGAATATTTCAAACTCCACCTCTGGCAATACCGTGGAATGGAAGTTAGGCAATGAGGTGGTGAAAACAGATACGGTTGCTACAGGTACCACTACTACCACGTATGAAGTGCCTATCCCGTCTGGCACTTGCGCGGCAGAATATGATTATACAATTTCTTACACCGATGCCATCGGTTGTGTGGCTGAAATAGGCAAGCATGTCACGGTGGAGATTGACGACTGGAGCATTACGGCACAAACTACTCCTAAGGTGGTGAATTGTATCACTGATGTGAAGACTCCTGATCCTACAGAAGTGCCATCAGATGTGACGGCTGGTTGTAACATGCCCACCACGCGAACTTTGATTTCCTCCCCTTCTGCAGATGAACTCAAATGTAACGGTACGTTTACTTATACCTATCGTTATTCGGTAGATAGTTGTGAAGACAACTACCGCGATTGGACTTATACATACGTGGTGCAGCACGAAAGTGATGCGCCCACTATTACCAAAACAACGCTGGCCGATGCTGGTGTGGCAGCCACTACTACCGGTTCTTGCGGCTACAAAATCCCTGACCTTACTGGAACCACCTATGTGACGGTTGCCGATCCTTATACTTGTACAGCAACGACAGATCTTGTGGTGACACAATCTCCTGCCGTTAACACTCTTATTACCGAGACTACACCAGTGACGGTGACAGTAACAGATGCATGCGGCCAGACAGCCTCCACTACCATTAATGTTACGGTGCCCGAGGCTCTGACATTACCGCTTCCCAATCATACGGATTTGTTGTGTTATGGGGACGATAATGCGACAATTACTGCAAATGGAAATACGACAGGCGGTACTCCGAACTATCAATATCGTTTGGATGCCGGTGCCTATAAGAATGAATTGAACTTTACTGACGTGGATGGCGGAAACCATATGATTATCGTCAAGGATGCCAATGGCTGTACGGCTACCCAGATGGTGACTGTTGCAGAGCCTTCCTTGTTGTATGCTACTATTTCTGATGAGACAGACGTGGATTGTAAGGGTAATAATACAGGTAGTTTTACCATTACAGGTGTTAATGGTACTCCGAACTATCAATATAAGTTGAGTACTCAAGAGGAAAGTGCGTATTCTCCTAATGGTACTTTTAGTGGTTTGTCTGCTAACCAATATCAAGTAAATGTTAAAGACGCAAATGGTTGTACAACTACGGCTACGGTTACGGTTAATGAACCGTCGTTAAATCTCACTACTCAGGTGACACCAGATGCTGCCATTTGTGCAGGTAACACTACTACTATCTTTGTCTCTGCCAATGGTGGCAATGGAAGTTATGAATATGTTTGGGATGATCCGTCCTCTTCTACCTCTGCAATTGTTATGGTTACTCCTACGGGAACCACAACCTATCATGTGACCGTGACAGATGCGAAGGGATGTGTAAGTAGAGATTCTGTTAAAATCACGATCAACCCTCAAGTCACATTAAATCTTGGCGAGAAGGCCACCCAGATTGTATGTTTCAAAAATGCTATTGAAGATATTAATATTGAGACCAATGTTCCTTCCAACAATATGATTGCTAATGGTCTGCCCACAGGCGTTAGCTTGAGTAATGGCATCATCAGTGGTACGCCTACGGTGTCTGGTGTCTATAACTATACCGTTATGGCTTTCAGTCAGTATGGTTGTCCTCAGCAGTCAGCCACAGGAACCATCACCATCTATGCTCCTGCTGTTGAGTTGAATGATATGACAAACCAGACCATTTGCGCTGGCAGTTCAACGGATCTCACTGTTACCACCCAGAGTTTCACGGGTGAGGTAACCTATCAGTGGTATAGCGGTGATGCTACCACGGGGACACCTCTATCCACAGGCTCTACCCTTAGTGATGTTACAGAAGCTGGTACATATACGGTTGTGGCCACGGCTACTGTAGGCACGGGTGACGATGCTTGTACAGCTACGGATACGGCAACTGTCACTGTCACTGTCAATGACCCGCAAGTCTCAGTTGCAGACATTGCTTCGGAGACCATCTGTTATGGTACAACTCATACGTTTGAGACAGTCACCTCTGATGTCAATGGAGATTTGACTTTCGTTTGGAAAGATGCTGAAGACAATACTGTAGGTACTGCTGCAAACTATACTACGCCGAGCAACCTCACGGCGGGTGAGCATGTTTATACGGTATCTGTTACCGCTACTGTTGGTAATTGTACTACCGAACCTATTGTGAAGACTTGCACGGTTACCGTCCGTCCGCAGTTCACCGCCGGCGCTATCGCTACTACGGGTCAATCTGTCTGCTACGGTGCAACCTCTCTTACAGCAATAGGTAGCACTACTGATGCTTCTGGTGGTGACGAAAACATTACCTATCAATGGTATCATAACGATGTGGAAATTGAGGACGCAACAGATGCTACATTTACACCTGATGCTGCCAACTATACTACCACCGCCGGTACCCACACCTTCACCCGCAAGGCACATGACGGCCTCTGTAACACCGACTTTGTGCAGAGTACGGGCAGCTGGGTGCTGACCGTATATCCGCAGATGACACCCGGTAGCATTAACAATGCCGGTCAGGAGATCTGTAAAGGCGCTACGGCATCTGCTATCCTCAACAGTGTGCAAGCCGCTGGCGGTAACGGTACCATTACCTACCAGTGGCAGGTGAATACCGGTGAAAACGGTGCATTCGTTGCAGCGGATGGCACCAATGACCAGCTCAACTATACTCCTACATCAGCCTATACCAATACCGCCGGTACCTATATCTTTAAACGTCTGGCGAAAGACGAGACATGTAATACCACCGGTATCTATACTGCTGAGACCTATACCCTTACTGTTCATGAAACTCCGACAGTAAGCATCACTACTCAATTGCAGAATCCGTATTGCCCTAACACTGGTGATATAACACTTGATGCTACGGCTAGTGGAGCTAACTCTTACATATACACATGGAGTGGAAACCTTACCCCCAATGCTACGCAAGATAACACCGCTACCTTCACCTTGCCTACACAGTGCGGACAAAGCTACAGCGTCGGTGTTTCCATCGTGGATAATCATGGATGTACCGCTACTGCTGAAGCAGTGACGCTGACAGTGAATGATGCAACGGCTCCTGTAATAGGAACAATCTCTACATTGTCTGCGATTGCCAACGATAACTGTACCTATGTTGTTCCCAATTATATGGCAGATGGCGTGGTGTCAGTTACTGAGACTTGCTCCAACTATACATTGAGTCAAAGTCCTGTTGCCGGTACTTCTATAGCACAAGGGACGACAGCAACCTCACATGATGTGGTTATCACGGCTACCAATGCTTGTGGCCTTTCTTCTTCTGAGACGGTTACCATTACCGTTCCTGCCAAGATGACCTTGGAGGCTACTCCTACTTCTACGGTTGTTTGTGAAGGCACAAGTGTTGCTTTCTCTGCTACTGCTACCAATGGAGTAGGGGATGTCACATACCAATGGCCGGGAATCTCAGGTCATGACACGTATGCTGCAGCTAACAATAGCTTTTCATACACTCCGCAGAGCACCAACACCTTCACGGTGAACGCACAGGACGCGAATGGCTGTACCGCCTCCGCCCAGGTAAACGTGACCGTGAACACCGCTCCCGCCGATGTGGCACTCAACTGCCCCGGCACTATCCAGTACAACACCAACGGAACCCTCAGCGTTCGTCCGCTTGTGACGGGCGAGACTATTGCATGGAGCTTGAGCAATACCAATGCATCCTTTACAACTACACCTGGTTCTACAGATGCCTCCGTAACGGTTCACGGCGATAATGTAGGCCAAGTTATTGTGACTGCAACTATCTCCAAGACGGGTAACCTCGGCGATTGCTTGAGCAAGACCGAGACCTGCACCCTTACGGTGGCACAGAACGTGATGACCGTCCACTGTCCGGGCGACAAGACCAAGGTATATGACGGCAGCGCACTTGAGTTCACAACGAATGAAATTACCGTAAGGGATGCCGATAACAATGCTATTACAGGTTATACCTTATCATATAGTACAGATGGCGAAAACTTCAGTTCAACTAGGCCGACCATTACCGATGCCGGCACTATCCAAGTGACGGTGAAAGCTACTCACACGCAATATAGCGAAAACACCTGCCAGTTCACCATGACGGTAACCCCGCGTCCTATCACGCTCACGTCGACAGAGTGCGCTGCATGGACAGGCAACCAGATGGTCAGCAACTTGAATGGCGCCACTGTGACGGAAGGTGAATTGGTGACCAACCATACGATTTCCGCTGGTACTGTAACGACCAACCAGGCTACGGGCGGTGTTTACACCTATAGTTCATCCTCTTCCTCCAATACGGCCACTCCTGCGGATCTGGCTATTATGGAGGGCACTAACAACCGCACCGCTAACTATGCGGTAACGTTGAATACGACCCAAACGATTCTGCAAGCGCAGATTACCCATGACATTGTAAACAACACCTGTCCGCTGGCTTCCGGCCAGAACTACACCTTTACGGCTTCCGTTGCGGGTGGCGTTACATTAACCTTGCCGACCTATGCTTGGAGTTACACCATTGATGGCGGTGAGACCCAATCTGCAGAAGGTCCCACACTCAACATAGCATCTGACGGCATTTGTCACACCTATGCGGTAAGTGCTACAATAACTGATGGAAGTTGTACCTCTAATACGGCTACAACCAGCATCACCTCTAAAGATGAAACGGCTCCGACTATCCAGAGCTGTCCTGCTACCGTGGTGGCTTTGCCGAACAACGGTGAAGGCGTGACGCCCAGCTGTACCTATCTCATCCCCGATGTGGTAAGTCAGGTGGTGGCCCAAGACAACTGTACGGCAACGAACTTGCTGAGCATCACCCAATCACCTGCTGCCAATACGGTGGTTACCACAGATAACCGCACCATTACGGTAACGGTAAAAGACCTCTGCAATAATTCATCCACAAAGACGGTGACGGTTACATTGCCGGAGACCTTGGCTTTGTCAACCTACAGCTCTACAGCCGTGACCTGTCATGACGGTAACAACGGCACTGTGACGATTGCAGCTGCCACTGGCGGCACGTCACCCTATACCTATAATATTAATAATGTAACAGCAACTAATCTTACCTTCAGCGGTCTCTCCGCAGGTAATTACACAGTTGTTGCCACCGATGCTAATGGCTGTACGGCTAATCTCGCTGTCACAGTGAACAATATTGACGCGTTGACGGCTACTGCTGCCGACAAGATTATCTGCTATGGCGGAAATAAAAACATCTCGGTTACGGCACAGGGCGGTAGTGGTAATTATACCTATGTGTGGAGTAGCGAAGCCGGTAGCCAGGCTACGGTCAATGTCGCTCCTACGGTTACGACTGAATATACCGTCACGGTTAGCGATTTGGCAGATGCCACTTGCTCTACAACGGCTACCTGTACGGTCAATGTCCGTCCGCAGTTCACCGCTGGTGCTATTGCCACTACGGGCCAGAGCATCTGTTTTGGCGCAACGGATGGTTTTACAGAGATTGGCAATGCAACATCCGCTTTTGGTGGTGACAGCAACATAACCTATCAGTGGTATCACAATGATGAAGCTATCAATAATACCAATAGTGCAACATATACTCCGAACAGTGACTACACTAGTGTTGCCGGCACGCATACCTTCACCCGCAAGGCGAAGGACGGCACCTGTAACACCGAGTTCGAGCAGAGCACGGGCAGCTGGGTGCTGACCGTCTATCCGGAACTCAACGCTGGCGCTATTAGTGGCAGCGAAACCATCTGTGAAGGTGCTACTCCGTCTGCTATTGGCGCTGGCACCCTGCCTAGCGGCGGTCAAGGCGAGTTCCAATATTTATGGCAGGTTAGTACTGATAATGGAAATAATTACTCGGATGCAGCTGGAACGAACAGTGAATCCACCTACACTCCAGCGACTTCTTATGCCCAGAACATCTCTGGTACAGCTACTTATACCTTTATCCGTAAAGTGAAGAACGCTACCTGCGGCGACTGGATGCCCTCCACAGGCACCTATACTCTTACCGTCAACGACACCATCGTGCCGGTTATCAGCGGTGAGGACGACATCTGTATCAGCACCTCATTGGACAACACTACACTCGAGTTGGTTGAAACAGCAACAGATCCTTCCGGATACAGTTACCAGTGGACACTGGGTAACGGTGAGAACGGAACGGTCAGCGGTTCTGCTACCACTCGTAACTTTGCAGCCTCCTGGTCTACCACGGGCGAGAAACATGTGTACCTTACCGTGACTAATGGCACTACGGGTTGTGTATCCCGCACAAGCAAGACCATCACGGTGAACGACATTCCTGTAGCGGTCATCAGTGCTACCGATGAGGTTTGCCCGAGCGCTACCAGCCAGACCATTACCGGTACTGTGACCTCTACCGCTACTCCGAACTATAAATACGAATGGAATGGCGGCGGTCTCTTTACCAATCAGACACAAGATATCACGACAACATCCTCAACAGTGACTGTTACCGATGTGCCGGATGTTTGTAATACCAATTATACCATCGCCCTGAAGGTGACCGACGGCAACGGCTGTTCCGCCAATGCCACCCCGTTCACCATCACGGTGAAGGATGCCACCGCTCCGACCTTTGCAACGGGTGATCCTATCCCCGCAACGGCGGCTGCCAACTGTACCTACACGATGCCGAGTCTGAACATTCCGGCTGTCTTGAGCCGCGTCACCAACGACAACTGCAGCTACGGCGATATCGCCTTTGTGAGCCAGAGCGTCCCAGTGGGTACCTCCTATAACCAATCTTCTGTTGAGCAGACTATTCCGGTGACGGTTGTCGTGGAGGATGCCTGCCACAACACGGTTTCCCAGACGGTCAATGTGACCATCCCTGCCAACACGCTGGCGGCTACTATCAGCGGCAACACCCCGATCTGTAAGGGTGCATCCTCTACCATCTCGGTGACCAGCGTCGAGGGTGTGACGGGCACACCGACATACGCTTGGGCACATGAGACCAACAGCACCAATACCACCACCGTTTCGCCGACCACCTCTACGGTCTATACCGTCACCGTGACGGGCGACAACGGCTGTTACGTGGTGAAGACCCAGAACATTGTGGTTAACGAGTTGCCTACCGTGAACGTTGCCAATACCACCGTATGTTCCGGTCAGGGCACTGCTACGCTCTCCGCAGTGGGAAATGGTACGGGTACATTGCAATATGTGTGGAACGATGATGCGACGAATCCCACCACAGGTCCTACCTTAACCGTGCCTGCTCCTTCCACAGAGACCTCCTACACGGTTGAGGTGACCGATGGCAACGGCTGTCAGAACAGTACTACGGGTACAATATATATATATACTCCTGTACAAGTTACAGTAAACAATGCTGAAATCTGTGCAGACGGTACCGCTACCTTGACGGCCAATATGGCAGAACAGAGCTCTCCGTTATATAGCTGGGCACCATCTACCTACCTGAGTGCCTCCACGGGTGCTTCCGTCACCTTCAGTGGCGCCGAAGCCGGTAGCTACACGGTAACGGTCACCGGTACCGATGACCACAACTGTACCAGCACGGCAACATCCACCATTACGGTAAATCCGCTGCCGGTAGTCGCGATCAACGCCGTTGACCCGCTTTGTCCGAGCGCCGGCTCCACAACCGTTACGGCTGAGGTGACCACCACTACTGCTACTCCGTACACTTACAACTGGAGTGCAAGTACAGGTCTGAGCTTGAGTGCTCAGACTGACAATGCCGCCACCTCTCAGGTAACTGCCTCCTTCGGCACGGGTTGTAACAATACCTACACGGTGAACTTGAACATTGTGGATGCAGAAGGTTGTACTGCTACGGCTGAACCGATCAGCGTGGTGGTGAAAGACGAGGCTGCTCCGGTGATTGGCACTATTGCCGATGTTACTGCTACAGCTGCAGGTAGTTGTAAATATGAGATGCCGAACCTCTCTGCTACAGTACTGGCTGCTACTCAAGACAGTGAATGCGGATACACGGGCAATAATGTGACCTTCGTAAGCCAGAGTGTGCCGGCAGGAACCTCCTACACGCAAACTACTTCTGCACAGACCATCGTAGTGAACGTGGTGGTGAAGGATGCTTGCGGCAACACGGCCAACAAGGATGTGAATGTGATTATCCCGGCCAACAACTTCACGGCAGAGATTACCGACCCATACGCCATCTGTTATGGTGCTGATGCAACTACTATTACTGTGACACCGTCCCAGGCTTCTGGCACAGTCACTTATAATTGGTCATCTTCTACCAGTGAGGCTTTCGATATAACGGATAACGTCATATCCGTAACCCCGACAGCTAATACTACCTATAATGTTACGGCTACCGATGGCAATGGTTGTACTGTCAACCTGAGCACCACGGTGTCGGTGAACGCCTTGCCGGTGGTGACGGTCAGCAACGACGTGGTTTGTAACGGTCAGGGTACCGCAGAGCTTGTCGCATCGGTGACGGCCGCTGAACCTTATACTTGTGTGTGGACAGTCTCCGGAGTTGAGGTTCAGGATAATGACAATAAAGACGATACTTTGACAATCGTTAACCCGACCATTGCTCAGGACTACACCGTGACCGTAACCGATAATAATGGTTGTGTGAACAGTGGTATGGGTCATCTGAGTTTGGATACCATTCCGAACATCCAGATCACCAACGAGATTACGACAGTTTGTGCCAACAGCACGCTGCAGTTGACAGCTTCTAATGGCGCCACTTACGAATGGGCCGCTCCCGAGGGCGTGACCTTGAGTGCCACCACAGGTGCGAGCGTCAACTTCAGTTCCGCAACGGCTGGTCAGTACACTGTAACCGTGACTGGTACCAACAGCAACGGTTGTTCCGCTACCGACGATGTTGCCATCACGGTGAATGCGTTGCCGGTTCCTGAGATTACCTCCCCCAACTTGAGCATCTGCCAAGGCCAGCAGACGACGACACTGGCCGCCACAGGCGGATTCCCCCAATATAAATGGAACTATAACAATGCTGAAGATCAGACTATCACGGTTGGTGCTGCCGGTACCTATACGGTGACTGTGACGGATGCCAATGGATGTAAGGGCAGTGTCAGTGCCACGGTGACGGCCAACCCGATGCCGACGGTGACCCTGGCTGCCGATGACGCCACCATCTGTCCGGAAGGTCAGCAGAACGCTGCTTTGACGGCTACTGCCAACGGCGGCACACTGGAGAATGGCAATACTTATACATACGTTTGGACGTTGGGCGAGACAACCATCACTCCTACAGAACCTACCAGCTATACTACCTCTGTGACGGGAACCTACAAGGTGAAAGTAAGCGACAGTGAGGGTTGTTATGCAGAATCCAACACGGTGACGATCAGCAACCATACGTTGCCGACCGTTACGGTGAACAGCGCCAATATCTGTGCTTCCGGCACCGCCACATTGATGGCCAACGGCGCACAGACCTACACGTGGGATCCTGCCACGTATCTGACCGTGAACAATGCCAACGCCACCTTCGCGGCTGCTGCAGCTGGCGAATATACAGTGACGGTTACCGGTATTGACGGTAACGGCTGTCAAAACACGGCAACATCTACCATCAAGGTCAACCCGGATGTGGTGCTGACATTGGCGGATGGTTCCGGTGCTAAGGACCAGAACCTCTGTGCCAACACTGCCCTGACGCCTATCGTCTTCAATATCCAGAATGCGACCATCAGCCAGTCGGCAGGTGTGCTGCCCGCGGGTGTGACCTTCGACCCTTCGACGAAGACCATTTCCGGTACTCCGACCCAGACGGGTACGTTTGAATACACCATCAAAGCCGCCTCCAACCAGACCAACCCGGAGTGTGACCCTGTCACGATCACCGGTACCATCAAGGTGAACCCGACCGTGCAGCTGACGGTGACCCCGCTTACGCAGGAAATCTGCGCCGGCGGCAATATCCAAGATATCACGCTCACCAGCGTGAACGGCACATTGCCTGCGACGCTGAGTTTGGCTGAAGGTTTGACCTATACTCGCACCGACGACTTCAATGCCACCATTACGGGTAGCATTGCCACGGCTAATGAGGATGGCTATACATATAATATTGTAGCCGTCAGTAACCAGACGGATCCGACTTGTGATCCTGCACCCAAACAGATTACCATTACCGTACATCCGAATCCGGTGGCTGCTATTGCTACCATCCCGACGGTTTGTCCGGCCAGCGGCACGCAGGCCATCACGGCCAACATCACCACCCCGACTACCGCTAACTATACGTACGCTTGGACGGGTGGGGTAGTGCTGACTCCGGCCAATACCACCACAGCTAATACTTCCAACGAAGTATCTGCCGCTGTTCCTGTGGTATGTGACAACAGTTACGCCATCAACTTGACGGTTACCGACAATTACGGCTGTCAGGCCACGGCCACGAAGACGATGACCGTGAAGGATGAGACCACTCCGACCATCTCTACAGTCGCCGCTGTGGCAGCTAACAACAATGTTGTGACGGCCACCTCCATTGGTAACTGTAAATATACGGTGCCGAACCTGACCACCTCCGACTATGTGACGGTGGCTGACGATTGCACCACCCAGACTTTGGCTGTGACGCAAAGTGTTGCAGCCGGTACCCAGTTCACCGCTACAGAGACCTCCAAGGATGTGGTCGTGACGGTGACGGACGGTTGCGGCAAGAAGGCTACTGTGACCATCACGGTTAAGAAGCCTGATGCTGTGGCTGTCACCATCACGGCAGGTGCCGAGGGCGTCTGCTTGGGCGACAATACCACGCTGACAGCCAGCGCCACTTCCGGCAACGGCACTGAGGGCATGACCTTCACCTGGAGCCCGAACACGGGACTCTCCGCCACCAATACGGCAGCTGTGACAGCCACCCCGACTACGACTACGGAATACACGGTGACTGCTCGCGACGGCAACGGTTGTTCTGCAACGGCCACCCAGACCGTGAATGTCTACACACTGCCTACCGTTACGATTGCCGATGTGGCAGATCTCTGTCCGAACGCCGGCAGCACGACCCTGACGGCTACGGCTGATTTGGAGGACGCGGACAACCCGACATTCAACTACAGTTGGAGCTGCGAGTCCCTGAGCTGGACGGCTTCGGCTTCCGAACAGGGCACTACTAACACGCAAACATTATCGAGTATTCCGAACACTTGCACGGCGACCACCTACACGGTGAGTGTAGAGGTGACGGAAACAGCTCATAACTGTCAGGCCAGCACCACCAACACGGTGACCGTGAAAGATGAGGAGAACCCGACGATAACGCCTAGCGTGACAACTATCCAAGCTAGTACCGCTGGTGGTACGGGTTGTACCTATACTATGCCTGATCTGACTACAGCTATAACCTACACTGTTGAAGATAACTGTACGTTAGCGACTACTTTGCAAAATACACTCACCCAGTCTGTGACTGCCGGTACAACCATTTCCGAGACCACGCCGGTGACCGTAACGATTACCGACGGCTGTAACCATACGGCTACCACGACCATCGTCGTGACGGTACCTGATGCCTTCACCATTGTGGAGAATACGTTAGGTCATCAAAATGTTACATGTCCTGGTGGCCATGATGGTCAGGCGATGATTGACGTGGATCACATTGTCGGTGGTACAGCTCCGTTCACCTATACGGTGGATGCTGGACAGTATGGAAGTGAATATACGTTCTCTGGACTGACAGCTGGTACGCACCACCTGACAGCCAAGGATGCAAACGGGTGTACGGCTACAAAGGATGTGGTGATAACGCAACCCGATGCATTTGATGTGACGATTTCGACTACACCTGCTACCTGTGCCAACAACAACGGTGCGGTAAGTGTGGTAGTTACAGGTGGTACACCATCATCCGTGACAGGTTACGCATTCCAATATGCGGGTGAATTGACTTATAGTGCAGGTGACTATACTAATAGTGCTTCCTCTGTTTCACCTCATTCTATTAGCACCCTCGAAGTGGGCTCCTATACGGTGACTATCACGGATAACAACGATTGCTCTATTGAGGAAGATTTTGAAATTACTTTGGACAACAACTTGGAGATTACGAGTATTCCGACTCCGAAGCCTCTCTGTTCCGGCGGTAGTTTTGCCGTACAGCCCGTGACCAGCACGCCGGGTACCACCACTTACACTTGGAATGCTCCTACCCAGAGCATTGAGAATGGTGTAAGCAATACGGCTGCTTCCGGAAGCAACGAGACCACGATCAACGGTTCCAACTTGGAGAACGTGACGGCAAATCAAGAACCCGTCACCTTGACCTACAACGTGACGGCTCATAATGGCGTTTGTACTTACGATGCTGCTTTGGTGATGACTGTAAATGCTACGGTACGTCCTCAGGTGACCATCACTCCAGCAGACTTCACTGTCTGCCCGAATGTGGGCACGCAGGAGTTGAGCGCTGTAATTGCTCACGTCTATGCGGATAAGGACACCTTGACCTGGACCTTCAACAACGGCACTCCGATTGTGGAATACCATAATAATCCTTCCAGCACCTATACTGAGACCCAGGTGGTGGATATTCCTTCTGATGATTGCAACACGACCTATCCTTATATCGTTTCTTACACGGATGGCGTTTGTACGAACAGCGCCAGCGGTAATGTAACCGTTACGGTAGAAGACGGTATTGTGATTACCCCGCCGACATCAGTGGATACTACGGTTAACTGTTTTGCTGATGTGAAGACACCTCATATGCTGCGTCACAAGATGCCGACCAGCATTGTGGATGCATGCGGTCAGGTAATCGAATATAATCATTATATTGACTTTAACGTAAGTACTTTCAATGTGCCTTGCAACGGAGATCAGGTCTTTACCTATACCTACAGTGATTGTAATGGCAACACGAAGGATTACACATACACCTATCATATCCAAGCTCCCGCTTTGACCTTGCCGGATCCGGGTGCAGCCACCGTCGTTTGTGAGAGCGATGCCGTAACTCCGGCCACTCCGCAAACCCTGATCGATGCTTGCGACCGCGCTGTGCCTGCTGTCCTCGTGGACAACACGACAGAGAATCCAAACCCGGTCAGCACTGTCACAAACGGTAGCGGTACGGTGACCTACCATTACACCTATACCACCTGTGACGGCGCGGTGAGCGATTGGTACTATGTCTATACCGTCAATCCTGCCGCTTATACTCCTGAGGAGAATGTGGAGGTGACGAGAAATTGTAAGAGCGAGCTGATTGCGGCAGCGGATATTCCTGTGCCCAACTTCAGCATTTGCGGCACCCATATCGACTTCACCCTGCGTACAGGTTATCCGCAAGATAACTTTACCCTGGACTGCGGTACGCGTACCTACCTTTATGACTACACGGTGAACGGTACGGCCTATACGTGGACTTATACCGAGACGGTGAAACCGGTAGACTTTACCATGCCGGATAACCAAGGCTCTACGGTGGCTTGCTACAGTGCCATTACGGCCCCGACCCTTCCTGTGGTGAAGGATGCTTGTAATAATATCCTCACCCCGACAGGTCTGGTTATCAGTCCTGAAAACTTCACGGGTTGTACCGGCAACGTGACCTACACCTACACCTATAAGGATTGTCAGAATCATGAACATCAATGGGTCTATACCTACCATGTGAACGACAGTGTGGCTCCGACATTCACGACGCTGCCTGCGAATAATACGGTTATGGCCGACCACACCTCAGATGCCAACGGGTGTTACTACACCTACCCGAATCTGACTGATGGTGAGGTGGTCGCTACGGCCAACTGCAGCGGTGTCAACTCAGCCATCAGCTACAGTCAGGACACGACAGCCGGAACGGCTATCAAGCAGACGGATGCGGTTCAGAATCTGCCTGTGGTCGTGACGGCCACCAACGGCTGCGGCATTTCTTCCACCACGACCATTTATGTTACCGTTCCCGCCAAACTGACGGTTGCCGAGGTGGCCTCCGAACACCATAATGTGACCTGTTTTAATGGTTCTGATGGTAGTGTGAAAGTTGAAGTGACAACGGGTACGGGCACTTCCCCGTATCAGTACAGTATCAACACCACTGCCACTCAAAATCTGGCAGGTGTGTTTACGGATCTTTCTGTCCCTGCCAACCCGACCTCCGGCACGAATGCCCAGGGCGGCATCTGGTATGGTGACTATACGGTGACGGCCTCAGATGCTCACGGTTGTCAAGCTACCACTACGGTGACCATTGCCTCGCCGGTTGAACTCGCTTGGGAGAACTGCCCGACCGACATGGTCTTCTGCTGCGATGCAGGACAAACCTACGCAACAGTGATTCCGGGTGTGAACTTCACTGTTCCTGAACTGAATACGACGGCTAACTTTACTGATATAGAAGTTGCCCTTAACGCATCTGAAAATCATTATCCTATCGGTGAAACGACAGTAGCTTATTATACTGAAGATGAATGCAAGGAATACGAAGGTGTTGAATGTTCATTTACCATTACTGTTCTTCCGAATCCTGCCGTTGATTTTGAGGATGCAGATCTTGCAAATCAGACCAAGTGTTTCGGTCAGCCGATTGACGATATTGTGTTGACCTTCTCCAATGCTACGCTTACGGCTACAGGTCTGCCGGAAGGTGTGACCTTGGATGCCGAGACGGGTGTTATCAGCGGTACTCCTACTGCCACTCCGGCGCCTGCCGGAACCTCCTATCCGTACATCATCACCGCCACCTCCAACCAGAGTGCTGGTGACGTAACCGGTTGCGGTACCCAGACCTTGACAGGCACCATCACGGTGAAACCCGCCCCGACGGTGACGTTAGTCTCTACTCAAGAGAGCTGTACGGGCAACGATGCAACCATTACGGCCACCTATCAGAATGGTATGTCAGCGAATAACAATATCTTTATCGCTTTGGATAATGCAACAGAGCATGTGCAGATCCCCGGCATTGGTACTACAAAAGAATACACTGGACTGGCAGCAGGCGAACATGTTGTGACTGTTTGGGCAGCATCCTTTGATCCGGTTACCTATTCATTGGTGGAGGGTTGTTCCGCTTCCGCTACCATCGAGGTGACCCTCGACAGTCCGTATCCGGCACAGAATATCTCTGATATTGAGGTTCCTACTATCTGCAGCGGTGCTACCTTTACGGCTACGCCTGATGCACCAGACTTCCAGAATTATACCACTACCTATGCTTGGGATGCACCTGCTGTAACGGACATCACAGGTGGTGCGGCTGCTACCGCACAAGCGAACGTCAACGGTACACTCAGCAATACTACGAGTGCTTCCCAGGATGCTGTTTACACCGTCACCCCGACCACCGGCAACGTCTGTGTGGGCAGCACCTTTACCGTGACAGTTCCGGTTTACGGACAGCTCACCCTCGCGGAGACCTCTCCGGACGCTACCTATTGTAAGGGCGAGGAGAATGTTGCAGCATTGGCTGTGACCGCCAATGCCGGTAGCGGTTCCTATACTTACCAATGGTTGAAGAATGACGTCGCAATCGAGGGCGCTGATGCCGATACTTACACTCCGAGCACTGCCGATGCCGGCACCTTCGTCTATAAGGTGACTGTTCACGATGCAGCCGGTTGCGGCGACAGCACCCGCACCATCGCTACCATTATGGTGAACGACACCCTTGTGCCGAACATCGTTTCCAATGACGATGTCTGCGTCAACTCTTCTCTCATCAAGAATGAATTGGGCATTACCGATGAAAACGGAAATGCTACTGACTATACCTATACATGGACACTCGGAGACGGCGGCTCTATCACTTCGACTCCGGTTAACAGCAACGCCATTACTGCGGTATGGACATCCGCAGGCGAGAAGACAGTGTCCCTCGTGGCTACGAACAGTGCCACCGGTTGTCAGTCTCACGCTAAGAAGACCATCACAGTTTATAATGTTCCTACTCCGGCGTTGAATAACGAGAACGTTTGTATCTCTACATCTTCTACTAATAACACCTTGACGCTGACAACAGATGCTGATCAGAATGATTACGCTTGGACCGTCGGAACTGATGGTACCTACACTGGTTCCGGTAACTCTGTTGAGGCTCAGTGGAGCAGCATCGGCAACAAGACCGTTACCGTTACCTATACGGATGCACACGGTTGTCGCGCTACCACTACCAAGGTGGTTCAAGTGAAGGCTGTCCCTGTTCCGGTACTGAGCAACAGCGCTGTCTGTGTATACGGTTCTACTACTAATAATACGATTACCTTAAATACCAATTCAGGTATGAGTTCATACGTATGGACATTGGCTGAATCTGACGGTACGATTTCTGCCGGCCAGGGCACCTCTAGTCTTACCGCATATTGGACTCAAGCAGGTGCCAAAACCGTCACCGTTGCCATGACGAATAGTGACAACTGTACGGCCAGCATTTCTGCTACTATCACAGTCAATGACATCTCTACTCCTACTATAACAGGTGATCATGCTATCTGTGTCAGCAACTCCAGCACGACCGATGTGCTGAGTCTGAGCACCGAATCTAATATGACCAGCTATATTTGGTCTGTAAACGGCGGTAACATTATCAGCGGTTCCGGTACGAATGCCATTACGGTAGAGTGGACTTCTGACGGCGCCAAGACTGTTACAGTGAACTACACCAATGCAGCTGGCTGTACCAATCCGACCGCTACAGAACATGCCGTGACAGTATATCCGAACCCGATCCCGACTATTGAGGGTGCGGATAATATCTGTATCAGCACTTCCGCCACCAATACGGAGTTGACGCTGAAGACTCAGCCGGGTATGACCGACTATGTGTGGAATACGGGTGATGCAACCGTGGTCTCTGGCGGTACGTCAACAGATAGTACGGTTACCTTGACCTGGACCACTACGGGTAGCAAGACCGTCACGGTCAACTACAAGAATGCTAACGGTTGTACCAACCCGACACCTGCATCCAAGACCATCACGGTGAATGCCTTGACGGTTCCGACCTTGACAGGTGGCGACGTATGTATCGACACTTCCGAGGCCAACACCACATTCAACCTCTCCACGCAGAGTGGAATGAGCGATTATGTATGGACCGTTGGTCAAGACGGAACCTTTACGGGTGAAACCGATGCTATTGAGGCTCAATGGAGCTCAGTAGGGGAGAAGACCGTTACGGTAACCTTCAAAGATGGCAATAACTGTACGACTACATCCACTACCACAGTGAATGTATTCCCGAAACCTACTGTTGAGGTTACAGATTACAACAGCCAGTGTTTCAATACGGCTGATGGTTTCATCACCTTGAATCTGGCTGCCGGTACACCTAACTATACTGTTACATGGAATGCCAACGGCAGTACAGGTTCTCTCGGCAATGGCGTATATACCATCAGCAACTTGGCTGATGGCAGCTACTCCATCTCCGTAACTGACAGTAAGGGTTGTAAAGTCTCCACCACCCAAACTGTTGAGCAAATAGCCCAGACCTTAACGGTAACGGCTGTTGATCATACCTGGGATTATGATGGAACTGCTCACACCGATGCCGGTTACAACATCGCTTTCGGCACTGAAAGCTACAACGTCGCTGCTGCTGATGCTGCTAACGGTCATGCTTTGATCAACGGTGACGTGGTCACTGCAGTGGTTACGGGTAGTATTACCGAAGCTGGCACGCAGACCAACACCGTTTCCTCAGTGAAAGTGATGCGCGATGAGACCGATGTGACCTGCTACTATAATGTTAGCAAGGTGAATGGGGAGTTGAAGATTAATCCGATCGACGTGACGGTTACGTTGCATGGTAACAACAGCACACTGCCGTACGACGGCACGGCTCACACTGTCGAGGGTTATACAGTGGATGCTATCAGCAGCACTTTATACACTGCAAATGACTTCGGTCTTGCTACAGGCGTGGTTGCCAGCGCCACCAGAACGAATGTAGTGGAGGGCGAGGATACGGACGGAAAGACCGACATGGGCTTGACCAGCGCATCCTTCGTCAACAATAACCCGAACTTTGCTACTGTCACCTTCACTGTTACTGACGGTTACCAAATAATTACTCCGATCGACGTGACGGTTGCCATCGTTGGTAACACGGCGACGAACGCATACGACGGTACGGCTCATACTGTGGAGGGCTACACGGCCACTACGGAGAGCACGCTGTACAAGGTGACAGGCGAGACTGTTGACTTCACGTTCAGCGGAACCGCCAGCGCCACCAGAACGAATGTTGTGGAGGGCGAGGATACGGACGGAAAGACCGACATGGGTCTCGCTTCCGGCCAGTTCGCCAATGCCAATCCGAACTTCGGTACAGTGACCTTCGAGGTTACGGACGGTTACCAAATAATTACTCCGATCGACGTGACGGTTTCCATCGTTGGTAACACTGCTACGAACGCATACGACGGTACGGCTCATACTGTGGAGGGCTACACGGCCACTACGGAGAGCACGCTGTACAAGGTGACAGGTGAGACTGTTGACTTCACGTTCAGCGGAACCGCCAGCGCCACCAGAACGAATGTTGTGGAGGGTACTGACACTGACGGAAAGACCGACATGGGTCTTGCTGCAGGCCAGTTCGCCAATGCCAATCCGAACTTTGCTACTGTTACCTTCAATGTTACTGACGGCTATCAGGTAATTACCCCGATTACGGCGGCAGTTACCATCGTTGGTAATACGGCGACGAACGCATACGACGGTGAGTCTCATACTGTGGAGGGCTACACGGCCACTACGGAGAGCACGCTGTACAAGGTGACAGGCGAGACCGTTGACTTCACGTTCAGCGGAACAGCAAGTGCCACCAGAACGAATGTTGTGGAGGGTACGGACACTGACGGAAAGACCGATATGGGTCTTGCTGCCAGCCAGTTCGCCAATGCTAATCCGAACTTCAGTACGGTGACCTTCAATGTTACTGACGGTTATCAGGTAATTACCCCGATTACGGCGGAAGTGACCATCGTTGGTAACACTGCTACGAACGCATACGACGGTACGGCTCATACTGTGGAGGGCTACACGGCCACTACGGAGAACACGCTGTACAAGGTGACAGGCGAGACCGTTGACTTCACGTTCAGCGGAACCGCCAGCGCCACCAGAACGAATGTTGTGGAGGGTACGGACACCGATGGCCAGACCGATATGGGTCTTGCTGCAGGCCAGTTCACCAACACGAACACGAACTTCAGTACGGTGACCTTCAACGTTACTGACGGTTACCAGGTGATTACTCCGATCGACGTTACCGTTACCATCACCGGTCATAGCAACACCACGACCTATGACGGTGCTGAGCACAGTGTCCATGGCTATGATGCGACATTCAGCACTCCGCTGTACACCATCAACGACTTCTCCTTCAGTGGCGACTCGACAGCTGCCAGAATGGTAGAGGGTACGACCTATATGAATTTGAAGGGTACAGACGCAGGAACCGAGAACCAGTTCACCAACACGAACAGCAACTTCGGTACGGTGACCTTCAACGTCACGGACGGTTACCAGACGATCACGCCTATTGACGTGGTTGTGGTCACCATCACCGGTCATAACAACACTACGACCTATGACGGTACCGCACACAGCGTACATGGCTACGATGTTGCCATCAGCAACCAGCTGTACACCGTCGACGATTTCACGTTCAGCGGAGACTCTACAGCAACTAGAACGGATGTGGATACCACGTTCATGGGCCTTGCTGCAAGTCAGTTCGCCAACACGAACGACAACTTCACGACAGTGACCTTCAATGTGACGGATGGCTACCAGGCAATTACGCCGAGCGATGCCCTGACCATCACTCCTCCGACGGAGCGCACGAAGACATACGACGGCACTGAACTGGCAGGCACCAGCTCGGCAGCGGCTGCTTACGGCACCACCGCTCCGACCGTAACCTACCAGTACAGCACGGATGGCGGTAACACCTGGACATCAACTACCGATGCTCCGTCCATCACCGATGTGGACACCATCATGGTTAAGGTGACGGCAACCTGCCCGAACTACAACTCTGTGGATTCTGTCTTCACGTTGAGCGTGACGAGACGCAATGTGACCCTGACCTCTGCAGGCGACACCAAGCCTTATGACGGCACGGCATTGACCAACAGTACCGTGACTGTCGGCGGCGACGGCTTCGCAGACGGCGAGGGCGCTACCTACAGTGTGACGGGCAGCCAGACGGAGGTTGGTCAATCCGACAATACCTTCACCTATACGCTGAACGCCAACACCGATGCCAACAACTACAACATCACGACAACGCCTGGTACCCTTGAGGTGACCGCCAACACCAGCGCCCTGGTCATCAACTCCAACAGCAAGACCTGGACGTATGACGGAGAGGCCCACACCTATCCGAGCTACACGGTGACCTATGCCGGTGCCGAGGTTGCCCACATCACGGGCGACAGCACCAGATTCAAGCTGCCTACAGGCGACACGCTGACCATCAGCACGCCTGCCAGCGTAACCGACTACACTGCCGGTGTTGCCAACACTTATGCTTACTCTATCGAGAACCAGACCTTCTACACCGCCATTACCGCCAATGAGGGCACTATCGCCATCAGCAAGCGTCCGGTGACCCTGACCGGTGAGACTGCAACGCGCACCTACAACGGTACGGAGCAGTCCATCACGGGCATCACTGCCGACAACCTTGTGAGCGGTCATACCTGGACCATCGCATACGCGGCTGCAGGTACCAATGCCGGTGACTATAATGGTTCATTCTCTGGTACCAATAGCATTATGAACGGCACTGTCGATGTGACGGACAACTACACCATCACGTTGACACCTGGCGTGCTGACCATCAGCCCGCTCACTGGCGTTACGGTCACCATCGTTGGTAACCACAATACCAATGTATACAACGGTACTGCTTACACTACCACCGGTTATGTTGCTACTGCTAACAGCACGCTGTATAATGTGGCTAGCGACTTCTCATTCAGCGGCACCGCAAGTGCTTCCAGAACGGATGTCGGCACCACGAACATGGGCTTGCTTGCTACTCAGTTCACCAACACGAACAGCAACTTCTCCGGTGTTACCTTCACGGTTACAGCAGATGGTTATCAGACTGTGACTCCGATTACGACTTCGATTACCATCACGGCTAACTCTGACACTAGAAAGTATAACGGAAGTGCATTGACCAATGCCGGTTATACCTTCACTGACGGTGTTCTCCTGACTGGTGATGTGCTGACCGCTACTGTGGAAGGTACCATCACTCATGTGGGCACTGCCAACAATGTGGTGACCTCCTACAAGGTAATGCGCGGCGCTGTAGACGTGACCGCAAACTACACCTTTGCAACATCTGTGAACGGTACTCTTGAGGTGACGAAACGTAACGTAACCTTGACATCTGCAACAGACAGCAAAGTGTTTGACGGTACAGCATTGACCAACAGTACTGTGACTGTCGGCGGCGACGGCTTCGCTGATGGCGAGGGTGCAACCTACAATGTGACGGGTAGCCAGTTGGCAACTGGAGCATCCGCCAACACCTTCACCTATACGCTGAACAGCAACACCTCTGCAGGTGATTACAATATCACCAAGACAGAGGGTACCTTGACCGTACATTCAGTCAACAGCGTGGTTGTGACCATCACCGGTAATCAAAACTCAAATGTTTACAACGGCACAACCTATACGACGACTGGTTATGTTGCTACGGCAGACAACAGTCTGTATAACGTCAATACTGACTTTACCTTCAGTGGTACGGCTTCAGCCTCTCGCCTGGATGTCGGTACGACGAATATGGGCCTGACCGCCGCTATGTTCACCAACACGAACACCAACTTCGCCGAAGTGACCTTCACGGTTGTTGACGGTTACCAGACAGTAACCCCGATCACAACCCCGATCATTATTACTGCTGATTCCGACAATAAGACCTATGACGGAAGCGCCTTGACTGACGCTGGCTACACCTACACTACGGGTGTCCTGTTGACAGGTGATGTCTTGACCGCCACTGTGGAAGGTACCATCACGCATGTGGGTACTGCCAACAACGTGGTGACTTCCTACAAGGTAATGCGCGGTACCACCGACGTGACTGCAAACTACACCTTTGCAACTCCTGTAAACGGTATTCTTGAGGTGACGAAACGTAACGTAACCTTGACATCTGCAACCGACAGCAAGGTCTATGACGGCACGGCATTGACCAACAATACCGTGACTGTCGGCGGCGACGGTTTCGTGACGGGCGAGGGCGCTTCTTACAGTGTGACAGGTACTCAGACCAATGCCGGTTTCTCCAGCAACGCCTTTACCTACACATTGAACAGCGATACTCAAGCCGGTGACTACACCATCACGACAACGGCAGGCACTCTGACCGTTAATCCGCTCACTGGCGTGACGGTGACCATCGTTGGTAACAACAGTACCGATGTATACAACGGTACTGCTTACACCACCACCGGTTATGTTGCTACTGCTAGCAGCACGCTGTATAATGTGGCCAGCGACTTCTCATTCAGCGGCACCGCAAGTGCTTCCAGAACGGATGTCGGCACCACAAACATGGGCTTGCTTGCTACTCAGTTCACCAACACGAACACTAACTTCTCTGGCGTGACCTTCACGGTTACCGACGGTTATCAGGCTGTGACTCCAAGCGATGCTTTGACTATCACTCCTCCGACGGAGCGTACTCAGGTTTATGACGGCACTGCCTTGAGTGGCACCAGCACCGCTGATGCTCCTTACGGCACTTCAACGCCGACCGTAACCTACCAGTACAGCACTGACGGCGGCACCACCTGGACTCCTTCTACCGTTGTTCCGTCTGTCACCGACGTTGACACCATAATGGTTAAAGTGACGGCTACCTGCCCGAACTACAACCCTGTGGATTCTGTCTTCTCTTTGAGCGTGACAAGACGTCCTGTGACTCTGACATCAGCAACGCTGTCTAAGACCTATGACGGTACTCCGCTCGTGAACGGTACTGAACCGCTCGCAGTTGAGACTGGCTGGGTATCTGGTCAAGGCGCTACTTACACCTTCACCGGCACCCAGACCGAAATCGGTCATAGCGACAACAGCTTCACCTACACACTCAATTCTGGTACCAATGCCAACAACTATGACATCACCGTGACATTCGGTCAGTTGGTAGTCTCTGGTATCAGTCTGCCTGTGGTCATCACCTCCAACTCTCAAAGTTGGACCTATGACGGTGAGGCTCATACCTACCCGAGCTACTCTGTAACCTTCGACGGTGTCGCTGTGGCACGTCTGGCTACCGACAGCACGAAGTTCGAATTGCCGAACGGTGACATCATCACGGTGACGACACCTGCAAGCATTACGAATGTGGGTACTGCTGACAATACATTCGATTATACCATCGCCACCTCTACCTATTACACTAACGTAACTAAGGTGGAAGGCACCCTGGCAGTGACGGCTCGTCCGTTGACTCTGACGGGTGAATCCAGCAGCGTGGTATACACTGGTGCAGCTCAGACAATAACTGGTGTTACTGCTGATAACCTGGTGGCTGGTCACACTTGGACTACCACCTATAGCGCTACCGGCACGAATGTAGGTACTTACGATGGCGTATTCTCTGGTACTAACAAGATTATGAATGGTACTGAGGATGTGACATCCAACTACAATATCACTTTGGTGCCTGGCGCTCTGATCATCACTCCTGCCAACTTGACCATCACCATCTCCAATGCATCCAAGATTTACGACGGCACACCGTTTGTTGTAGACTACACAAGCGCTGACGTGGTGGTTACCGGTCTTGTTGATGGTGACGCCCTGAATGCCGGTGAGGTTACCACATCCGACTTCAGAGTTGGCACCTACACCTACGTCTTCACACCTAGCGGCTTCGCAATGTTGAGCATGGCACCGGTTTCCGGTGTTGCCAACATCACGACTCCGTTCGGCACGACGAAGGGTATCTCCAACTACTCGGTTTCCTACAACCTCAAGTTGGATATCACCCTGCGCACTTTGGACATCACTGCTGCTGATGCCACCAAGGTTTACGACGGTACTGCTCTGACCAGCAATGGTTACACGATTGCCGCTGTTGACAGTCTAGCAACTGGCGATGTTGCCACTATCGCACATGCCGGCAGCCAGACCTGCGTGGGCACTTCCGAGCACACCATCGGTGCAGTGATTGTCATGAAGGACGGTACCACGGATGTTACCGACCAGTACACCATTGTACGTCACGCCGGTACTCTGGAGGTGACCAACTTCACGGACTTCACCTGTCCTGCCAATGAGACCGTGACGCTGAACTTCGGCGAGTGCGACATCGAGTACACGCTGACAGGCGAAGCAACGGTAGGCACAGGCATGACGCCTAACAGCTATGTCGTTGCCAACGACCTGGCAAGCCAGAATCCGTTGGCAGTGGGTGATCATACCATCACTTGGACATTGTCAGACACTTGCGGCAATGTGATGGCCACATGTCCTCAGACTGTGACAGTCAACTTCCCAGAATGTCCTACGGCAACGGATGCCGACAACATCACTTACGAGAGCGTGCGTATCGGTTGCGAGTGCTGGACGAAGACCAACCTCAAGTCCGAGCACTATGTTGGCGGTGCTGACATTCCGGATGTGATGACGTACTACTCACCGTTGTACTACAACGACGAGGCAGCCAACCTGGCTACTTACGGTCACTTGTACACATGGGAAGCAGCTGTCAATGGTGGAACGACGAACAGTTACGGTCACGTGCCGGGTATCTGTCCTAACGGTTGGTATCTGCCGACTAAGGAGCAGTACGAGGAACTGAACGCTTACGGTCCTGACGCATTGCGTGCAACCACCTTGTGGGTTGACGGTGCTGGTACCAACACCACGGGCTTCACCGGCCTGCCTGGTGGCAAGTACAACGGCGCTTTGGATCGTTACGAAGACATGACCTTGATGGATTACTACTGGGCAACGACCACCGTTGGTGGCACCGTGGTGCCGGTAGAGATCGAACTCACCGTCAACTGTCTCCGCGTGACGAACGTCTCCTCCAACAATCCTAACGGATACAGCATCAGATGTATCAAGGAGAAAGAGTAGTCTTTCTTTACGGATGAAATTATTAGAGAGGATGTCGCTATGCATCCTCTCTTTTTATTTGGTCGAATCTGTGTTTTGAATATAACAATCTGCGAGGACGCAGATTGCTCCGAGGATGGTCGATGCACGCATCGACCCTACAGGTGCAGGGTGGCGAGCAGACCCGTGATAGATTTTTGTATTTTTGCCGCATGAAAAATTGTGAAATGATGACGCTAGAGACAATTCGTCCGGCAACTATAGAGGATGCTGATTTCCTAGGCCATTGTGTATGCGAGGGGCTCGGCTTTGAGATCTTTGAACATCAGGATGAAAAACTGGAAACCACGGCAAAAGAGATTGCTGCCTTGGCGGCCCGTGAGGGCACTCTATACAGTTTCCAGCATGCATTGGTAGCAGAAGTCGATGGACATCCTGTAGGCGCCTTGATTTCCTACGAGGGCGCTCTTTACCACACCCTGCGCAACGAGACTTTTCCCTATATCGAGAATTTCAAAGATCTGGACGTGGACTCCATGGCCGATGAGGCAGGTGAGGGCGAGTTTTACCTTGACACACTGGCTGTGCTCCCTCAATACCGTCGTCAGGGCATCGGCCGCCGCTTGATGCAACATCGCATCCAATGGGTCGCAGAAAGATACCCGGATCTTTCCGTGACACTCCTTGTAGACCCGGTGAATCTTCAGGGTCAGCGCATTTACCAAAGCCTCGGTTTCAAGCGGGTAGGGGAGTGTATTGCCTTCAATTACCTATATTGGAAAATGAGTCTGGATTTTAAAGAATGATTGTTTGCAAAATATTGTTATTTTTGCCGTTCAATTCTGAGATATGAAATATACAGTAGCACAAATCGCACAACTGCTTTCAGCAGAGGTGGTTGGAGATGCTTCAGTAGAGATTTCCACCATCTGTAAAATTGAAGAAGGTGCGCCCGGCGGGCTCACTTTTCTCTCAAATCCGAAATATACACATTATATCTATACCACTAAAGCATCAGCCGCTATTGTGAACAAAGACTTCGTCCCGGAGTCGGAGGTTCCCTGTGTGCTCATCAAAGTGGAGAACTCCTATATTGCCTTCGCTCAGTTGCTTAACTTCTATCAGGAGCAGCAGGCCGCCAAGGCCAAGACGGGCATCTCCCCGCATGCCTGCATAGCTGAGAGCGCGAAGATAGGCCAGAACGTCTATATTGCTGAATTTGTCAGCATTGGAGAGAATGCCGTCATTGGCGACGGAGCTCGTCTCTATCCGCATGTATGTGTGGGCGATGGCGCACGCGTTGGCAACAAGACAACCCTTTTCGCCGGCGTCACTATCTATGAACAGTGTGTGGTCGGTGACGACTGCATCTTGCATGCTGGATGCGTCATCGGCGCTGACGGCTTCGGTTTCGCTAACCAAGACGGACAATATCTCAAAATACCTCAGATCGGTAATGTAGTTATCGGTAACCATGTCGAGATTGGCGCCAACACCTGTGTCGATCGTGCTACTATGGGCTCCACAAAGATTGCTGACTATGTAAAAATTGACAATTTGGTTCAGATTGCACATAATGTTGAGGTCGGTGAGGGCACTGCCTTTGCTGCTCAATCAGGTGTGGCCGGATCTGCTAAGATTGGCAAACACTGCATCTTCGCTGGACAGACTGGTGTGGCAGGACACATTCAAATCGCCGACAAGACTATTGTGGGCGCTCAGTCAGGTGTCACCCGTTCTCTTAAGAGCGGCATATACCTTGGCAGCCCCGCCATCTCCGCAGATCGCGAGAAAGAACTGATAGTCTTACGTCGTCGTCTCCCCGAGATTTACCAAGATCTGAAAGACTTAAAAGATAATCGATAACCCTTTTCTGAATATTAGCTATATGAATCTTCAAAAAACTGTTCACTCGTCCATTTCTATTTCAGGTAAAGGACTTCATACAGGTCAACAGGTCACGGTCACCTTTGAACCTGCACCCGCTAACAGCGGCATAGTATTCATGCGTGACGATCTCCCTGGCCAACCCACGGTCAAGGCTTCTCCGCTCAATGTTTTTGACACTTCCCGCGGCACTTCTATCAAAGATGGTGATGCCGTCGTCCATACTATCGAACATCTGATGGCCGCCCTTGCTGGTCTCGGCATCGACAACGTGCTCGTCCATGTCCATGGCATGGAGACCCCTATCCTTGACGGTAGTTCCCGTGTCTATGTTGAGATGCTCAAAGAGGCTGGCTTGCGCGAACTCGACGCACCTCAGCGCGTCGGCAAGGTCCGCAAGGAGATCACCTTCTCGGTCCCTGAACAGCAGATAGAACTGACCATCCGTCCCGCCGACCATTTCAAGATGACCGTCAACGTCGACTATGGCACGAAGGTCCTCGCTGCCCAGACGGCCGTGCTCGACAATATCCAATATTTCTACCCCGAGTTCTACGACTGCCGCACCTTCGTCTTCTTGCGCGAACTGCAGTTCCTCATCGCCAATAATTTGGTGAAAGGTGGTGACCTGGACAATGCTATTGTTTTTGTAGATCAGGTGCCGGATAAGGCTGTTCTCAAACAATTGGCAACCTTTTTCCAGAAAAAAATGGTCGAGGTGACGCCGGATCATATCCTTAATAATACGTCACTTAGACACCCTAATGAGCCTGCAAGACACAAGCTGCTCGACCTTGTTGGAGACCTCTATTTATTAGGGGTTCCGTTGCAGGCAGAGATCGTCGCTAACCGTCCAGGTCACTTCGCTAATACAGCCTTCGCAAAGATGATTTTGGAGAGCGATGAATTTTTTTTGTAACTTTTTGAAACATTGTTCGTAAGAAATAAATGATTTTGAAAATGCAAAGTTTTCAAGTATCTTACATAGGTTAATGGTTTGAAAAAAGTGCCTCCTCCCCGGTGGCACTTTTTTTATCTGCTAAAGTCTCACGAATTTTGTGTATGTTTGCAGCCTCTTACCATAATAGTGACTTTTATGTTTAACGGAATTAAAA
Source organism: Bacteroidales bacterium (assembly GCA_024686335.1). Lineage (GTDB taxonomy): Bacteria > Bacteroidota > Bacteroidia > Bacteroidales > WCHB1-69 > F23-D06. The sequence goes on along the minus strand of JAILCI010000040.1, from coordinate 104,434 downwards.
GATTTTTTCTTCGAAAATATTTAAAGGAGAACAGAGTGGCTCGCAATAGGGAGATGATCTCTTTGAAAAAAGCACGCTCTATCGGTGTCCTCTGTCAGATAACCAACGAAGACTCCTATAAGAGCATCTATGCCATTTTTTCTAAGCTTCAAGCTGAAAATCATAACGTGCGCTTGGTTGGTTATATTGATGACAAAGAGGTGCCTTTCTACTGTCTCCCTCAGCTTACTTGTGACTTCTTTAGCAATAAGCATCTTAATTGGTACGGAAAACCAATGATGCCTCAACTGCAGGATTTTTTGAAACTGGATCTTGACATCCTGATTGATTTCAGTTATCAGGATACAGCTCCCATCGAGTCACTTCTTGCCCTGACAAAAGCTCATTTTATCATCGGCCAGAATCCTGGAACAGCCCAGTATTATGATCTTTTTATCAATGACAGCAACAAACAGTATGGTAACTTTTTAAATGCCATCTATAAATATACCAGTAAATTGTCAGGAGATGAATAAGGATCTGAAAAAATTTAGAGGGTTAGGTGTCGCAATTGTGACGCCATTCAAGCCAGACGAAAGTATTGATTTTAAAGCTTTGGAGTCCTTGGTGGAAAATATGATTGAGAATCATGTGGACTATCTGGTTGCCTTGGGCACTACTAGCGAGTATCCTACTATCCCACCGGATGAGAAGGCCGATGTCTTGCGCTGTATCTCTGAGGCAAATGCTGGCCGTTTGCCGTTGATTGTCGGTGTTGGAGGCCCGAACACTAAAGCCGTCTTGCGTCGTATGGAAACTGTAGTGGAGTATGAACCTGATGCTATCCTCTCCGTGACTCCCTATTATAACAATCCTAGTCAGGCTGGTTTAGTAGCTCACTATAAGGTCATTGCAGAACATAGTCCGCTGCCAATACTCCTGTATAATGTTCCGGGACGTACATCATGTAACCTCAAAGCTGAAACAACCCTTCAGATTGCGGAGTCTTGCCCAAACGTTTGCGGTATTAAAGAGGCTTCTGGTAATATGCATCAAATCCTTTATCTCCTGAACCATAAGCCCGAAGACTTCCTCGTCATCTCTGGCGACGATCTTCTGACGCTGCCCCTCATGGCTGCTGGCATGGACGGACTTATCTCCGTGGTTGCCAATGCCTACCCATCTGAAGTGGCCAATATGGTTCATTTGGCTCTTGCGGATCAGTTTATCAAAGCTAGAATCTATCATGACCGTCTTTTCGATATCACCAAGGCATGCTTTGCTGAAGGTAATCCTTGCGGAGTGAAGGCTTTTCTGGCAGCCCAAGGCCGTATACACAATGTGCTGAGACTGCCCCTCGTGCCCGTCTCTGAGGATCTCCAAAAGCGTATTGAATCAATAGTCAACTCATAGACATTATGAAAAAAATATTCCTCTTCGTCTGCAGTCTCTCCCTCTTCTTTATGGCTGTAGGCCAGTCCGTTGCGTTTGATGCTCAGATGCCTGAGACCTATGTGAAGGTATCTGTCAACAAGAGCCAACTGCACGATCTCTCTCTCAATTTCTCTGTTGACGACGTGAAACGCCATGCCGATGGTACCTTTGACGTGAAACTCTGTATAGGGAGCAAAGAGTACGAAGCCTTCAAAGCCACCGGTATTCCATACACAATACTCTCCACCCCGAAGGCTAATGTCAACATGGCCAACAGCTACTATCAGTTCTCCCAGCAGTGGAACCGCTATCCTACCTATAGCACCTATCTGGCTACGATGGACACCTTCCAGAGCCAGTTTCCGCAGCTTTGCCAGATTGACACGATTCTCGCCCAGACACCTAACAATCACTCCATATTAGTTGCTCACATAAGTAATAATTTACAAGATAGAGGCACAAAACCCGCCGTCTTCTACTCTTCAACCATCCATGGCGACGAGCCAGTGGGCTACTATATGATGATCCGCTTGATACACTATCTCCTTAATAATTACGCTACCGACGCGACGGTCCAAGATCTGGTCGACAATGTCGATATTTGGATCTGCCCGATTGAGAACCCGGACGGTACCTACTATACTAGCGATAATACCCTCAACGAATCCCCCTATTCGACGCGTTACAATTATAACGGCATAGATCTTAATCGTTCCTACCCGGAGATCGGTGCCGTGACGGCCATGCGTGATTTGGAACCTGAGGTGCAGGCGATGTACAATTTCGGCGCTGCCCACGACTTCACGCTCTCTGCCAACCTACACGGCGGCGCAGAGGTCTTCAACTATCCCTGGGACACCTGGCCCTCCTATTACCGTACCCACGCCGACGACGACTGGTGGTACTATGTGGGCCGTAAGTTTGCCGACACCTGCCACGCCCATTCCTATTATTATATGTATGAAGAAGATAATGGCGTTACAGAGGGCGGTGACTGGTATGTCATCACAGGTTCCCGTCAGGATTGCTATAACTACTATCTCCAATGCCGTGAGGTGACTATCGAGGTTAGCAACGACAAGGTGGTGAATTCCAGTTACTTGCCATACTATTGGGGCTTCATCTATCGCTCTTTTCTGAATTACATCAAGGAGGCTACCTACGGTATCCATGGTGTGGTGACGGACTCTATTACGGGACAGCCGCTCGATGCGACTGTCGTGGTTGAAAACCATGACGACAATGTCAGTTTCGTCAATACGGTCATGCCTGCTGGCGCCTATCATCGTCCTATCAAAGGCGGCACATACCAGGTGACCTATTCCGCTCAGGGATATTATCCGAAGACCTTGACTCTGACCGCCACAGATGGAGCTACATTGACTCAAGATGTGGAGTTGGTGCCTTATGGCTATGGTGTTGAGAACCGTCCGCAACTAATGGTGGAGGTTTATCCAAACCCGACATCTGACATACTGCAGATCCGTTGTCCGCAGTTGGATGGATGTAAAGCCGAACTGATTCTCTACAACGCAGCTGGTCAGAAAGTGTTTGCACAATCTCTTAATGAGAAAAACACTATCGTCAATATGGAATCTTATCCTCAAGGTATCTATTTGGTGAAGATTGTGGCCGATAAATTAACCTATATTGGCAAGGTGGTGAAAGAATAAGACTCAACCTATTATAAAAACGCCCATTAATCATTTGATCAATGGGCGTTTTTATTAATGGTTATAATTATCTTCTATTTTGCTAACGCTTTTTCCACGGCTTCTTCAACACGTTCCATATTGGCGGTGGGCTCAAAGCGAGCTATTACTTTTCCATTGCGGTCAATCAAGAATTTGGTGAAATTCCACTTGATGTCGGAAGTTTGCTTGTAGTCGGGATATTGACGCGACAGCATATTGTCCAACAGCGGTGTAAGCTGGTTGTCCTTGTCAAATCCTCTGAATTTCTGTTTCTTCTTCAGATATTTAAACAATGGTAAGGCATTGTTGCCATTCACCTCTATTTTGTCGAATTGCGGGAATTGCACGTTGTATTGGGTGCAGAACTGCTGGATCTCATCAATGGTGCCAGGAGCCTGACCTCCGAACTGGTTGCAAGGAAAGTCAAGGACAACAAATCCCTTCTCGGCATATTTTTCATAAAGGGCTTCAAGTTCGAGATATTGTGGCGTAAAACCACATTCGGTGGCAGTATTTACAATCAATAAGACTTTACCTTTGTATTCTTCCATCGAGACGACCTTTCCGTCGGCATCTTTAGCTGAGAATTCGTAAATATTTTTCTGAGCCATGACAGGAAGAAGAGATGTCAGGCATATAATTGCGGTAATAATGAGATTTCGTTTCATTTTGTTGTTGAACTGTTGATGATGTTTAATTGTTGAACTGTTTAACTGATAACTGAAAACTGATAACTATTTCTCTCGCATCGTAATCATCTTATAAACTAAAGAGGCGGCGAGTACGTCGGAGGCTTTGTCGTAGGGCTGTGGGCAGAGTTCGACCACGTCGAAGGCGACGACATTGCGTTGTGTAAAGACTTCGTGTAGAAATTGGATGGTGGGATACCAAGAAAGACCTCCAGGCAGCGGTGTGCCGGTTGCGGGCAAGATGGCCGGATCAAGTCCGTCCAGGTCAAAGGTGACATAGACATGTTCAGTAAGTCTGTCGACAGCCTGTTGCATCCACTCTGAGTGCCCTACAATGTTATGGGCATAGAAGATGTTCTCCGGAACGATGTGCTCGCGTTCTTCGGAGCAGACACTACGGATGCCCACTTGGACAACGCGAGCGTGCTCTTGAGCGCGACGCATGACGCAGGCGTGGTTGAAAGGAGAACCATGATAACTGTCTCTCAAGTCAGCATGAGCGTCAATTTGCAGAACAGTCAGATTGGGATAACGTTCGCTGACAGCACGGATGGAACCAGCAGAGATGGAATGCTCTCCGCCAATCAGCACGGGAGTCTTGCCAAGATTCAGCATCTCTCTTGTCCGGGCATATACTGAAGCTTCCATTGTTTCAGGAGTCGTGAAGTCGTAGCTGTGATGGTCTGTGTGGATGCCGGCATTACACGCTTCAATGCCATATTGGATGTCTAGGAGTTCCAGACTGTCGGAGGCATCGAGGATGGCTTGTGGTCCGCGGTCGGCACCTTTGACAAAAGTACTGGTGCCGTCGTAAGGCACTCCCATTATCACATAGCGTGCATCTTCCAGAGAGCAGACCTCGTCAGTGTCCAGGAAATAGTCCATTTTTTTTATCATAACTCGCGTGCTAAATATTTAGAGGTATAACCAATTTTCTTTTTTGCAATCTGCTCGGGAGTTCCAGTGGCCAGAATTTCACCGCCATAGCGACCTCCTTCAGGACCCATGTCGATAATGTAGTCAGCCATCTTGATGACATCCATATTGTGCTCGATAACGATGACGGTATTGCCTTTGTCTACCAACTTGTTCAGCACATCGAGAAGGATACTGATGTCGTGGAAGTGAAGGCCAGTGGTGGGCTCGTCGAGGATATAGACGGTACGTCCGGTGTCTTTGCGGGCCAACTCTGAGGCCAGTTTGACACGCTGCGCTTCACCGCCGGAAAGGGTGGTGGAGGATTGGCCAAGATGCAGATAGCCAAGACCAACATCTACCATCGTCTGCAGTTGCGAGGTGATGGCAGGGATGTTTTCAAAGAAATGCAAAGCTTGTTCAATGTCCATGTTGAGCACATCATTGATGGACTTGCCTTTATAGCGGATTTCTAGAGTTTCGTTGTTGAAACGCTTGCCGCCGCATTCGGAACATGTTACGTAAACGTCAGGGAGGAAGTTCATCTCGATGGTTTCTACACCTGTGCCTTTACAAGTCTCGCAGCGCCCGCCCGTAACGTTGAAGGAGAATCTTCCGGGTTTGTAGCCACGGATCTTGGATTCTGGCAGCGCCGTGAACAGTTTGCGGATATGGTCCAAAACACCCACATATGTAGCCGGGTTGGAACGTGGTGTACGTCCGATGGGCTGCTGGTCGATTTCGATGATCTTGTCGATATTCTCCAAACCGAGAATCTCATCATATGGCAGCGGTTTTTTGTCACTGCGGTAGATATAATGATTCAAAATGGGGTAAAGAGTCTCGTTGATGAGGGTTGACTTGCCGCTGCCGGAGACACCTGTGACGCAGATGAGTGTCCCGAGAGGAAACTCTACCGTGATGTCCTTCAGGTTGTTGCCGGTGGCGCCGATGATTGTCAACGAGGAGCCATTGCCTTTGCGACGTTTCTTAGGAACGGCAATCTTTTTTCTACCAGTCAGATAGTCGGCGGTGATGCCGTTGCTTTTCAAAATCTCCTGATAGGTGCCAGCAGCGATGATCTCGCCGCCAGATTCGCCAGCCTTGGGGCCGACGTCCACGATGTAGTCGGCAGCCTTCATGATGTCGCGGTCATGTTCCACTACGATGACGGAATTGCCGAGGTCGCGGAGGTTTTTTAGGGATTCTATCAGCAAATGGTTGTCACGTTGATGCAGACCAATACTGGGCTCGTCGAGAATGTACATCACGTTGACAAGCTGGGAACTGATCTGCGTGGCCAGACGGATACGCTGGGCCTCTCCGCCAGAGAGCGATGAGGCTGAACGTTCCAAAGACAGATATTGGATGCCGACATCACAAAGAAAGTGAAGCCGGAAGTTGATTTCGCGTAAAATCTCAGAGGCGATAGCCTTCTCCTGCGTGCTCAGAAACTTGGGCAACTCCTCTGTCCATTTTAAGAGGTCGGAGAGGTCCATAGCCGCTAACTCTGCGATGTTTTTGCCTTGGATTTTGAAATGCAATGACTCCTTGCGCAAACGGGCTCCGTGACATTCCGGACAGGCAGTCATGTTGACGAACTGGTTGAGCCACTTGCGCATGGAAGCAGGAAGAGCTTCTGCGTTGAGATTGGTCAGATAATTGACGACACCGTCAAAGGTCTTTTTGATGGGAGCAAGACCTGCAACTTCGCGTTTGACGCGAAGGATTTCGGTAGTGCCGTAGAGAACCATGTTGAGATTTTGTTCAGAGAGGTCGCGGATGGGATCTGAAAGAGAGAAGTGATATTTTTCAGCCAATGCTTCCAACTCTCTGAAAATCATAGTCTTTTTATACTCGCCAATGGCGATGATGCCACCATCTTTAATGGACTTGCTATCGTCGGGGATGATTTTCTTGATGTCCAGTTCCGAAACGAAACCGAGACCGTTACAATGCTCGCAAGCTCCGTATGGGGAGTTGAATGAGAAGGTGTTGGGTTCGGGCTCTGGATAGGAGATGCCTGTGGTGGGGCACATCAAGAACTTGCTGTATGTCTTGATTTCGTTGGTGTTGTTGTCCATGACCATCACCGTGCCTTTACCATACTTCATCGCTAGATGTATGCTGTGGTTAAGGCGGATTGACGATCTGTCTGAGACATCTATAGTGTCGACGACAAGTTCAATGTCGTGGATTTTATATCGGTCCGCCATCATATTTTGGATCAGCTTATGCATGACACCATCGATGCGTACACGTGTGAATCCTTGACTTCGAATGTTCTCGAAGAGTTCACGATAATGTCCTTTACGACGTTTTACGATGGGGGAGAGAAGGGTGATAGAGCAACCCTGATAACGGGTGATCAGCAGTTCGATAAGATCCTTCTCAGTATAGTGAACCATCTTTTCGCCAGTGTTGTAGGAGTAGGCTTCACCGATGCGGGCATAAAGCAGACGCAGAAAGTCATAGACCTCTGTGATGGTGCCGACGGTGGAGCGAGGGTTCTTGTTGACGGTTTTCTGTTCAATGGAGATGACAGGATTCAAACCGGTAATCTTGTCCACGTCGGGGTGTTCCAAGTTGCCGAGGAAATGACGAGCGTAGGCGGAGAAGGTCTCCATATATCGGCGCTGACCTTCAGCGTAGATGGTGTCAAAGGCTAGAGACGACTTGCCGCTGCCGCTCAACCCAGTGATGACTACCAGCTGCTGCTGCGGTATGGCGACATCCACATTTTTAAGGTTGTTTTCTCGCGCACCAGTAACTACCAGTGCATCTTCGGCAAAGGAGTTGTTGTCCATAGAGTTAATGTTTTTCAAGAAAAAATCAAAGGGCGCAAAGATACGAAATTTGCAGCAATTTTAGTTCATGCCACGGGCCTTCTTGATACGGTTATAGGCATTGTTGACCTGTGCGAACTTCTCTTCAGCAGCTTTGCGCACATCCTCGCCTAAGTGACTTACCTTGTCTGGATGGTGTTTCTTGGCAGCTGCACGATAGGCTTTCTTAACCTCATCGTCAGTAGCATCAGGTGATACCTCAAGAATCCTATAGTCGTCTTCTATATTGTAATTTCTGGTAGTATAGGTGTCGTTGCCTCCATATTGGTTTCCGCCGTAGCCATTGCTGTAGCCACCACTGCCGTAGCCGCCATAGTCATATTGATAACCTTGATTGGCATAAAGAGACTTGATAGCTTCGAAACTTGTCCGGTTGATGCCGCACAAGTCTGAAATTTCCTGAATGGCGTTTAATTCCAGATTGTTGAAATTTCCATCTGAATAGCTGAAACCAAAGAGGAAATGGAGAATCATCAGTTTCTCGGAGATTTCAGCATGTTCTCGTATATCTTGACAGACGGCGTTGATATCGATATTTTCATCAAGGATGTCCCTAAATCTGAGAAGTGCAGCTTGTGCATGGGTTTCGTCGAGGTTCTTAAGGAGAAACTGTTTCATGTAGTTGAGTTCCGACTTTAGCAGGCGGTTATTGTCAGCGCGGGCTACAAATGCAGCAAGAACTAGCTCATGTTCAAGGAACATATTGGCTTGATAGTAGTGTTTCCCTTTGTTAATCTTTATGGTACTGCCACCATCGAGCAAAGAACCTAATAAAGCTCCTCCGATTGCTCCGGGCCAACCCAAAAGAAGACCGCCGATGAGAAAACCAATAAAAGAAAATAAACAACCCATCTTTTATATATGTTTGATTACCAAATAAATGCGTCTTCGTTCATCCACTTGCCCTGTGCTTTCATCACCTGCTCGATGACATCCCGGACAGCCCCATTGCCTCCATTACGTGGTGAAATGTAGTCTACAATGTTTTTGATCTCTTCGGAGGCATCTTGTGGGCAACATTTGATGCCTGCAAGTTTTAACATCGGATAATCTGGGATATCATCACCCATCACCAACACTTGTTCAGCAGTGAGATTGTGATCCGCAAGATATTGGTTGAATCGTTCAATTTTATCACCAACTTGAAGGAAGATTTCCATGCCGTGGAAAGCTTTGAAACGATGACGCATCGACTCAGCATAACCACCAGAAATGACGGCGATGTTGTAGCCCTTATTCAAAGCATAATGCAGTGCGTACCCGTCCTTGACGTTGGTGGCACGCACCTGTTCTCCGTCGGCCATAGTATACACTTTGCCGTCGGATAAAACACCGTCGAAGTCGAAGATGAAAGTGTTGATTTTTTGTAGTTTATCTGTTAGGTTCTTCATAGATTGCTTATTCGGGAAGTGCTTGAGGTTCTGCAGTTTCCAAGGCGGGCGTCTCCTTTTGGCGGATAACAAATTCCTCGGTCAGTGTGTCATAGTCGAGCGTGACGACAGTGCCGGAGGGAAGTGCTTGCATCAGGATTTCCTCAGCGAGCAGGTCTTCCACATTCTTTTGGATAGCTCTGCGCAAAGGACGAGCACCGTAGTTGGGATCCCATCCGGAGTCGACCAAATACTCTTTAGCTTCGTCGGTGATGTTAACAGTGACACCGATTTCTCTGACGCGTGAGAGTACCTTCTCCAACTCGATGTTGACAATCTTGAGGATGTCTTCTTTGTTGAGAGAATTGAAATAGATGACATCGTCCACGCGGTTGAGAAATTCGGGCGAGAAGTTAGCCTTGAGGGCTTTCTCTAGAATGCCTTGTTCCACTTTGTGCTTGGAGGAGTTTGTAGCTTCAGTGTCAAAGCCGACACCTGTGCCAAAGTCCTTCAATTCGCGTGTTCCGATATTGGATGTCATGATGAGGATAGTGTTCTTAAAGTCTACTTTGCGGCCAATGCCGTCGGTTAGTTGTCCTTCGTCAAGAACTTGTAACAGAACGTTGTAGACGTCGTGATGTGCTTTTTCAATCTCATCGAGCAGAACGATGGAGTAGGGTTTGCGACGCACTTTCTCGGTGAGCTGTCCGCCCTCTTCATAGCCCACATATCCTGGAGGCGCACCGATGAGGCGGGAGATGGTATGTTTCTCCATATACTCACTCATGTCGATACGGATCAAGGCATCTTGTGAGTCGAAGAGATATTCTGACAGAATTTTGGCAAGGTAAGTTTTACCAACGCCAGTAGGTCCAAGGAAGAAGAAGGAACCGATGGGACGGTTAGGATCCTTAAGACCTGCACGGTTACGGCGGATTGCCTTCGAAATCTTGACGATGGCTTCGTCTTGTCCGATAACCTTGCCCTTCAGTTCTTCACTCATCTGCATAAGTCGTTCGCCTTCGTTCTTTACGATACGCTGAACGGGTACACCGGTCATCATTGCTATGACTTCTGCCACGGTGTCTTCTGTGACGACAGGTCTGTCTTTGTCGTTCTCCTGTTCCCAACGTGTGCGGACATCATTAAGAGTGGTCTCAAGTTCTTTGATCTGATCGCGGTAACTGGATGCCATGTTGTATTGTTTCTCCTTGATGGCTTCAGCCTTGAGTTTCTCCACTTTGGCGATCTCCTCTTCCAATTGAAGAACACCCTCAGGAACGTGGATGTTCTGGATGTGGAGACGTGCGCCGGCCTCGTCTAGGGCATCGATGGCCTTGTCGGGCAGACAGCGGTCAGAAATATAGCGGTTGCTCAAAGCAACGCAAGCTTTGAGAGCATCTTCGCTATATCGTACACCGTGATGGTCTTCGTATTTGTCTTTGATATTGTTCAGAATTTCGAGAGTCTCCTCGGTGGTTGTCGGTTCCATAATGATCTTTTGGAAACGGCGTTCCAGGGCTCCATCTTTTTCGATATGTTCGCGGTATTCGTCGAGGGTGGTGGCACCGATGCATTGGATTTCGCCGCGCGCCAGAGCCGGCTTGAAAAGGTTGGAGGCGTCCATGCCACCGGATGGGTTGCCGGCGCCGACCATAGTGTGGACCTCGTCAATGAAAAGGATGACGTTGGGATTCTTCTGTAATTCAGAGAGAATAGATTTGACACGCTCTTCAAACTGGCCACGATATTTGGTGCCTGCCACGAGAGAGGCCATGTCGAGAGTGACCACGCGCTTGTTGAGTAGGTTGCGGGGGACGCGACCTTCTACGATATTGGTGGCAAGACCTTCTGCCAGTGCAGATTTACCTACGCCCGGCTCGCCGATGAGCACGGGATTGTTCTTCTTACGGCGACTCAGAATCTGGGCGATGCGTTCCAACTCTTTTTGGCGACCAACGACAGGGTCCAGTTTACCTTTCATAGCATACTGTGTCAGGTCTTTGCCAAAACTGTCGAGAATAGGGGTTGCAGAACCACTTTTCTTGGACCGTGACGTTACGCGTTCATCGTCATCGTCGTTGCCGGCGCCAACCATTTCGTCTTCCTCACTGTCAGTGGGAATGTTCAAAGCGCGCTGAACCTCATTCAAAAATGATTGATATGACAAGCCGGCGCGTGTCAAGAGTGCTCGCGTGGCATTGCTGTTGCTCATACGGTCCTCTTTCAGAACTGCCAATACGAAGAAATGTGCTTCCATCTTGTTGCTGCGGAACTTCTTGGATAAGAGGTAGGTAACGCGGATGGTGTTCTCGGCCTGTACTGACAGACGAGGATTCTCTTCAGCAGTGCCGTCCGATTCCACCTGACTTAACATCTCCTCAAATTTGTTGGCCAAGGCATCTCTGTCCACCTGATACAGGTCGAATAGATTCTTGGTGATGCTCTGTTCCGGGTATCGGAGGATGGCCAGCATGATATGCTCCACGCCGATAAACGGGGATTTATATTGAATGGCGATTTTTTTAGCCTCTTCAAAGGCAAAAACCATCTCCGGTGAGAAATTGTATTCCATAAAAAACCTTTCTATTTTAAGGGTGCAAAAATAATAAAAAAAAATATGCCTTATGGCAGAAATCATTATACAAATATTGTGCCGAAAAAATGGGTGATGATAGTTGGTCATACTGGAGAATCCCCTGTAGGGTCGATGCGTGCATCGACCACTGCGTGCATCGACCACTGCGTGCATCGACCATTGATCTTAAAATTTTATAAAATTATTATGTTATTATTAAAAATCTTTTATATTTTCACCAATTATTTAAAATAAATTATTGTAACGATGAAAAATGAAAATTTACAAAAACGGTTTAATAATAATTCTCCTCGTGCTCAATGGCATGATTATAATGGAGGGATGTATTTTATAACTATCTGTACTAAAGATCAGAAACACTATTTTGGGAATATTTCTAATGGTCAAATGAACCTGTCAACCATTGGCCAATATGTTAACGAACAATTCAATAATATTTCATCACATTATCCGTATGCTGAAATTCCTTTATGGGTTGTTATGCCCAATCATCTCCATTGTATTATCATCATTGATGAAATAGATGATTTTTCTCTTCGTCCCTTAAACATCAAAAATATTCAAAATGTTTCCCCTGAGGGATTGCGTGAAACGCCAAGGGAAACCACATCAAATTCACATTTACGTTGGAAAAATAACAATGTGGATGAAAAAATGCAGAATGTTTCGTTGCGTAAAGGTAGATTGTCTACAGTCGTTGGAGGTTTGAAAAGCGCAGTGACAAAATTTGCCCGTAAACAAAATAAACCGTTCGTTTGGCAATCTGGATTCTTCGATCATATTATCCGAAATGAGAGCACTTTACATATAATTGCCAAATATATTGAGACTAATGTTGCAAAATGGGAATATGATCGTTTTCACCCAGGCTGATGATTCGATTGTCGTGGTGGGTGATCGATGCACGCATCAATATATGTGGTCGATGCACGCATCGACCCTACAGGGATGGATGATTTTTTTCGATATAGGATTGTTTTGTCGTGGCAGGTGGTCGATGCACGCATCGACCCTACCGAATCACGATAATTGAAAAAATCGTATTTTTGCCACTTCTTTAATAAATAGGTAGTCTAGTGTCAATATGAAACAGATACGTATTCGCAACGGTAAGGAACGCTCCCTGCAGCGTTTTCACCCCTGGGTGTTCTCAGGGGCGGTGGCCCACAAGGATAAAGGTCTCCAGGATGGCGACATCGTAGAGGTTGTCGATGCCAAGGGAAACTTCCTCGCTATGGGTCACTATGCCAATAGTTCTATCATGGTACGTATCTTCAGCTTTGAGAAGACGGAACCCAACAACGACTTCTGGCGTGGAAAATTCCAGAGAGCATTGAATTATCGTCACTTGCTTGGTCTGCCTGACAATCGTACCAATATGTTTCGTCTTATCAATGGTGAAGGCGACGGCATGCCAGGATTGATCGTTGACTGCTATGGCGACCATGCAGTTGTGCAGTGTCATTCTCTGGGCATGTACCAATTGCGCGACACTTTTGCTCGCATTCTGCAAGAACTGCTCCCCAACCTGCGATGTGTATATAACAAGAGCAATCAGACACTTAACAATGCCTGCGGTCTTGATGAGCCTGACGGTGTCCTTCTTGGTGAACTGGCAGAAGAGGTTGTGTCGTTAGAGAATGGGATTCCTTATAAAATCGATATCGTGGGTGGCCAGAAGACGGGTTTCTTCCTGGATCAGCGCGACAGCCGTGCAATGGTGGAGCAGTATGCCAAGGATAAGACCGTTCTCAATATGTTCTGCTACTCTGGAGGCTTCTCTTCATATGCTTTGCGCGGAGGTGCTACCCATGTGGACTCAGTGGATATTTCTCGTGGTGCTATTGATTTGACACGCAATAACATACAATTGCTCGGTGCTGATTTTGAAAAGCGTCATACCGCCTGTTGCGAGGATGTCTTCGCTTTTCTGGAGAAGCGGGAACAACCCTACGACCTTATTGTGCTCGATCCACCAGCTTTTGCCAAGCATCTGAAGGTTAAAGATCAAGGTGCGAAAGGTTATCGCACCATCAACCGTAAGGCCATGCAGCTTGTTAAACCCGGCGGTTTGCTATTTACTTTCTCTTGTTCCCAAGCTATTAGTCTGGAGGATTTCAAGACAATCCTCTTCTCTGCGGCAGCTTTGGAACACAAGAATATACGGGTGGTTCACCAGATGCAACAGGCACCTGACCATCCTGTTAGTATCTATCATCCGGAAGGCACCTATCTCAAAGGTCTCCTCCTCGAAGTCGAAGATATGTAACATTTTTAAATTGAAAACTGAAAACTGATAACTTAAATATATGTCATTCGCCAATCCATTACTCCTCATAGGCCTTGTCGGTATCGCTATCCCCATACTGATTCACCTCTTCAATTTTAGAAGATATAAGACGATTCATTTTTCCAATGTGAAGATGTTGGAGGATATCGAGAAGAAGACACGTCGAGAGTCTCAGATTATGCATCTCATCGTGCTGGCTTTGCGCGTTCTTGGTATTGCTGCTTTGGTTTTTGCATTCGCACAACCTTATATTCCGAATCCAAAGCATAAGAACGGGAAAGGCAATCTCGTGACAATCTTCTTGGATAACTCTTATTCCATGGAGAGCGACAGTAAAAATGGTACTATGCTTAATGATGCGGTGGATGCTGCTAAATCCATCGTCAATACATTCAACTATGCCGATGATTTTGTATTGACAACCCAAGACTTTTCTGGTGAAGAGTCTCATGTGCTCAACAAGGACCAAATTTTGGAACTTCTCGATAAGATTCAGGTGTCGCCTAATAGCCACTCATTTGACGAGGTTTTATCTTTTGAGAAGAATACCGCTGCGCAGTCGCAACATACTAATGTGGTTCACTATTATATCTCTGATTTTCAAAAGCAAAATTTTGATGCTACAGAACTTCGCCGCGACACCACTGCCCAGATCTTCCTGATTCCGATGCCGGCAGAGGGTACCAACAACGTGAGTATAGACAGTTGCTGGTTCCTCTCTCCTGTCTTTAAATTGGGTAATCAGGTGACTCTGTATGCGCGGATTACCAACTATGGCGAAAAGACATTGGAGAAGTTGCCTGTGAAACTCTATATCAACGACAAACAGAAAGCGATCTCGACTGTCGATTTGCAGCCGGGCGGTTCCGTGGATTGCCGTATGGTTTATACTATCGACGCGACCGGTATCCAGTATGCCCGCATCACTATTGAGGATGCGCCGATTGTCTTTGACGACAATCTTTATCTAACCTATACCGTTACCGACAACACAAATATTGTAGCTATTCTGAGCAAGCAGGGCAATCGTTTTGTGCAGGCTCTGTATGGCAAAGACTCGGTCTTCAACTATCAGGCAATGCCTTATACGCAAGTTAATTACACTCAGATGAAGCAAGCTGATGTAGTGGTGATGAGTGAGGTTCCTACCATTTCTTCTGGTATGGCGGATGAACTGAGCAAGTTTGTGCAGGGTGGGGGAACGCTTCTGGTTCTCCCTGGTACTGAGATGGATGCATCGTGGTCATCATTTCTCTCAGGCCTTGGTGTGGGCCGCTATGGTCAACTTGTCAAGAATTCGGTTAAGTGCAAGTCTGTGAACCGTGAGAGCCTTTATTTTAAAGGCGCTTTCAATAACCAGGATGAAAAGCTCGATATGCCTATTACGTTGCAGCATTACACTATTGGTGGCAGCACCAAGGGTAGTGAGGTTATTATGTCGCTGGAGAATGGCGATGCTCTTCTGACTGCCTACATGGTCGGGAAAGGTAAAGTTGTCCTCTCGGCTGTAGGCATGGATGATGCCTTCGGTAGCGCGCACCGTCACGCACTCTTCTTCGTGCCCTTGCACAATATCGGTATCATGAGTGCTATGCAGACGAAACTCTACAATATAATTGGTCGTGACAACATGCAGACAGTCGGCCTAACAGGTGCTCACACAGATGGGTCCGTTTCTTTGAAATCCCATGAAGGACAATTCGAGTTTATCCCTGAGCAGCGTGCTTCCGGTAACGAGACGGCTCTCTATTTCCATAACCAAGTGGGAGAAAGTGGTCTCTATGATGTTGTAAACAACGGTACCGTGGAGAGTGCTATGGCCTTCAACCAGGATCGCAAAGAGTCAGATCTCTCTTATTACGACGAAAAGGCTTTGCAGGATATGGTCAAGGAGGCTCCCGCCGACATCAAGATTGTTCGCGGCGACACCAAAGACATGGCCAAAGCTGCTACCGACAACATGAATGGTCGCCCGCTTTGGATCTGGTTCCTGATTCTCGCCCTGCTCTGCTTCCTCGCTGAAATCGCCATCCTACGTTTCTGGGGAAAGGCGAAGTTGAATAAGGAGACTGGAGAGTGAAGACCGTAGACCATAGACTTGAGACTGAAGATTATGGGAGTTCCCCTGTAGAGACGTTCCATGGAACGTCTCTAATCGTGATTATGGTCAATCTCTACCCACTCCTTAATTTTTTTTTCTCCCCTCTGCAACCTTTTTACTTTCCTGCATCTATAATATATGTTGTCACATTGAGGGAGATTGGATCTTTGTATGTTTAGTGTGACATCATGATACTTTTTTTTTATTTTTGCATGTTTTTTTATACAAAATATCTTGTTGAATACCATCTTTGATTATTAATTAAAATAAAAACATATCATTATGAAAAAGTTATTATTCGTTTGTTTTCTGGCTATGGCCAGCATGACTCTTTTCGGTCAGTCTTATCAGGTTCTCAGGGAGAATATTGTGAAGGCTCCTCTTGCTTCATACATGACAACAGGACAGTTGGAGAGTGCGGATGGTCATACCTACCTTTTTTACACGGACAATACCGTATGGTCAGCGTCCAAACCTGTAGATGACATTATCTTTTCTATCGATCGGAAAAGTAACAAGGTGTCCGAGATGTACTTGCAACATCTTAATTCATACGAGTTTATCAATATGTATGAAGATGAGAAAAATCTTTACGCTTTGTTTAGCCTATGGGAGAATAAGACCAAAACATATACTTTATTTCTGAATACCATTGCTAAAAATCAATCTCCTGCCAAATGGAATCCCGAGCCAGTTTTCACTATCACTACTGAGAAGAGAGATGGATTGTATCTGTATCATGGTGTTTCACCGGATAACAGCAAGATGGCTTTCTGCGTTTTAGCAGCCACCAAGAAGAATGACTTCAAAGGTTCTGTAGCTATGGCCTTTGGTGACGGCGGTGAGAAACTTTGGGAGAACGATGTCGATTTCGACTTCTCCAATAAGACCTTCTCTATCATTGATTTCGTTGTGGATAATGACGCTGTGGCATACACTGCAGTCTCCTCGTATACTAATGCTACCAGATCATCTCGCGATGACGAGGCATTGCACATCATAACCATCTCATCCGATAACACTCGTTCTGTTGATGAGCGTATTGATTTCGGATATGTAACCTCTGGCAAGATGAAGCTCACTTCCAATGGAAATCTTGTCGTAGGTGGTTACTATTGTGAAAACTTTAAAGAAAACGAGGCCGGCTATTTTATGGGTGTCCTCAACTTGCAGAATGAGGGATTTATTATCGACAAGGCTGAGTTTCCTAGTGACTATTATGCTGGAAAGGCCATGTTGGGTATCCCTGCTCCAGATAAGCATGCTACAACGGCCCAATATATCGAGGAATATCCTGATGGCAAACTTTTGCTCCTTGGTGAGATGAGAGCCACCGTGATTATCAGGGACAGTAAAGGTATGACATCCTATAAATACTATGCCCGAAATATTCCTGTTGTCTATGCTGATGAGACAGGTAAGCTCATTGATTTCGCCTTGATTAAGAAGAATCAGATGGCTGGCTCAGGTGTGCCGCAAAAGACATTGTCGTTGCGTGCCCAAGGATTCTCCTATGTTCCTTTGATGCATAACGGCAAGGTTTATCTCTTCTTCTGCGATGCGATGGAGAACTATTTAGGTAAATCTGGTATGTTGAGCAAGCCGTCATTTGCTCCGGCTCATGCAACCGCATATTGTGCTATTGTCCCGGGGCAACCTATTGAGACTAAGGCTATTCTGAATGGCAAGACCGACAAATATCGTATGATTATTCCTCTTTCAATGGGTGATGACTATGTGGTAGGTATCGGTACCAACAAGAAGAAAATGGGCGAAATTGTAAAGGTGAACTACGCATTCTAATTCATGAGACGACTGCTATTAATCATAGGATTCCTCATCTGCTTGGAAGGTCTTCGTGCACAGTCGACGGAGGATTTCGTCATGCCAGAGTGCCAAGGCGATTTTCCGCCGGTGCTGACAGAAGCCTTGAACACGCCGCGCTCCGCCAAGATCTATAACCCAATGTTGGTCGGCCTGCTTAAGAGCGGACGTGTCCTCTACGGCACTCCGATGAACGACTATGTGGATCGGATTGCGGAGAAACTGCTACAAGATCATCCGCAGTTGCAGAATCAGATTCATTTCTATATTCTGCTCTCCCCCAAGGTCAACGCTTATGCTCTTAACAATGGTGTTATTCTTGTAACTACCGGCATGCTGGCCCAGGTGACCAATGAGGCGGAACTGGCTTTCGTGATGTCGCATGAGATCGCACATATCTATCTTCACCATGCTTTGGATGTTGAAAAGAGTGATAAGAAGGCCGATTATGTGACAAAATACCTCAACTATCACCAGCACTCGAGGGAACAGGAGCTGGAGGCCGACCGTGTTGGACTCAACACCTTCTATCAGCCATCTCCATATAGCAAAGATGCTTTGGACGGAGTCTTTGATGTGCTTAAATATGCCTATCTTCCCTTTGATGAGATTCCATTTCAGAGAACGGAAGTAGAGGAAGAGTTCTATCATTTTCCGGACAACTTTTTTCTGAACAATGTGAGTCCTGTCACCGATCAGACGGGAATTATAGACACCCTTTTCACCCATCCTAATGTCGACAAACGTCGCGAGGTGGTCAAGGCACTCTCCGGCGCTTATTCCGATGAAGGGAAAGTTGAATTCTTCCAGGAAAAGTCCCGTTTTGAGGAGGTTAACCGTATGGCTCGATTTGCTTGCATTGACCTCTTCTTGCAAGGGCATCAGTATGACGAGGCTCTATACAATGCTTATGTGTTGAAGAGTGTTTATCCGTATAATCCCTTTCCGGAGAAGGCTTATGTGGCCTCCCTTTATGGCATTGCCAAGCATAAACTTAAAGGCTCGTTCAATTCTATCCACAACTCATATCGGGATGTGGAGGGTGAGATGCAGCAGGTTAGTTATTTTCTTACCAAGCCATCCCGCAATGAGTGGTCGGTGCTGGCTCTGCGCAACGCATGGAAGGCTTATCGGGAGAATCCAGGTGAGGAGTACTATGAACAGGTGGTCTTGGACTTGATGAAGGATATTTTCGTCGAGGAGAAGATGCAGTATAACGACTTCTGTGATTTTCCGGAGGGCATGTTGGCAGAGGATATTCATTTGGAAGAACCTGTCGACACTGTCCAATATGAGAATAAATATGACCGTCTTAAAAACAACTCCGTTGCCTTGGTGCTCCCAGATAAGAAGTTTAAGACAGTCAACTATATGCTGGTAGATATTCATCGCGACTCATTGTTTTTCAGCATGATGAACAGGGCAGTCGCCGATGCAACTAATGAGCAGATCTTGGAGGCTATTGCCAAACCGAGCAGCGAGACCCCGCACACGCTGTTGATTGTCACTCCAGAGGTGCATTGTTACAAAAAGAATAAAACTGAGCGAATCGATGCTGGGCGTCGTCAGTCTGAGCATTTGCTTAGGTTGATGACTCGTACAGCAAAGAGATACAAAGTGGCTGTGGAGGTTGCTGGCAATATGCCCGCTTCGAACCGTCCTACTACTGAGCAGTATAATGATTTAGTGAAATGGCAGCGCTGGTTGACGGATTACTCCAATGCCCGTGCCATGTCAATGATTTATCATACTGCTGCTGAGTTGGAGAACTACACGGATTCGGTTGGCTCGCACCACGTCTGTTTTGTGGCAGCCGAGCATAATTTCGATACCTATAACACCTACAGCAAATACATCTTTTTGTTGGCAACACTCTCCAATCCGACGATGATCCCGGTGGCTATCGCTAACTTCTGTTTTCCCATTCGTGAAGTCCGAGCCCAGTTTGTATTGGCCGATGTTGCTACGGGCAAGACTCAGATGTCGAAGGGCTTAAGCAAAAATGAGGCTAGTAACCGCGTTATTCTCGATAATTTTGTGTACACCCAATTGCGTTCCTATTTAGCCCGATGAGTATGAAAAAGATAGTTTTATTATTCGTGATGGTCGTCGTAGCTACTGTTGGATACGGCCAATATTATGGACTTCTTGGCAAGAGAGTGATCTTCAACTTGGAGGGTACCACGTCGCCCGCCTATCTTCATTCCAACCTTGTAACGGAAGCTTTGATTAACAAATATGGCGAAGATAAGTCTCATGGAATTCTCAGCCTTAACTTCTTTGCTACTCCGAGCGTGGAGGTGGCTGTCTGGAAAAAAGGCACGGTAGGTGCTGGATATTCCTTTTTCACCTCTCCGTTTGAAGGAATGCAGCATGATTTATATAGTGGTCAATATCAGCAAGGTTATCAATTTCCCGTCTATTCTGATTATAGTGTTTTCTCTGGCCATGTCACCGCTCATGGCATACAGTTTTATTATAAACAGTATGTTGGAAATACTGAGGCTCCTATTGGTCACTATTTTAAATTTAACTTCGATCTGTTCCTTACCAAATATATTATGGACGATGTTCCTGACTATGCCACAGATAGCGTGCCTATAATCCAACAAACTCTCTTCTATATGCCTGGAGGTGAGTATGATCCTGAAGTAAAATACTCTTTGGAAGAGATTCGAACCGGCAAAGGGAAATTATTTGGTTTAAGGGTTGAATATGGTTACGATTTCTGGCCTCTTTCTTTTATGAAACTCTCTGTTGGAGCCTCTTTGGGTACCACGTTTGGCGGATATAGAGGCATATCCACGAAATATGATGGATTTACTGATTTTAGCAAGAGGACTTTTGAAGGGTATTCCTATGGAAGAATTCTTGGGGCCTATTGGTTGCAATTTAAATTAGGAATAGGATTTTCTGCATTTTAAATGTAAAAAAAACTGCGAGGACGCAGTTTTCTCCGAAATAAAGCATAGGTTTTTGTGCCTTCTAGGGTTAAAAAAAACTGCGAGGACGCAGTTTTCTCCGAAATAAAGCATAGGTTTTTGTGCATTTTAGAGTTAAAAAAAAACTGCGAGGACGCAGTTTTCTCCGAAAGGTCGATGATTTATCTATTGTCGAGCTTATTTTATGTTTGTCAGGACGTTCAAGGAGTTTGGTATCAGGGAGATGTGATACTGTCCAATAGGGAGCACTTCCCCTTCCACTTCACCTAATACCTGTTCATCGGAGGAGATAGTTACTTCGCGAGTTTGCCAGTGTTGTACGAACTTGATTTTATCAACATGATCTCCAGATTTGAGGTCTTTGAGATGCCAAGCCACACGTGGTGCGCTGATGTCGGGTATGATGATGATATCCATCAATCCGTCCTGAGGATCTGCCATCTTGGCCTCGCGCATGCCACTGCCGTTATATTGGCAGATGCAGCCCAAAGCCATGAATATTTTGCCATCATATTCCTTGTCTCCAGCCTTGATTTTTACTGTGGGAGCCTTTCGTTTGAGAAGGGTGGTGATGAGTCCGGACATGTAGATAGAGAGTCCGGGCAGTTTCTTAGGACGGTAGGTGACATTGTGAATCACTTCGCCATCGAACCCGAATCCAGCGATGTTGATAAAATGGCGCTCCTTCAGAATCTCATCTCCTTTTGTGACACGTACTTTGCCGATGTCGTGTTTTAGGAAGCGACCTTGTTTTAAGATGTCAACACATTCACTGGCATTTTCTGGGTAATGATGCGTTCTCACCGTATCGTTTCCACGTCCCATAGGAAGAATGGCGAGATAGACTTCCCGTGTGTCCACGCCAGAAGAGAAAATACCGTTAACGACCTCGTTGATGGTGCCGTCGCCACCAGCTGCAATGATGTGTCGAGCACCTTCTTTACATAATCGTGCAGCTGTGGCCATACCTTCACCGATTGCAGTGATGTGGTGGGTTTCATATCGATACCCTGCCGCTTTTAATCGTTGTGCAATGGCAACCCATTTTTCCAATAGGGTGTTTTCATTGGCATTGATGTTCAATAATATCTGCCATTCTTGATCTAAAGTGTTGATGTTGAATGTCTGCACGGAGATAGGTTTTAGAAACTGGAAAAAAAAGAAGGTGGACCGATTTTTTGGTCCACCTTTCTGTAATATTCTGATTATCTTACAGCTACGTTCTTGAGGACTGCTACTAAGAAGTCGAAGAATTTGCCGACAGATTCGATGTTTACGCGCTCAACTGGAGAGTGCGGGTGCTCGATGGTAGGTCCGAAGGATACCATATCCCAGTCAGGATAGCATACTCCGAAGAGACCGCATTCGAGACCAGCATGGATAGCCATGATCTTCGGGTCGTGACCGAACTTCTGGTTGTAGACAGTCTTGCAGGTGTTCATGATCGGAGACTCCATATTGGGTTTCCAACCAGGATAAGCGCCAGTGAGTTCAATGTTGCATTCTGCCAGTTCAGCAACAGCAGTCATGCGGTCGCCAAGGGCATCCTTAGCGCTGTTGACGGAGCTACGAAGCAGACAGATGGCAGACATCTTGCCATTCTCAGCATGCATAGCAGCCAGGTTGTTGGAGGTTTCAACCAGGTCAGCCATAGAATCGCTCATGCGCTGAACGCCGTTAGGAATAGCGAAGATCATGTTGATGAACTGATTCTGAGCCTTAGTCTCGATAACCTCTTTGGGGGTATCTACACCGCTGACGGTAATGGACATGCCCTCTTCCGTCTTGGCGAACTCATTCTTGACAGTAGCTTCGAATTCTTTAGCGAATGCTTCGAACTCAGCAGCCTTGCTGGCAGGAACGGCGAGGATGACGGTAGCCTCACGCGGGATAGCGTTACGCAGGCTGCCGCCATTGACGGTGCTGATGCAAGCGCCGAATTGAACCACGGCACGTTTCATGAAACGTGTAGCGATCTTGTTGGCGTTGGCACGACCTAAGTTGATGTCCATACCGGAGTGACCACCGTGCAGACCTGTGACAAAGAGTTTATATCCCTTCATGTCGGCAGGGGTCTTCATCGTTTTGTAGGTACGCTCGAAGTTTGCGTCCAGACCACCAGCGCAACCCACATAGAGTTCGCCCTCAGTCTCGGAATCGAGGTTGATGAGGATTTTACCTTTTACGAAGCCCTCTTTCAAACCGAAAGCGCCAGTCATACCAGTCTCTTCGTCGATGGTGACGAGGATCTCCAGCGGACCGTGTTCTACGCCAGGAGTGGTGACAGCAGCCAAAGCTGCAGCTACGCCGATGCCGTCGTCAGCACCAAGAGTAGTCTTGTTGGCACGTACCCAACCGTTGTCGATGATAGGCTCGATAGGGTCGGTGAGGAAGTCGTGTTTTTTGTCGCTGTCAGCTTGCGGAACCATGTCGCAGTGCGCTTGCAGGATGACAGGCATACGGTTTTCCATACCAGGAGTTGCGGGAATAGTGAACAGCAAGTTGCCAGTAGCGTCTTGCTCACACTTTACCTGATGGTCAGCAGCCCAGGATTTCAGCCATTTTACAACAGCTTCTTCATGTTTGGAAGGGTGTGGTGCATCACAAATGTGTCCGAAATTTTCCCACAAATCGTGCGGATAGAGATTTAATAATTCTTGATTCATTGTTTTTGTGTTTTGTTTGTTTATGAATAATTTAGTTTTGTTATTTCTTGATATTGTCAGCCACAATCTCTGCAATGTCGCGGATATTGGCTTGTGTGCCATGTTGGAAGGCCTTTTTGCACATCGGGCAAGCGGTGGCTATGACATCCGGATTCGGAGCGCTCAGGCAAGCTAACGTGTTATCACGGATAGTTGTCTGCTGTTCAAGGGTGAGCACTGTGTTGCCGAGGTTCATACCGCAGCAGAGGCTATTTTCTTTCTCGTCAGAAATCTTCTGGAGATTGGCAACAGCTTCGAGAACCTGACGCGGTTCCTTGTAAATATGGCGTCCACGGCCCAACTCACAAGGATCATGATAGGTGACTTTCAAATCGCTCTTGTTTACTTTCAACTTGCCATTTTTAATAAGCATGTTGATGTATTCGGTATGATGATACACAGGGATGTGCAGTTGGTATTCATCTTTAAAAGATTTATAGCAGATAGGACAGGATGTGATCAGTGCTGTTGCACCAGATTGTTTAATGAATTCAGTGTTCTTGCGACGCAGTTCAGAAGCTTGACTATCGAAGCCTTGCTGCAAAAGAGGACGGCCGCAGCAGATGGTGCGTTGCTCGTCCATGTACCAATAGTCCTGTCCAGCGGCTTTGAAAATCGTCTCCATTGCTTGTGTAATGCCAGGGGTGAGGTGCGACATGCATCCACTAAAGTAGGCTACACGACCAATGGCGTTGAAACTTTTAACCTTTTTCAGATATTGATAGCTGTCGGGGATGTCTATTTTGCCTTTGTCACGGGCAATGCGGCGAATGCTCATCAAGTCGATGTTGACGGGACAGTCTTCCACGCAGCGATTGCACATCAGGCAGTTTTTGGCGGCCGTGACAATATCCTTGTGGTATTCCAAGTTACGAAGGTTACGGAGCAGGTATACAGATTGTACTTCCGGAATATTGAGGTCTTTATAAAGTGGGCAATGGTCGATACAGATACCGCAACGTGAGCATGCGCTGAGTTCAAACTTTGTGAAACCGGTCATGTGCGTATGCTCTTGAAGTCCCATTTTTCTGAAATAGATCAGGAAAATCTCAGCGAAGATATGCATATAACGAGTGAAGGGCAGTAGGAGGAAGAAGACGCAGAGGTCGATAGAGTAGAGGGTCCACAAAGGCAGCTCGAGAAATTGAGCCACTGGAAGGCTGAACCAGTTGCCGATTGTTTGAGTCAAGAATCCGCCGTTGCCATAGATGCAGGCGGTCACAGACTCGCTGAGAAGACGTAATGGAAAGATTCCCCACAGAGAGTAGCGGATGATCTTGTCCATCAAGGAGTGTTTGGTGGCGCGTTTCATACCCAAGATGCGGGAATGAATCTTCTTGACGAGAGCCAAGAAAACGCCTGAGAGAACATAGAGCAAGAGCAGATCCATTAGGTTGGTGAAGAAGACCTCGGTGCCGTTGACAGGTGGAGTGTGATGGAAGAAACGGTAGAAGATAGCCACCCAGAAGTGAAAATGGTCTTCGGTACCAATGCGGCTCTCAATGGCGCCTACGAAAATGAGCAGGAACCATCCGAAGGCGATGCTGCGGTGCATATAGCCCAATCGCCAGTTCTTTTTGGTAATGCGGAGGTGAAGAAGGCACTCGGTGAACATCTCCCATATTGCGGGGAGAAATTTTCCAGTGAAGAGGTTCTTGAAGAAGGTCTTCTGTTGTACGCGGTCAAACTGCTTGATCCACCGCACGAATTTGTATATGCAGATGCCGAGCAGGGCGAATGCGCCCAGCACGAAAGGCAGTACGAAAGGACTAAAATTTTCCATCTTCAAAAGGTTCGTTAGCGTTAGAGATTATTTGACGGATGTTGATGATGAGTGAGCGCAGGTTTACACCGCGAGGACATACGAGGGTGCACTTGCCGCAGAGCATGCACTTTTGAAGTTCAGTGGCAGCGTCATCATAGAGACCTCTGCGGATAGAGAAGTGGACTTTTCGGATATTGAAGTCAGTATATTGGCGGGCTGAACATGTCGCTGTACAGCCGCCACAGCCGATGCAGTTCTTGTAAGAGGGGACAGCTTCCACAGTCTGACGGAATTTGAGTAAGTTGGCTTCCGACAGATGAATGGAACGTGTTTTTTTGATGCTAAAACCGAAGTCTGCCATGTTGTTTTTATTCTTTGTCTAACACTTTTTTTCTGAGTTCCATGCCGCCAGTGACTTCAAAAATCTTGCGTACCTCTTCCATATCCTCGTGCGGGATGTCTCGGAGAGCACCAGCGCCTTGTCCGTGGTAGTTGGCTCCGAATTTAGGGGCCACATCAGCTACATGCTTGTGGTACCATTCCCAAATGGGCCCTTGTTCCACATGATAGTTGGGGTCTACACGGTCAGGGTAAACACAGTATCCAATTTCTAGGATGTTGGTTTCCAAAGTTTTCATTAGGAAAACCTGTTGACGTCCCATCTCGCTGTCCATGAAGTAACCGAACTTCTGTGATTCGTTACGAAGCACGGAGATGATTTCGCCAGGGGCGTTGCCACGGGGACAACGGGGTTTACAAGACATGCACTGACCGCAGAACCAGATTGTGTCTGAACGCAGGAGTTGTTCGATGGCGGCTTCGTCCTTACGTTGTACTATATCGCAGATTCGGCGAGGATCATATTCGTAGAACTCGGCTGCTGGGCACACGGCCGTGCACATGCCACAGTTCATGCACGCTTTCAGAGATTCCGAAAAGCGTACATCTTTTTGTATGTCTTCAATAAGAGTGCTCATGACTATTTGAATTTGACGCGATTGAGTTTCATTAAGAAAAAGAAGAATCTCGGCAGTGGTTTGGTGCGGTCTTTTTTCATCAGATTTATGCCGATGTTAAGTTTATCGATGACGGGTATTTTATGAATCTCCACGAATTCTATCAAGGTGCCATCGGGATCTTCGATATAGGTGAAGTGTCCGGAGGCTTTTCCCATGTCGAAATTGTTTTGATCTTTGCAGCTGTCCACGGTAAAGGGATATCCTTTGCTTTCGCAGTACTCTTCCAGGGCTTTCATGTTGACGACGTCGAGGCAGATCTGAATGAAGCCAGGATCGCCCCAAAATCTGTTTTCGTAGATTTTACGAGGGGTGCGGTCGAGAGCTTGAACGAGTTCAATAGTGCCGTTGCCGTAAAGTTGGGAGAAAGGTCCGGAGAGAGGAGTGGAGCGGCCAAGCAGGACACGGCGGTACGGTTGAGTACCGCCACGCAGATCTTGCCAGTCAGCGAAAGTTCCGTTTTTGTCGTAGATGATGGTGTCATAGCCCAGGATATCCTGATATACAGGGAGGGAACGATCTATGTCGGTCACACCGATCATGGCGCCGACGATGCCGCCGGAGTAGCGATTCTCGTCGATGAATATGTAGTTGTCCTCAACTACTTGGAAGGTGTTGCCAAATGGGTCATGGACATAGAAAGTAGGGAGACCGCGCGGGTCGGTATATACGGGGGTTATTTTCTCATATTTGGCGATGAGTTCATCGTGATAAGCTTCGATGTTGTGAGATTTAATTTTAGCAATAAAGATGCCGAGGTCACCCACTTGGATAGGGAAATCAGGTTTGAGTGGTTTGCGTTCGGAGTATTGCCATATCTCGAAGCCGCCGCCACCTTGTAGATTGGCGGCTATGCAGGCGTGACGTCTTTGTGGTTTATTGCCAGTATATGGTAACATGAGTTCGGCGACGGTATCGTCTTCCAGCATGCGGATATTCATTTGGAACATATCTGCGTACCATTTCCATGAGTTTACCATGTCTTCAGTTCCGACGCCTACTTGTTGTATACCAACGATGTTATAGTTTTTCATTATCGTATAATTTTTAAACTTGCAAAAGTAGGAAATTGTGGGTAAAAAACAAAATAATAATTTTGATATGGGTGAGGGAGAGGGGATAGAGAGGGGTTGGTTTCCTACCTCAAGTTGACGGTGTTGAAAGGTAT
The DNA here is from genome assembly GCA_024686335.1 of Bacteroidales bacterium. Classification (GTDB taxonomy): domain Bacteria; phylum Bacteroidota; class Bacteroidia; order Bacteroidales; family WCHB1-69; genus F23-D06. The sequence continues at coordinate 77,097 of JAILCI010000040.1, read as the reverse complement.
TTTATTTAAAAATATTCAAAAATACGGACAACGAGATGTTATCCAATAATTACATGTTGACCATAGCTATTGCAATTTGTTGGTAATCAATCTTATAAAATTATCTTCAAAGTATTGACATTTGTAAAATGTTGTATTATATTTGCAAAATAAAAACAAAATTATGTTTAAAATTTAAAATAATGGGAACAAATATTACTCAAAAACTCAAATCGCTCAGAGATCTTGAAATCTACTTTAATTCGCAACGTCGTTGTTTGGATTATCTGGCTTGGAAACGATGGGAAGGATCTCCTCAATGTCCATATTGCTCAGGAAATAAGATTTATAAAAAATGTGATGGACGATATGTTTGTGCAGGATGTGGTAATACCTTTTCCATCCTTGTTGGCACTGTTTTCCAGAATACTAAGTTACCGCTACTTACATGGTTTAAAGCAATCTTTTTAGTGTGCAATAGCCGCCAAGGTATCTCGTCTTGTCAATTATCTTTTATCCTAGGTGTCACGCAAAAAACAGCATGGTTCATATTACAGAAAATCAGACTGCTACTCAGAGATTCTAATGATGATTTTTTTGATCATGTTCAAGGTATTATTGAAGTCAAGATGGGTAAAAAAGGTAATCCTTTTAAAGTAAGAATACCAGATTCTAAACATAAGATCCATCCGGAAGTGGTGAAGCGTGTTATGAATTATTCCCGTGTTTTGAAAGATGATCTAATCTGTTTGCAAAGTCTAGTTGAGAGTGAACGGCCTGAGCTAAAAATTGAGGACCCATATCCGCTATTTACGCGAGTTCATCGTCCTCTTAGACATGTGATAGTAGATTCTTTTTGGATTCAGCTTAAAAGAATGATAGCCGGGATATATCATTTTGTTTCTGCGTCACATTTTCATCGTTACGTTTATGAAGCTCTATTTAGAAGAAGACACTTTCGAGAGTCTAATGGAAATCGATTTTCCAATGTTTTTGATAATATGGAACAAGTTTTACCTTATTCTCTTATAAGCCCACATACATTATAATCCTATTGAAAAATTCATAATTATGTATAGAAACTTTTTTTCTACGGTCAACTGGTAATTATTGAAGTGGGTTGTAAAAATATAATGGCCCCAGAATCGCTCTCTCCCTACCATCCCCCCCCCCCTTCTCCTTAAACAAAAAAAAGAGGTCACTTCCGTAACCTCTTGCCTTTCACTTTTGTGGAGTGTATGAGAATCGAACTCACGACCTCTTGACTGCCAGTCAAACGCTCTAGCCAACTGAGCTAACACCCCGTGCTGAAATCGGCGGCAAAAATACAAAAAAAATCATTACTCCCTACTTTTCCAATTTAAAAAATAAAATAGTACCTTTGCCGCCTAATTCTATTACTATGGCTGAACATGTTAAATGCCTCATTATAGGCTCCGGACCGGCCGGATATACCGCCGGCATATACGCCTCCCGCGCAGACCTCAAACCTATCCTTATCGAAGGTCTTCAGGTGGGCGGCCAACTCACTATCACCAACGAGGTGGAGAACTTCCCCGGTTACCCCAAAGGTTCCTCAGGCCCCGTCATCATGGAGGATATCCGCGACCAAGCCCTCCATGTTGGCACTGAGATGCGCTCAGGCATCGTCACTAAGGTGGACTTCTCCTCCCGTCCCTTCCATTGCTGGGTCGACGATAAGGATGAGATCATCGCCGACACTGTCGTCGTGGCTACTGGTGCCCAAGCCCGTTGGCTCGGACTCCCCAGTGAGCAGAAGTTCCGCGGATTTGGTGTCTCTACTTGCGCTACCTGTGACGGCAACTTCTTCCGCAAACGCACAACCGTAGTTATCGGTGGTGGCGACACTGCCTTGGAAGATGCCCTCTACTTGTCTCAACTCTGTACGAAGGTCTATATCGTGCATCGTCGTGACGAGTTCCGCGGTACCGCCGCACTACAGAAGCAGGTCCTCAATACCCCTAATATCGAGGTTGTATGGAGCCATGTGCCCGTGGATATTATCGGTCAGCAGGAAGGCTTCATCAAGAAGGTCACCGGACTCCAGGTTCGTCATGTCGAGACTGGCGAGGAACGCACTCTTGAGGTCAATGGCGTATTCGAAGCTATCGGCGTGACACCTCAAAGCGATCTGTTCAAAGGTCAACTGGATATGGACGCTCAAGGTTATATCATCACTCAGCCAGGCACTTGTCGTACGAATGTCCCTGGTGTCTTTGCCGCCGGTGACGTCCAAGACCCACACTACCGTCAAGGTATAGTAGCTGCCGGTACTGGCGCTATTGCTGGTATTGAAGCATCCCGTTTCCTGATGGAACAATAACCTAGAAAGATGAAAATAGGGAATTTGAAAGCTAAATGATTAGTTTTTAAGCGAGTATGAAAGAAAACGAAGAAAAAGAACAACAAGGTATCTTGAAAGACATAACCGAGAAGGAATATGAATATGGTTTTGTCTCAGATATAGAAATTGAAGAGTTCCCGAAAGGTCTCAGCGAGGAGGTCGTGAGGATGATCTCCGCTCGTAAGAACGAGCCCGAATGGCTTCTAGAGTTCCGCCTTAAGGCATATCGCCATTGGCTTACTCTTGAGGAACCTCAATGGGGTCACCTCGACTTTCCACGTCCTGATTATCAGGATATCACCTATTTGGCTATTCCCAAGAAGAAAAAACAACTCTCTTCTATGGATGAGGTGGATCCCGAACTGGTGGATACGTTCAACAAACTGGGCATCTCTCTCGAGGAACAGAAGGTGCTGGCCGGTGTGGCTGTGGATGCCGTCATGGACTCTGTCTCTGTCAAGACCACTTTCTCTGATACACTGAAAGAGAAAGGCATCATATTCTGCTCTTTTGGCGAAGCTATCCAACAATACCCCGACCTGGTACGCCAATATATCGGCACCGTGGTCCCTTATACCGATAATTTCTATGCCGCACTCAACTCTGCCGTCTTCAGCGAAGGCTCCTTCTGCTACATCCCGAAGGGCGTACGCTGTCCAATCGAGCTGTCAACCTATTTCCGTATCAATGCGGCTCGTACGGGTCAGTTTGAGCGTACGCTGCTCATTGCCGACGAGGGCGCTTATGTGAGTTATATGGAGGGTTGTACCGCTCCGCAACGTGATGAGAACCAGTTGCATGCTGCAGTCGTAGAACTCATCGCTATGAAAGATGCTGAGATCAAATACTCCACTGTCCAGAACTGGTATCCAGGCGATAAAGATGGCAACGGCGGTATCTACAACCTCGTCACAAAGCGCGGTCTCTGCAAGGGTGCTAACTCCAAGATCTCCTGGACGCAGGTGGAGACTGGCTCTGCAATCACGTGGAAATACCCTGGTTGTGTGCTTAAAGGCGACAACTCTGTGGGCGAGTTCTACTCCGTGGCAGTCACCAACAACTTTCAGCAGGCCGATACCGGTACAAAGATGATCCATCTGGGTCGTAATACCCGCAGCCTTATAGTCTCTAAAGGTATCTCCTCCGGTCACAGCCAGAACAGCTACCGAGGTCTTGTTCGCGTTGGAAAAGATGCTGAGAACGCCCGCAACTTCTCGCAGTGCGACTCGTTGCTGATGGGCGACAAATGTGGTGCCCACACCTGGCCCGATATCCAATGCGCCAACTCTTCATCCGTACTCGAACACGAGGCTACAACCTCCAAGATCTCCGATGACCAACTCTTCTATTGCCAGCAACGTGGTATAGACAAGGAAACGGCTATCGGCTTGATCGTCAACGGCTACGCAAAAGATGTGCTGAGTAAACTGCCCATGGAGTTCGCTGTGGAAGCCCAGAAACTGCTCTCCATAACCCTCTCCGGCAGCGTCGGATAGTCGACACTCTGGAGCGACGACAGTCGGGGCGCATCGCATCAGCCCTGCCGACATGGACGTAAGGGCGAGTAAGGGCGAGTAAGGGCGAATCGCATTCGCCCTTAGAGTGGGCGAATGCAATTCGCCCCCAACTGCTACCTCTTCAATCTCACCACCGTAATCTCCGCAGGACAGTTGACGCGGACGGGTAGGGTACAACCCAGACCGGCATTCACGTAGATGGTCTGCTGGCCCTGGTCATATCGTCCCCATGATTCTTTGAACATCCAGGAGGCCGGATTCCAGCCGAAGAGCCGTATCTGGGCAGAATGGGTGTGTCCGCAAAGCGTTAGCGGGATGTTGGTGTTGGGTAGGACCTCGGCGCGCCAGTGGCTGGGGTCGTGGGTGAGCAGAATACGGAACCCATCGGTGCCTTCCATCGCCTTGGGTAGGTCACCATAGTTGACGGTGCTGAAACCTTGTCCTTTCCCATTGATATTGTCCACCCCGAGGATGGTTATCTTATCGCTGTCGCGCTCAATGACCGTGCTTTCGTTTCTCAACAGCCGCCAGCCAAGCTGCTCACGCTGATAGCGAGACAAATCTTCTACCTCTTTTGTCCGCGCAGAGTCTCCTGCGAGTGTGTGGTTGTAGATGAGGAAGTCGTGGTTGCCCAAAATGCTCACAATGCCGTCTTTAGCCTTCAGTTGTTTTAGGACAGAAGTGTAGGGTATGGCCTCCGACGTGCCTATGGTGACTAAGTCTCCCGTAAAGCAGATGAGGTCGGGCTCGAGCACGTTGATACTGTCCACAAATCGCTGCAGCTGCTTTTTGTTGTCATCAAAGGTGGAGAGGTGCAGGTCGGAGATGTGCACAATCTTGTAGCCGTCGAAGGCCTCCGGAATCTCCGAGTTGACGTACTCTATTTGATTGGTTTCTAGACGCCAACGGCCAACGTAACGCCCGAGAATCATGACGAGCCAGAATAGCAACGCTAATGCCAGCGCCGTCCATCCGAAGGGCGCGTAGGGTAGACTGTAGTGAAAACACTTGCCGATTAGCCATGCGATAAGCCAGACAATATGTGGAATAGCGGCTAAAATTAGCCCCAATATGAGTGTTGCAATAAAGAGAAATTTCAACATGCCAATTAATCGTTTTTGCTAAGTCGGCAAAAATAACAATTTACTCTATTACTTTATGCGTGTGGAAACTCCCATCCTTTTTTGCGCTTCTTCCACTTTTTTACGCAGACTGTCAAAAGGAAAGTTGTATTCCGGCCACTTCTCATCTTTTTTAAAATCATCGTACCGGCACAATTCTGCATCAGGATATGTGAAACTTAGTAAGTTGATGAGAATGATGGCTGACTTTTTCTGGTTGTCAGTCATCTTCTTTTTATTGAAGTCTCCTTCAAAACAGATGCCGACGGATTTTCTATTGATGCTCTTCTCAAGAGCACCAATAGTTCCGTGTGGCCGCCCTTCATAAATTTCCCCGTCTTTAGCGATAAAATAGTGATATCCTATTCCAGACCATCCTTTGTTTAGATGCCACTGATGAACATCAGCTGCCGTGTGAGGCGTAGTGACTTTAGAGTGGTGCAAGATGATATACTTCGTATCACCTGGCGCCCTGTATTTTAGTTTCTCGCTGAAAGTGAAATCGTTTGGGTGGAACATCTTTCTTGATTATTAAATACTGTTTGAAAACCTCATCTCCTTAATGGATTTTATGACTTTCTCGCGGATACGCTCAAAAGGGAAGTTATTGCCAGGGCAATTTTTCTTAGTGGTTAAATCGCAGTGACGGCATAACTTGGCATCGGGGTATGCGAAACTTAGTAATGTGATAAGCACGATTGCGGCTTTTTCTTGATTGTCTGTTAATTCTTCTTTGTTGAAGTCTCCTTCGAAGCAGATGCCGACAGACTTGCTGTTGACACCATATGCATGAGCTCCAATAGTGTTGTGCGGCCGTCCCTCATAGTGGGAAGCGGCAGCTCGTGGAGGTGTCTTGACTCGAAATTTCAAATTTTCAGGGAGCAATGACCCACTTGATGTAGCTTGGTATGAGGATAATAGTAATGAAAGAACGCATGAGGTTAAAACTCTTAAGCCAAATGAACTGGGCATTTATGATATGAGTGGAAACGTATGGGAGTGGTGCTCAGACTGGTATGGAAATTATCCGAAGGGCCATAAAAATAACCCTAAAGGCCCATCGTCCGGAGAAGACAGAGTCCTGCGCGGAGGTAGTTTTAACTTTAATTCCAGTTGTTGTAGGGTTTCGAATAGAAATAGCGGAGCCCCGTCTGACAAATTCAATAAAGGTTTTCGCCTTGTGCTATAATCATTTGAGGTGTTAGATTCCTATTGTTGGTGTTTCGTTTTCTAGACTCTTCTTTTATTATTTTTGGTTGTTGCTATTTAAAAAGTGTTATCTTTGCGGACAAGAAATTCGTGTATTCTTTTGTTTTTCCAATCCAAAATGCCCACCTATGTCTCAAAAGAGAAATAATTTCAGACTATTCCTCGACAGGGCAATGTCGCGCAGCTTGGGCCGGCAGATACTCATCATGCTGGCCTTGTTTGTCGTCTTGTTGCTGATATCTTTCATCTTGCTCTCCTTTTCCGGTTCAGACTGGAGAGCATACTGTCTGGATAAGAATATCCCAGTATGGTCTTTGCCGATATTTCTGCTTATAGATTCCAGTGCGTATAGTTGTATCTATCTTGCCGAAGGAACCCATGGCTGGCTGCTGATAGCAAGCGGAATTTCATACCTCTTCGGTCTCATTATCTTTAATGGTATTATCATAGGTATTATCACAAACACAATCAATCGTCGGGTGGAGGCTCATCGGAATGGTTTGCTTCAATATCTCAAAAGCGGTCACTTTATAATCATGGGCTACGATGACATGGTGCCCTCCATTATTTCGGAATTGTTTGCCAAAGATCCGAAAGCGGATGTGCTCTTGCTCACTGCTCTTGATGCTAAGGTCGTAAACGAGAAATTGCTCCGTTCTGTGGCTCACGGTAAGATGGACCAGATTTTCATAACCTACGGGCATCGCACCATGAAGGATTGTTACAAGAGTATTCATCTCGAAGCAGCCAAGGAGATATTCGTTGTCGGTAACCGTACCCGCCCTGAACATGATGCTGCTAACGTGGAGAGTGTGGATAGTATATATGCATATCTGACTGAGACTGCTTCAGAGACGAAGCCAAGACGAATAACTTGCGTTTTTGAGGATTTCGATACCTATTCATCATTTAAAACAACAGAGATTTTCTCGCAGATCTGTCGCCTGGGGATTGAATTTGTACCCTACAATTTCTATGATGATTGGGCCAACCAGGTGCTCGTACGTCGTTCCTACAAAGAGAAAAACAGTCCGAAAGAGGCGATCCCATATCCTTCTGTGTATGGTGATGGAATCGTCTATGAAGATACTAAAAGGGTACACTTGGTCTTTTTTGGCCTTTCGAATTTCTCTACTTCCTTAGCAGTAGAAGCCGCTCATCTGCTCCATTTCCCGAACTTTGATAGAGACAATTCCTTGCGGACGCGCATAACCTTTATTGACAAACATGCAGATGAGCAATTGCTGGTTTTTACCACCCGAAATCGACATTTCTTTGAGGTTCAGCCATACTTTTTCTCCGATATGTCAGGAGAGAATGCTGAATACCTGCCGAAGAAAATTGACAAACTTGTTTCAAAAGATCTACCCAATAATGATTTTTTGGACGTTGAATTTGAGTTTGTAAAAGGTGATGCCTTCGATTCCAACATCCAGAACATGATTAAGGAATGGGCTGAAGATACTGATAACCAGTATCTTTCCGTATTTATCGCCATGTCTGACCAGCGGCAAAATTTCATTTTGGGGATGAATATGCCTGATGAGGTGTACGATAATGCAGTACCGCTCTTTATCCGTCAAAATCGGGCCGATGATTTCGTTACCAATCTCAGGAAAGCTGATGACAAGGAATATGACTATGCTAAAGTGGATGAAGGTAAATTGCATGTGGCAAAACGGGGTCATCGATATGCAAATATCTATCCATTTGGCATGGATGATATGGCCTATAGCTTGGACGAGACAATCATAGATCAGGCTAAATTGTTGAATTATCTTTACGAAACAGCAGATTATAACACTTTCCGTTATAAAAGCCCAAAAGAACTTGAGGGAATTCCTGAAAAGGATCTTTGGTCTGCAGCAAACAAATATTGGTTGAATCTACCAGTCGCTAAAAAGTGGTCGAATCTCTATTGTGTTTCCAGTATTGTCTGTAAATTGGACACTCTGCAGGCCATGCGTGACTCGGATGCGAACGGTACATCCATCCTTCAAAATCCTTTTACGGATAAGGAGATAGAGATATTAGGTCGTGTGGAGCATAATCGTTGGAACGTGGAGAAACTGCTCATGGGATTCCGGAAACCGAAGTCGTCTGAGGATTTATATTGTAATTCTCAATTTGAAAAAGAATTAAGTGCTAATAAGAAGTTATATGTTCATCATGCAATAAGACCTTTCAATGATCTCTCTCCCGATTTACAACAGTTCGATTTCGAGATAGTTAAATATATTCCGTGGTTAATGCGCATGACATTGAAATAAAATCCTCAGTAAGATGAATGAAAATCGATATACTCCTAGTCCTGTAGACACTTCTCAAGTGAAACTGTCTGATGAATTGATGGAATTAGCCGAGCTGATGGCAGAGAATGTGCATGAAGTCTGGTCGGCGACACGATTTGCTCAAGGTTGGACCTATGGTCCTGAGCGCAATGACGTTGAAAAAAAGCATCCTTGCCTTGTCCCATACGAACAGTTGTCTGAAGAGGAGAAAATCTTCGATCGCAATACTAGCATTGAGACGTTGAAGTTCATCGTCAAGAATGGTTTTGAAATATCTCGAAAGAAGAAATGAGACTTATGGAACAGCAGTACAAATATTTTGCTTTTATCAGCTATAACTCCCATGATATCAAGTGGGGTAAGCGGTTGCAGAAGAAACTGGAGCATTACCGGATGCCAGCCACGTTGTGTAGCGAGCGAGGGTGGGAGAGGACTCCTATCAATCCTATTTTCTTTGCGCCTACCGATATCCAGCCCGGAGGTTTGTCTCGTGAACTGCAAGACCGTCTGCTTGCTTCCCAGCACCTTATTGTGATTTGTTCACCTCATTCCGCAAAGTCGGAGTGGGTGGGGCGAGAGATCTCCTTTTTCCATCAGATTGGGCGAACGCAGAATATCCACTTTTTCATTGTGGATGGAGAACCCAATAGCGGAAACCCCGACACGGAATGCTTCAACCCTGTTGTCAAAACATTAGGCTTGCCGGAGATTCTTGGAGCTAATATACATGAAAATATCTATCGCTTGCCTTTGATGAACCGTGAGCGAGCCTATGTGCAGCTCATATCCAAATTGCTGGATGTGGAGTTTGACACAATATGGAAACGTCATCGTCGTCTGCTTATCCGCAAGACTGTCGCATGGACGGTCGGCTGCGTGGCAGTCTTGGCAGCTTTGATTGCAGTGTGGCAAAAAAGCCAGCCTGTGGATATTTCTCTGCGTGTAAACGAGATTTCGGTTCATAATGAGAATTTGCCCGTATTGCGTGATGCCGTGGTCTCTTTGGCGCTTGACAACAAGACGGAAACGGACACACTCCGTGCAATGGAAGAGGAGGTGCTTTTTCATAATATCCCCTCAAAATATTTGAACCACCCCGTGCGGATTACTGTTACCTGTCGCGATTTTCTGCCTACCGATACAACGTTGATTTTAACCAAGAACACAATAGTTGATGTTGCCCGTGATCCTGCTACATACGGAGATATTCGTTTTCGACTTTATGATCCGCAGACTGAGACTTTTCTTTCAGATATAGATGTTGTCGTAGATGGGAAAACAGTGCGCTCAGATGAAACGGGACTGGTAAAACTGTCTGTTCCGTTGGAATCTCAGCGGAAGACCTATCCGCTTTCCGCTTCTATTCCTCTGCATGAGGATAGCGTATATATGCCATGTGGGGATAGCTATTGTATCTTTAAGCAGTAATTTATCGTAAAAGAATTATCAATATTTTATCTGTAGTTATGAAACGCTTTATAGCCACTACCATATTAGTTGTGTTTTCAGTGATACTTGCCGTCGCCCAGCCTACCCAGAAGGGTTATGTGAAGACCAAGGGGAGGATGAACAGTCAGGGACAATTGATACCTGGCAAGCGTCTCGCCGGTGCAGCCATCCAACTCACTGGAGGTCGCTCTACTGTGGCTGATGCTAATGGTAACTTCACACTGACTGTACCCGACAAGAAGTTTGTTCTGAGTAACGTTCAGAAGCAAGGTTATGTACTTACCGACCCGGAAGTGCTGAAGAAACAGTATGTATGTTCCGCTAACCCACTTGTGATTTCAATGGAAACTCGGGAACAGCAGGCAGACGATCAATTGGCTGCAGAACGAAAGCTACGTCGCCAATTGCAGCGCCAACTGATGCAAAAGGAACAGGAGATAGATTCCCTCAAAGAAATTAATAAGCTAAATGAAGAGGAATATCGACTGGCTTTGCAAAAACTCTATGCTGAACAAGAAAATAATGAGATGCTGATTTCAGAGATGGCGAAGCGATATACGGAGATAGATTACGACCTGTTGGACGAATTCTACCGCCAGGTTTCCTTCTGCATCGAGAATGGGGAGTTGGTAAAGGCTGATTCGCTATTGCGTACAAGAGGAGATGTGCGTCAACAGGTGCTGGAACAACAGCGCAAGGGTCAGGCTTTACAAGAGCAGCGTGAACAATTGCATCAGGCTGAGACGGTCTTTGCTGCCGACAACGAGGAACTTGCCCGCCGTTGTTATAGTTATTTTGAGAAATTCTCTGCTCAGTTTATGAACGACTCTGCAGCCTATTACTTGGAGTTGCGAGCAGAACTGGATACAACGAATGTGGATTGGCAACTCGAGGCTGGGGATTACATCGATGAGTATTTGGCTGATTACGAAAAAGCAAAGGTCTATCTACAGCGTGCTTTGCGTCTGACATCAGCACAAAAAGATAAAGACATCTCTAAATTGTCCGTATGTTATAATACTCTTGGCTATGTGTATGACCACCAAGGAGAGTATGATCAAGCCTTGGATAATTATCAGAAAGCCTTGAGTGTCAGCGAGTCCGAATATGGCGAGAACCATCCTGCTGTGGCTGCTGGTTACAACAATTTGGGCACGCTCTACGCATCAAAAGGGGATTATTCCCAGGCATTGAATTATCATCTGAAGTCATTGGGCATCAAGCAAAAACTCCTTGAGGAAAATCATCCTGACGTGGCAACTAGTTATATCAATATAGGCTATGTGTATGAACGTATGGGTGAATATACCAAGGCGATGGAGAATTATCAGAAATCTTTGGAAATCCGAAAGTTAGTCTATGGAGAGAATCATCCAACGGTGGCAGAATGCTATAACAATATGGGTGGTTCTTATTTCTACTTGTCGGATTTGACCCATGCGACAGAATGCTATCAGAAGGCACTAGCGATTAGAAAATCAGTCTTTGGCGAGAGTCATCCCGCTGTCGCTGAAAGTTATAACAACCTCGGATTTGCTTACTATTCCGCCCAGGATTTCAGCACGGCGATGGACTATTATCAGAAGGCCTTGGCCATTTGGAAGTCTTTTTATGGTGAAAAACATCCCAATATTGCAGTGAGTTATAACAACATGGGTTATATCCATTTTTACCAGGGAGAGAGTGAACGTGCAAAGGAGTGTTTCCTGAAGTCGTTAACCATCAGAAAATCAATTTTTGGTGACAATCATCCAGACGTTGTGGAGGATTACAATAATCTTGGTACAGCTTATGCTTCATTGAAAGATTTTGCGAAGTCTTTGGAGTGTTTCCAAAAATCGCTATCCATTTGCAAAACTCTTTACGGGGATGATCATGCTATTACGCAAGAGGTGAGCGGATATGTCGAGATGGTTAAGCGTAAATTGGAAAAAGAAAAATAAAATCTTTAGTTGGATAGTCCGTAGTCCTTAAAAAACCAGATGTTATGAAAAAATGGAACATATGTGTTATTTTGATCCTGCTCTTTGCCACCTTTGGCATTGCGCAGACTACCCAGAAAGGCTATGTGAAGACCAAGGGGAGAATTGACAGTAAAGGACAATTGGTTCCTGGCAAGCGTATCCCCAGCGCGGCTATTCAATTATCTGGCGGTCACTCCACCGTGGGTGATGCAAATGGCGATTTCAAACTGACAGTTCCGGCAGGTAAATTCTATCTTAATAATGTGCTTAAACAGGGTTATGTGCTCTCAGATCCTGATATGTTGAAGAAACAGTATTCGTGTACCGCAACCCCATTGGTGATTACGATGGAAACACCGGAGAAGCAGCTCGCAGACCAGTTGGCATCTGAACGGAAACTGCGGAGAAACCTGCAAGCCCAGCTTCAGCAAAGGGAAAGGGAGATAGACTCGCTTCTTGAAAACCACAAGTTGACGGAAGATGCCTATCACCAGGCTTTACAAGCACTCTATGCTGAACAGGAGAATAACGAGAGACTCATTGCTGATATGGCCAAGCGTTATGCTGGTCTCGACTACGATCTGCTGGACGAGTTCTATCGCCAAGTCTCTTTCTTTATTGAGAATGGCGAGTTGTTGAAAGCAGACTCTCTGCTCCGCTCAAGAGGAGATTTGCGTGCCCAGGTGTTAGAACATCAGCAGAAGTCTCAAATTTTACAAGAACAGCGAGAACGACTGCAGAAGGCAGAGCAGATGTATGTCGTTGATAAAGAGGAACTCGCACGTCGATGCTACAGCTATTTCGAGAAATATTCCGCACAGTTCCAGAATGATTCAGCAGCTTATTATCTGGAGTTGCGTGCAGGTTTGGACACGACCAATGTGGAGTGGCAACTGGATGCTGGAAGTTTTATTGATGATTATATGGCCGATATGGGTAAGGCCGTTGCTTTTTATCAGCGGGCTCTGCGTCAGTCAATAAAGCAAAATGGTGAGACCCATCCAGCCGTTGCAACTGCATACAACAATTTGGCTGGGGTTTACCAAAATCAAGGAGAGTATGAACATTCTAAGGCTTTTTATCAGAAATCTTTGACGATTATGAAATCGTTATATGGCGATAATCATCCAAATGTGGCAACATGCTACAATAATATTGGTTTTGTGTATAAAACTCAGGGCGAGTATACCCAAGCTATGGAATATTATCAAAAATCCTTGGAAATTAGCAAGTCTGTATTCGGAGAGATTGACCCTAACGTTGCAACAAGTCACAATAATATTGGAGGCGTTCTTTATAGTCGAGGGGAATATTCACAAGCTTTGGAACAATTTCAGAGTGCTTTGAATATCAGTAGGTCTTTGTATGGTGAAAACCATCCCGATGTGGCAATATGTTACAATAATATCGGATTGGTGCACTACTCGCAAGGGGAATATGATCAAGCCATGGAATACTATCAAAAGGCGCTGAATATCAGAAAGTCAGTATATGGCGAAGAGCATCCCGAAGTGGCGACACTTTACAACAATATCGGTCTGGTTTACTATTCTCAGGGTGAGTTTGCCCAAGCTATGAGTTGTTATCAGAAAACCCTCTCAATCAGCAAGTCCGTTTATGGAGAGAACCACCCCGATGTAGCTACTAGCTATAATAATATTGGTCTGGTATGCTATCTGCAGGGTGAATATCTTCAGGCTTTGGACTATTTCCAGAAAGAGTTGGTCATCTATAAGTCGATCTATGGCGAGAATCATCCCGATGTGGCTACCAATTACAACAATATCGGCGGAGTGTACAAAATCCAAGGGGATTACGAGCAGGCATTGAAATACTATCAGCAGTCATTGGATATATGGAAATCCGTAAATGGCGATAATCACCCCAATGTGGCAACTGGTTATAACAACATCGGTAATGTCTGTTATCATCAGGGAGAATACCAAAAGGCTTTAGAGTATTTTCAGAAAGCACTGGACATACTAAAGGTATCATACGGTGAGGAGCATCCCGACGTTAAGTTCTTGAAAGAGAGTGTGGAGATCGTTAAGAAGAAGATGGAAGATAAAAAACAGGGGAATTGACGTTCCTATTTCGGTGTGTCGGCTGCATAGTATTGCAGTTGGATAGCCATCCGTTCCACTGCTGCTTTGCTAGGGTCGTCGAGCGCGAGTGCGCGGTAACGTGCTATGACGCTATTCAGGATTTCAGACGTTTTTTCATGAGATAAAAAGAGTCCTTTCTCTCGGCATAACTTGATGAGTGCCGCTAAAGATTCTTCTTTTCCTTTTGTATAGATGCTATTCGTCAATATTTCTTCTATTTTTCGAAGCAGAATACTCCGAGGGATACTCTTTTTTTCAGCATTTATCTCTTCGGTCAAGGACTCTATAGACCAAGCCTGTTCATATCCGTCCAGACGCCATTCTGCTCGTAGCTCTCTTTTTTACGTCCTTTCTCGGACTTGAAAGCGATGTCGTATTTCTTCATAGAGATCAGAATTTTAGAGTCTTTGAGAATTCGGAGCCGTCGTTGTATTTACCCGAAACGCGTACGGATTTCTTCTTTTGGTCGGCGAAGAGGAGCACGCGAGTCTTGTCGCTAGAGGACTCGAGAATGATGCCTCCCTCCACATGCCAGTGCGCCTCGTCCACATCACTGTCGTCAATGGTGAAGAGGGTAGGGTCTTTGCTGTCTTGCTGCAGGACGACAGGATGTTCATATAGTTCGTGGTAGAAGAATTCCGCCACGGAGTCCTGTATAGTGTAGAAATAGGGGACGATTTTCCGGTGCTTGTCCACATGGAGACTGTGTCCTGCCTTAGGCACCGTGAATAGTTTGTTGCGGATGCCATGATTATCAAGATATTGGTGTATGCAACTTGAACCGTACATCGGTGACACTAAATTGTCCCAGATCGGTTGGATGATATATTTAGAAATGCCATCCTTGGTCTTTTTCGTTATAATATTAAAACCTTCTTTTAAGTTTTTAATGCTTTTGTCTAAGAAGTCTGGGGACTCGGATGTCTCGGGTATGAGACCGGAGAAATCAATGTTTAATAATTCTTTGTTGTCGAACATCTTTTTAAATGGGATGCCATAGCCATAAGGGACAATGGGATCGGCATCGCCATGGAAGGATATGACAGCTGTGTTGCTATTGGCTAATATGGCTGTGTCATGAATAGCACCCCACATGTTGGCAACTGCCCTGATGCGGAAATTGTCTCTGCATTCCGGGATGAGTTTGGCGATGACACCTTCTTCTTTAACGCTTTGCGGTCTGTTGTCGTCGCGCATGAATGCTACATTCAATGCTGTGATGCCACCGGCACTCGTGCCCCAGGTGAAGATTCTGTCAGGGTCGATACGATATTCCTTAGCATGATGCACTAGATAGCGAATGGCAGCATTGACATCTTGAACGGCACGGTAGCCGGCTTTGTCTATGGACTCTCTTTGAATGAGAAATCCCATTCTGTAATTTACGGAAGCAGCCACATAACCCATGGAGGCAAAATGTTGACTCCATTTAATATATGTCTCATCCTTTTTATCCCCATTGTAGAATGCTCCACCATGAATCAATATAATCAGCGGCCTTTTGGTATTGTTATTCTTAGGTTCATAGAGATCCAAATGCATTTTTTGCTCACTCATAGAGGCAAGCTGTGGGAGTCGCTTTATGTAGATCTCTTTGAACTTTTTGTCCTCGTCAGGATAACTGGTCCAATAGCCATCGGCGCTGGCATACATGATATTAGTGTCCTTGACAGAGAATATAGGTTTTAAATATTGCTTTCGATATGAGATGGTGTCTTCGGGAAGCGCAGGATAGAAAATCAGCGTTTTGTTTTGATCTTTGAGGGTGCAATGGATGTCGTCATTTTCACGCTTTAGCGTAATATTAATTTTGTGTTTCGAATCACCTGTTGAAAACACCACTTTGGATCCCTTTTTTATAACAGTGTATGATTGTGGCACGGCCATTAGTGAATTGCACGTATAAAGTCGTCCTGTGATGGTTTTCTTATCAACGTTGTCTATAGTGAGAACTCTCTCTTTGCTTTCGTACTTGGTTACATAAAGGTCACCTTCGTTAAAATGTGAGAAATTGACTTTGTTGCATGCTGTAAATAGGGTCAGCAAAAAAATCCATAAGATGTGTTTGGATTTGCAGCTCATAAAAAAGTCGAGTGGTTTGATGGTTAATATATTTTGTTGCAAAAATAACAAAAAGTTAGATGAAAATGACACTTCTATATTATGTAAAAAAAGTTAATGATTTATATTTGTTACAGTTGATTGTTGTTGGTTTTGCTTCTCCTTCCCAGAGACACCTTCCAGTTTGATTCCCATTTCCACCAATACCACCCAAAAGGGCCCTTCTACAACATGCTTGCATGATGCAGCTTTTTTTGCCTGAGCTTTTGGATTGCCATCTCTATCTTCCCGATCCCTTGTAACGCCAGCAAAAAATACAATGGAACATACCCATACAAATACCTCGACCGTGCCTCGAAAATTGTCTCAAAGAGCGTTATGCATAAAATGCTAAGCATCAGGATGATGCTGAAACGGTCCTGTTTGCCAAAAGCTGCAAACAGCATCAAGAACAGTACGCCGAGCCAGATGGCGGTGGCGCCGGTGCACCAGTAGGGATAGTATTTTCCATGAATGGTCAAGTTGTAATACAGATTTCGCAGGAATGGCGAGAGATGTCCGTTGCGCTCTGGGTAGACAATCTTGAGGAACTCGCCCTCCTTGCCCCAGTTGAAGGTGCCGTCGAAATGGTTGATGAGTGTCTTCTCGCAGGCAAGATAGCCGAATCCCGAAGGACCCATCCATCGGAGGCGTCGTGCGGTCTCCTGCAGATTTGCCTTGTTGCGCTCGCGAGGTGTCTTGTACTGGTGCGAGAAGATGACGTCATCGTCGCAGTAACCGCCCAAACTGATATGGTTGACGCCCATCATCAGGTAATGTGGAATGCCAAACCTGCTGTCAGAATTGTGCCGAATGGGCGCTGTCGCCGTGATAATTAACGCGAAGACAAAAGCTGACACTAAACCCACGCAGGCGCCGAGCGGACTGCCCCGCCAGAAACTCTTACCCAAAGGCTTTCTTTCCTTCTCCAACAGAATGTTGATGATGTCCACACCTACAGCACTGACGAACACGAAGATGGTCTGCGGCTTGATCTTGTAACCGATGTAAGCTAACGCTGCTGCTATGAACCAACGCAGGAAGGGTTTCTCTTTAAATGCGGAGGTGGTCACTACCCAAAGAACTGCCGTGGGAAAAAACAAAGCCCAAGCGTCAGAGTAGGGAATGGAGGTCCAGGGCGAGATGCCGACGAGTAACAGATATAGTGCCAAACCGAACCATGCGAGCCAACGCTTCTTTGTCTGCCCAACGATGATCTGATACAGCATCCAGGCTGTCAGCACGCAGAGCATGCTCTGTACCGTCACGATGGCCAGATAGTCGAGCGCGCCGAGGTGCAAAGGAATAGTGATCCACAGAATAAAGGCAAATATCTGTGTGATAAACAGATTGTTGGGATACATGCTGAAATACCAGCCCGTTTCGACAACCCTGTTGCCATGTGCTATCTCTCGTGCGGCCCCCAACACCATCTGTACATCCCAGCCACTCTCAAAGCAGTAGTTGTAGATGAAAAACATCTGCAAAACGAAGAAGATTCCACCCGCGATAAGTAGTGTGCTGCGTTCCGAAAGACGTCTTTTTTCCCTATCGCCAATTTGGCGTAGCAAAAGATACAAACCGACAATGAAAACGACTCCCATCAGCATCAGCACGGGGTGGGGGAGCTGTGTCTCTAGCTTGTGAAAATAGAGCAGTACGCCCGTAAATTTGGATTTGAGAAGATTGATGACCACAATGAACGCTGCCGTACACCCAAACAGGATGGCGACAATGCGTGTGATGATGTTACGAGCCCGTGCCCTGGTCATTTCCTAATTGCTTAAATAATTGGCAAAAGTACATTTTTTTTGTTGAACTGTTGAACTGTTGAGTTGTTGAACTGTTGAGTTGTTGAATTGTTGAGTTTTTGAGTTGTTGAATTGTTGGACTGGTAGTCTGCCTTTGCGTCCATTGCGTCTTTGCGTTTACATTCTTTGCTTTCTTTGCGTTCATTCTCAATATGCTAATTTGTCACCGCGAGGGGCGTTAGCCATGAGCAAATCCGCTTGTTAATAAAAAAAACAAACGGATTTGTTCGTCCCTAATGGGACTCACGGATGTAACTATTATCTATTAATTATTAACTATTATCTAAAATCGGAGACGTGCTATAGCGCATCTCTACAAAGTGACTCCGCTCTCTTAATTTTCAATTTTCAATTAACCACTGCGTTCCTCTCAGGGAGAATACTGATATAATTTTACTATTTTTGCCGCCCCAATGAAAAGCGGTTGATATTCTTGTTTTTCATTTTATTTAGTGGGGTTTTGATAATTGGATATGAGTTCGTCAATACAACTTTCTGACCATTTTACCTTCGGAAAACTACTGCGTTTCACTATTCCATCTATGGTGATGATGATTTTTACATCTATCTATAGCGTGGTGGACGGCATATTTGTATCCAATTTTGCAGGTAAAATGCCATTTGCCGCGCTTAACTTCATCTTCCCCTTTCTGATGTTTTTGGCCATTATAGGCTTTATGTTAGGTTCGGGCGGTAGCGCATTGATAGGTAAGCTGTTAGGTGAAGGACGGCAGGAAAAGGCTCAGAAGGTCTTCTCTTTACTGGTCTGCTCAGGTGCAGTGATAGGTCTCTGCTTTGCCATTGCGGGAGGACTCCTTCTTCCCAAGATTACCGTCTGGCTGGGCGCCACTGAGGCACTGGTGGACGATTGTGTCATCTATGGCCGCATACTCTTAGTTGCTCTTCCATTCTTTATCCTGCAGATGATGTTCCAATCTCTGTTGGTCACCGCCGAGCGCCCGCGTCTCGGTCTGCTGGTTACGATCATTTCTGGACTCCTGAACATGCTGCTGGATTATCTGCTCATTGCCGTCTTCGGCTTTGGACTAAAGGGAGCAGCCTGGGCTACCGCTATCTCGCAGATGGTCGGCGGTTTGATACCACTCATTTATTTCATGTCCCCCAACAGTTCTCTGTTGCAACTCGTCCGCCCCGAATGGGACGGCTGGGCCTTGAAGCAGTCCTGTTTTAACGGCATCAGCGAGTTCTTCTCCAATATCTCGGCGACAGTGGTTACTATGTTGTATAACTATCAGCTGATCAGATACATCGGAGAAGATGGAGTGGCTGCCT
The DNA here is from genome assembly GCA_024686335.1 of Bacteroidales bacterium. Lineage (GTDB taxonomy): Bacteria > Bacteroidota > Bacteroidia > Bacteroidales > WCHB1-69 > F23-D06. The sequence continues at coordinate 57,893 of JAILCI010000040.1, read as the reverse complement.
ACGGCGTCATCATGTATCTCTCGTTTATCTTCGTGGCCATTTTCATCGGTTACAGTATGGGCTCCGCTCCAATTGTAAGTTTCCATTATGGTGCCGACAACAAGAATGAGCTTAAGAATCTTTTTGGCAAAAGCCATATCCTCATTACTATCTTCGGTATCTCACTATTCCTAATCGCCGAGTTGTTGGCCCGTCCTCTGTCTGCTATCTTTGTCAGCTACGATGAAGAGCTCCTAAATCTGACCATTCGTGCTATGCGTATATACAGTATCTCCTTTTTGCTGACGGGATATAATATGTATGCTTCCTCTTTCTTTACAGCCCTTAACAACGGTGTGGTGTCAGCCGTTATCGCCACAAGTCGTACACTTATTTGCGAGACCCTAGCAGTTCTTCTTCTGCCTGCTATCTTTGGGGTTAATGGCATCTGGTTTGCCATTATCTTTGCTGAAGGAATGGCTCTTCTGCTCTCCCTGTCGCTGCTGCTCAAATATCGAAAGAAATACGGTTTTGCATAACCACTTTTTTATATTGCATGAAAATCTTTTTTCTTAAACAATAATAATCATAGTTTTCCGTTTCTATTAGTACTTTTGAAGGAGTTGAAGGGATGGTTTTAATATGATTATTTGATATGATTATTGGATCTATAACCATAATTTTGATTGCGTTACTGATTGTGTTGATGGTCGTGTTTGCGATTGTCGCGCCAATCATTGTACATCTTCCGCAGTTTGGCAGGCACCCTAAAGGCAAACGGCTGGAACGCATTCGCAAGTCGCCCAATTACCGAAAGGGCTGTTTCCGAAACCTTAACGATGTGGAGCTGAGAATCTCATTTCACCAATCGATGAAGTTAATCCGTCATCTGCTTTTTGGCAAGAAAAAAGCCCTCGTGCCATCGCAACCATTGACAATGGCCCATGAAGATCTGAAACATCTCTCTCCAGACCATAACTATTACATCTGGTTTGGACATTCATCATATCTTCTTTCACTCCATGGCAAAACAATCCTCGTGGATCCTGTCTTTTGTGTGGCTGCTCCCTTCGCCTTTGTGAATAGGCCTTTTGTTGGCACCGATGTGTACCAACCGGAGGATATGCCGGATATCATCGACTGTCTGCTTATCACTCACGACCATTACGATCATCTTGACCATAAGACATTCCTTCGTCTGAAGGACCGTGTGCAACGCGTAGTCTGTCCGTTGGGTGTTGGAGCACACTTGGAACGCTGGGGCATGGATATGAGCAAGGTTACAGAACTGGACTGGGACGAGGAGCTCTTAATGGAAGAGGGTTGGAAATGGCATTGCTTGCCGTCTCAACACTTCTCTGGTCGTGCTTTGCGAAGAAACAATACCCTCTGGGCCTCTTTCTTGCTCGACTCGCCATTTGGTCGTCTCTTCTTGGGCTGTGATGGTGGTTATGGGCCTCATTTTAAGACTATTGGAGAAAAATTTCCCGATATAGACTTGGCTGTTCTTGAGAATGGCCAGTACAATGAACACTGGAATCTCATCCACACGATGCCTGATGAGTTGGGCAAGGAGGCACAAGACCTTCACGCCCGTCAGGTCATCACGGTTCACCACTCTAAATATGCTCTGGCCCGTCACTCTTGGGACGAGCCTCTCGAAAACGAACGCAAAGCCAGTGAAGAGTCCGGCTTCGACCTGATTGTCCCAAAACTAGGGGCGGTCCAGGAGATTCTTAGATAGAGTGTCCTTTGAAATATTTAATAGTCCAGAATTTACATTTTGTGTGAATTCTTTGGCACTTTTTTCTATTTTTGCGTCCTCTTTATATAGGTCCTTAAATGAGCCGAACTTTTGTTGGTAATGTGTTGTTAATGAATTTCTTACATTTTGAAAAATAATAAAAAATCAAACATATGACGAAGAGATTGTTTCTTTTAGTATTGTTACTTGGACTGATATCCTTCATGTCAGCCCAAAGTCGTTACACCGTCACCGGAACGATGGTAGACACCCTTAACAAAGAGAAGGTTATGTTTGCCACGGTGGTCTTGCAAACCCCAGACTCCACTGCTAAGATGGTGGGTCAGGCCGTGTCAGATGCTCAAGGCGGTTTCCAGATCTCCAGCATCCCGGCCGGCGAGTATGTGCTGGCGGCTGTCTTGCTTGGCTACGAGACGGTTCGTATGCCCGTGACTATCGGTGGAGAGCAGAGGAAGGTCAATTTGGGCGATATTCCGATGAAGAAGACGAGTACCGACCTTGACGAGGTGCAGATCGTGGGCGAGAAGCCTGTCTACCTCATCGATGGTGAGAAGACACTCTACAACGTATCCGAAGATCCTACTGTACAGTCGGGCTCTGCGGCCGATGCTCTGCAGAATGCTCCTGGCGTGGAGGTGGACGTGGAGGGCAATGTGACCCTGCGCGGCGTCTCCTCCGTGGAGATTTGGATCAACGACAAACCCTCCAATATGAACGCCGATGCTCTCAAGAACTTCATCCAGCAGATGCCTGCCGGTACCATCGAGAAGATTGAGGTCATTACCAACCCGTCGGCACGTTACAGCGCCCAGGGCAGTGGCGGCATCATCAACATCGTAACCGCTTCCAAGATCAAGAAGAACAGCTTCTTAAGCTTCGGCGTGCGCGGTTCTTCTACTCCTGACATCACTCCCTTCATCTCATACGTCTATGCTAATGAGAAATTCTCCATCAGTACTTATCTCAACTACTCTTACCGCGTGAGCAAGGGCAATGGTGAGTCTTCTGCTACCATGTTTACCGATTCGGGAGATATATCTACTTATACTCGTAGTACTAGTAGCTATCTTTCTAAATCTCATGATTTCGGTCTCTACATTAATGGTTCTTATACTCCAGATACCGCTAACAGTCTCTATTTCTGGGCTGGAACCTATCCGGGTTTCGGTAATTCTAGCAGCAATGCTAACAATTATTATTTTGAACTTATAAACCCGAGTGATCGTTCTTTTACTGAGACAAGTCTGAGCAACAGTTTTGGCGGAGGTGGATATGGCGGCATGTGGTATGAGCATAAATTCAACAGCATGGGCCACAAAATCAGCGCCGATGTCAGCTTCTGGACCTGGGGACGGAATAGTAACCAATCAACGGTAAGAGATTACACCTATTTGGATTACTTGGATAAAGATAAAAAATCAAACAGTAAATATAATTCGTTAGGTCTCTCTGCCTCTCTGGACTACACGATTCCCTATCATAAAAATGGTGAAATCGAGTTGGGCGTTTCGGGTTCATATGATCCTGGAAAAGATTTTACTAGACTCGATACGTTGGTATTTTCAACCAATGAGTATGTCATGGATGCCATTCGCTCGCAAGACGCTCTGAGCCGTGACGGTAGCTTTGATGCTTATGCAACACTGCAGCACCGTTTTGGCAATTTTACTCTCAAGGGCGGCCTGCGTGCTGAATATGAACTTTACAACTTGTTGATTAAGAACTCTCCCGCCGACGATGTACACAAGGGCTATTTTGGCCTCTATCCCTCTCTTCACTTGAGTTACCGTACCAAAAACATGCACAATTTCAAGCTCAGCTACACACGCCGGGTTTCTAATCCTAGTGGCGACCAGTTGACAACATATATTGAATATGGCGAGGATGGATTTAGCAGAGGCAACCCCGATTTGCTGCAGACTTTCACCAACTCTATAGAGGCTGGATGGACAAAGTATATCAACAAGTTCGGCAATGTCGGTATCAATGCCTATTTTAAAAACAGCAAGAACGAGATTAGCAGCCAGTCGGATGTTATCTACAGTCCCTTCTTTAACCGAATTGTTTCCTTTAGCATGCCGGTCAATGCTGGCAAGTCGCTCAATACCGGTGCTGAGTTCAATGTGATGTACCGTCTCAAGGCCTTCATGAATATCCGTTTCTATGCTAATGTCTACTACTCCAAGAGTTCATTTATCTTCCGCGATGAGGTGACGCCACGTACTGTAGACAATTTGGGCTACAGCTTCCGTCTGAACTTTTGGGCAAAATTATGGAATTTCTTGGAGATCAATGCATCTGCCAATTATCGTTCCAAGAGTGTCGATATGTTCACCACTACCAAGCCGCGCTACAGTATTGATGCTGGTCTGCGTGCCGAGTTCTGGAAACGCCGTATCTCTATCCACCTCAGTGTCTCCGATATCTTCAACTGGAATATTATGGGTTCGGAGATCAACAATCCCTATTACTCTGTCAACAGCAGCAACTGGAACAGCTGGATGGGTCGTAGCATCCGTGGCGGTATCACCTTCAAGTTCGGCAAGATGGAACTGGAGGCTTCCCAAGCACAAGCCCAAGGCGGCGGTGCTGGTGGCGGTATGGGCATGGGACAATAGCTATCTTACTGCCCCGCCTTTCAGGGCAGCGATAAAGAAACTTGATTAAATAATGAATTATATTAATAAAAAAACAATTAACCCAATTTAAAGCAATTAAAACACAGTAAAAATGAAAAGAAACATTTTCTTCACACTGGCAGCTTGCTTAGTAATGCTTCTCACAAGCTGCAGCAAGGATGTCGACCTGGCTGGCACCACCTGGCAGGCAAATTATTCTAATACCTCCACCATTGAAGGTACTGAGGGCAGCGTTTCTGTAGACATGACCCTCAACTTCAAAGACGAGATCAATTACAGTATGACCGTTAACTCCACCGTAACGGTAATGGGTCAAACAATGCCCGGCGAAGTGGTAAATGAAGACGGCACCTACACTTTCGACGGCGAAAATGGTATGTTCGACGGCGAGCAGCCTTTCACCTACCACAAAGACAATAAAACCATCACAACGACCATAGAATTGGATGCTGAAGATGCCGAGATGTTCGGAAGTGACCATATCACGCTTACTTTCAAACAAAAGAAATAACAGTACTTTCTAATCAGAATAGGCAATAGAGGGCGTTCAGTGGGAACGCCCTCTTTCTTTTTCACAGTCTGTTTTCTAAAGTTTCTCAACAAGTAGCCGTACAGCGTCTCATCGCCATTATTTTGTGTCAAGATACTTTTACCCCTTATTTACCCTTGGCACGAACGTGCCACAAGGGAGTTTATTCCCCTTCTATTTTAGAAGGGGTGCCCGTAGGGCGGGGTAGTAATACAAAAATTAATTCCTTATTAATGGTCGATGCACGCATCGACCCTACAAAAGCTTTTTTATCTTCAATAAACGGAATGTGACCATAAATTGAGTATTTTTGCCGCCTCTATGATGACGGTTGACAAATTACGGTTGCAACTCTTTGCAAAAGAGGCAGCTCAGTTGAAGTCAAGGCTCGAGGACAACTCCTCGCGCCCTGCTATTGCTATGGATGGACTTGTCGGATCCTCGTATCCGCTTCTCGCGGCATTGGCCGTCCAGAAGATTCCACGTCCTCATCTTTTCATCGCAGCTTCCAAGGAGGAGGCGGCATATCTCTATAACGATATCGAGAAACTCCTGGATGACAAGGATCTACCTTTGCCTTCCAAGCGTGTCCATTATCTGCCCTCTTCCTTTAAGCGTGCCCATACGTCCGATGAACTCAATAACGCTAACGTGAAGTTGCGTGCGGAGCTCATCAATAAGCTGTCGCACCATTGTGATGGTCAGCAAGTTGTCATCACGTACCCTGAAGCATTGGCGGAACGTATTGTTAATCAGCAGTATGTTGTCGACAATACCTTCAAAATAGTAAAGGATCAGGAGATTCCCGTGGATGATTTCTTACATTATCTTTATGATCTCGAATACCAGCAGGAGGATTTTGTTGTGGAGCCTGGCCAGTTTGCGTGGCGTGGTCGCATTTTCGATATCTTCTCCTATTCGGAGGAGTATCCGTATCGTATTGAATTAGAGGGTGATAGGATAGAGTCTATCCGCTATTTCAATCCTGAAACTCAGCTCTCCATCAGAGATGAGGAGGTGGTTCACATCATGCCCAATATCGGCAATATGGCCGTCGAAGAGCAGCGTGTCTCCCTCTTTGAGTTTCTGCCGGACTCGACAGTGCTTTGGATGACGAGTCCTCAGGATATTGCGACTCAGATTGCTGCTCTATGCAAGAATGTTCGTGAGGAATTGGAGTCCCGCCCGAAGACTACAGACCCTGATGCGCCTCTCACACTGCCTGTTGAGGAGCTTTTCATCAATAAGCCTTTATTTGAGAAAACTTGGAAGCAGTATGCTCACTGTATTGTCAATGCACCTGCAAAGACTGTGACAGATTTAGCATTGCATTTTGATATAAAACCCCAGAATAATTTCAGTCGCAGTTTCGACTACCTCTTCCTCGAGTGGACGCAGAACTATGAGCAGGGTATCGAGAGTGTCTTTCTCTCAGAGAGTGCTTCCCAGTTGGAGCGTCTCCAGCGGATTATGGAAGACCTTCTGGAGAAGTTCAACCGTCAGAATGTCACGGAGTATGACCTTCGTCATCTATACACTCCGTTGAGCTACCAGATTCATGAGGGCTTTCGCGACGAGGCTCGTAAGGTAGCAGTCTACACTGACCACCAGTTTCTGGAGAAACAGGAGAGGGTAGTGCTTCGTGATCGCTACAAGAAGAGCGAGTCCATTACTCTGAAAGAGATTTATGACTTGCAACCTGGTGATTATGTGGTACATATCAACTTCGGTGTCGGTGTTTATCAAGGTCTGGAAAAGACAGAGATTAATGGAAAAGAGCAGGAGGTCATCAAATTGACATATGATGGCGGAGATATTCTCTATGTCAGCATTCATTCATTGCATAAGATCAGCAAGTATGTTGGCAAGGAAGGTACGCCTCCCAAGTTGCACCGGTTGGGCTCCGGAACATGGGAGCGCCTCAAGGAGCGTACCAAAAAGAGAGTCAAGGCGTTGGCTATCGACCTTATCAAGCTCTATTCTGCCCGTAAGGCCCGAAAAGGTTTCGCTTTCTCGCCCGACAACTATATGCAGACAGAGTTGGAGGCCTCCTTCATCTATGAGGACACTCCTGATCAGATCAAAACGCTGGACGATGTTAAGAAGGATATGGAGAATACCAGCCCAATGGACCGTCTGATATGCGGTGATGTGGGTTTTGGTAAGACGGAGATTGCCATCCGCGCAGCCTTCAAGGCAGTGTGCGACAGCAAGCAAGTGGCAGTCCTCGTTCCGACAACTGTGTTGGCTCTACAGCATTATAACACCTTCCGCGACCGTCTCGCTAACATGCCTTGCCGCGTGGAGTATGTGAACCGTTTCAAGACGGCCAAGCAGATAAAAGCAACCCTTAAGGAACTCTCCGAAGGGAAGATAGATATACTGATAGGTACTCATCGTCTTTTAAGCAAAGATGTGATTTTTAAGGATTTAGGTCTTCTTATTATCGATGAAGAGCAGAAGTTTGGCGTGGGTGCCAAAGAGAAACTGCGCGAGTTGCGCGTCTCGGTGGATACCCTTACCATGTCGGCAACGCCTATCCCGCGTACGCTGCAGTTCTCTCTGATCGGCGCTCGTGATATCTCAGTCATCTCGACGCCCCCGCCAAACCGTCAACCAATCCAGACCGAAGTGCATGTCTTTGACGAGGATATCCTTCGGGAAGCTATTCAGTTTGAGTTGGACCGTCATGGTCAGGTCTTCTTTGTGCATAACAAGATTCAGGACTTGCCGCAATTGGCCGGTCTCGTGCAACGCCTGTGCCCTTCTGCGCGTGTCGCAGTAGGCCACGGCCAGATGGAAGGTGATGAACTGGAGAAGATTATGACCGATTTTATCGAGGGTCGTTACGATATCCTCATATCCACCACCATCGTCGAGTCTGGCCTTGACATCGTCAATGCCAATACGATGATTGTCAATGATGCCCAAAACTTTGCCCTCAACGTGCTTCACCAATTACGTGGTAGGGTAGGCCGTAACAATCAGAAAGCCTACTGCTATCTCTTCACCCAACCCTACGAGTTTCTCAACAGCAACGCCAGGAAGCGTCTCCAAGCTATCGAGGAGTTCTCCGATATCGGCAGTGGAATCCAGATTGCCCTCCGCGACCTCGATATCCGTGGCGCTGGCGATATCCTTGGAGCTGACCAAAGCGGTTTCATCAACGAAATGGGCTACGAGATGTATCAGAAGATTCTCAATGAGGCCATTCAGGAGATGCGAGATGAGGATTACGAAGACTTGGGCGAAGATAAGCCTGCCGACAATACTGCAATTCTCCGTCGCGAGTGCCTGTTGGAAACCGATATTGAAGCAATGTTCCCCACCGATTACGTTGTTAGCGTCTCTGAACGCATGAGCTTGTATAAAGAGTTGGAGGCTATCCAGGATCTTGAAAAGCTAGATGAATTCCGTAAAAAGGTTGTGGATATCTTCGGACCAATGCCAGCCAAGACCGAGGAGCTAATGCTGACGGTTCCGTTGCGTATGCTGGCTTCTGATCTCCATTTCGAGAAGGTGGTGCTGAAAAATAAGACCTTCTTGGGCCATTTTGCCGGTCAATCCAACTCTAACTATTTCCAGTCTGATGAGTTTGGACTTGTCCTTGCCTTCATGCAGCATAACCATCCGCTTATTCAGCTCAAGGAGATTAACCACAGGTTGGTTTTCGTGGTGCATAACATCCCGACTGTCAAAGCGGCCCTACACTGGCTGGAGAAACTCAATAATTACATCAAAAATAACGCGTGATGACTCTCGACGAACGGACTTGGCAATTTGTGATGGCGCATTCATCAGACGATGTGGCGCGCCTTGCCCTGCAGCCCGTTCCTGAAGGTGTGGATCTTCACTTCGCTTTGCAGCAGATCAAAGGACGTCAGAAGGCACAAGAGAAACTTTCTGATTTTTACGCTTGTGAGCGGGTGCTATATCCACCCACTGTCAATATGGAACAGTGCTCTTCGACAGTCACGGCACAATACAAAACTTCGTTGATTGATGGTGACACCTTTGCCGACCTCAGCGGAGGTTTCGGAGTTGACACCATGCATCTTGCTCGCCGATTCAAAAGCGGCTATTACGTGGAACCTGATGAATCCTTGGCCCAAATTGTGGCTCACAACATGGATGTGATGGGTGTCAAGAATGTGACAATTGTGACTGAAACGATGGAACAGGCCCTGACTCATCTGGAGCAGGTTGACTGGCTATATGTCGATCCCTCCCGTCGTGATGAGCATGGCCAGCGGGTTGTGGACCTGTCGCAGTGTGTGCCTAACATCATCGAAAACAAGTCGTTGCTGAATGAAAAAGCCCGTAAAGGCATCATGGTGAAACTGTCGCCAATGTTGGACCTTCGTGAGGCTTTGCGTCAGCTGCCGGAGACAACTTGCGTGCAGGTGGTGGCTGTCGGAAATGAGTGCAAGGAACTTCTTTTTATTCTGGATAAAATATCTCATCCACTGATGATTACGGCTGCTAATCTAAACGGTTCAGATAGCGAAGTTTTTACCTTCTCGCAAGAGGAGGAGGCACAATCTATCCCGACTTGGGCAGAGAAGGTCAGCGCATATCTCTACGAGCCTAACGTTGCAATTATGAAAGCTGGGGCTTATAAGTCGTTGTCTTGCCGCTATCCAGTTCAAAAGTTAGGCTCGAGTACCCATTTATACACCTCCGAAGAGTGTGTCGCTGATTTTCCTGGGCGTATTCTTAAGGTCATTAAGACGATGCCTTTCAACAAGCGTGAGATTCGCGAGGTCTCTAAAGAGTGGGGTAGGGCGAATGTGGCGGTGCGCAATTTTCCTCTCTCGGCCGACGACTTGCACCATCGCCTTGGCGTGCGTGACGGAGGCGATATCTTTCTCTATGGCACCACAATAGGTAAAAATGAGAAGATCTTGGTGGTTTGTGAGAAAATATGTGATTATACACCGAAATAAATCGTATTTTTGCGACCTAATTTTTTAAAATATGACAGATCAGATTCTTTCCATGGACGATTTGGACGCCCTATTTCCAAAAGATTTTACCGAAGCGCAAAAGGCAAAAGCCAAGACTTTGTTTTATAAGAGACTCTCACTGAAGGCTCACCAGTTCTACGGTGGCAAGATGCAGACGCTGCCTAAGGCGCCAGTGTATGGTTTCAACTGGTTCAATGTCTGGTATACACCGGGCGTATCAGCTGTCTCCACAACTATCCGTGATGACAACGACACCTCTTTCCAGTTGAGCAATCGTGCTCAGATGGTGGCTGTGGTCAGCGACAGTACTCGCGTCTTGGGTGATGGCGACTGTACCCCTCCGGGAGGTCTGGGCGTTATGGAAGGTAAAGCTATGTTGATGAAATACTTAGGTGGTGTAGATGCCGTCCCGCTCTGTATCGACAGTCGCGATGAGGAGGGCAAACACCAACCCGAGAAGATTATCGAGTTCGTCAAGATGGCACAGCACAGCTTCGGTGCTGTCAACTTGGAAGACATCTCACAACCCAACTGCTACAAGGTGTTGGACGTTCTCCGTGAGGCTTGTGACATTCCCGTATGGCACGATGACGCGCAAGGCACCGCTTGCGTGACCCTCGCCGGCATCATCAATGCTCTTAAATTGGCAGGAAAGAAGATTTCTGATATCAAGATTGTTCTCTATGGCGCGGGCGCTGCCAATACCAGCATTGCCCGTCTGCTCATAACCGATGGTGCTGACCCGTCCAAGATCATCATTTTCGATAGCAAGGGCACGCTCCATGAGGGTCGTGAGGATTGCCAGAAGGATACTCGCTACTATCGTAAGTGGGAACTCTGTCAAAGCACTAATCCTCAGCGTATTGAATCTATAGAGGAGGCTTTCAAAGATGCTGACGTGCTCGTGGCTCTCTCCAAACCGGGTCCTGATACCATCAAGAAAGAGTGGATCTCTCTGATGGCTGAGAAGTCTATTGTCTTCTGCTGCTCCAACCCTGTTCCGGAGATCTATCCGTACGAGGCTAAAGAGGCAGGCGCCCATATTGTGGCAACTGGCCGTGGCGACTTCCCAAATCAGGTCAACAACTCTATGTGCTTCCCAGCCATTCTGAAAGGAACCTTGCTTGTCTCCGCTCGCAAGATTACCGATGAAATGGCGATCTGTGCAGCGCACTCTATCGCTGACTATGCTGAACGTCAGGGCATCAATCCCGAGCGTATTATGCCGACAATGATGGATACCGAGATGTTCCCCACTGTGGCTGCCGACGTGGCTATGCAGGCTATCCGTCAAGGAGTGGCTCGTAAGGAGCGTACATGGCAAGAGGTGTTTGATATTGCCATGCACGATATCTCCGAAACCCGACGCATAGTGGATGATATGCAAAAAGAGGGTATTATCCGCCAGTTCCCTGCAGAAGATATAGCTGCTATCATGAGCGAGGTCTGTGAGGAGGTGCGTTAATGTATCCTTCTGTTAACTCCGATATTTTTCCCTTCGCCAACCTCGGATTTAAGATGAGGGAGGATGATTATTTCTCTGACAAAGAAGCTGTCATCCAACGTCAATATCAACTAAATCCATGGTTTACTCCTGAGTTTATTAAATATTCTTATCAAATTATAAAAGAGATACTTGACGTTGATTATCTAAAGTCAAGATTTAGCAGTAGTAGTGATGTTCTTTCAGGTAAGACAATCGGTCTGGTGCCCGATGGAATGATGCCCATGTCGGCTTTCGTTGATATGCTTTGTGTTCTGATTATGGGTGGCACCTGTGCCCTTAAATTGCATCCGAAGGACGAATTGCTGATGTCGTTTCTTATTCAAGAATTGGAGGAGGTTGAACCGATGTTGAAACATCGTATCTCTGTCGTGGATAAACTTCCGAAATGTGACGCGATTATTGTCAATGATATGGAGGATAGTCATGCAATTTGGGAGCGTTATCTGCAACAAATCCCGCATCTGCTACGTCCTCGTCAGGCTTCTGTGGCGATATTGACGGGTCATGAATCTGAGCAGGAACTGGTGTCGCTGTCTAAGGACATCAGTCTTTTCTTTGGTCGTAGCCGCGCCGCCGTCCACACCGTATTTGTGCCTAGAAATTACGATTTTGTGCCATTTTTGCGTACATTAGGAACTCAAACACAATCGTTGGCACAACACCATCAGTTCCTCAACCATTTGGAGTATCAGAAGTCCATTCGTTTGATGAATAAGCAGTTCTATATGGATGCTGGGACTTTTTTGTTCGTAGAGCAGATACAAGAAATTGCCCCTACTGGCGTTATACATTATGCTTTTTATCAGGATGTTGACGAGGCGCAAGAATGGCTGAACCTACATCGAGATGAGGTTTATTGTGTTGTTAGTCAAGCTGGTGCGTGTGATGATGGCAAACCGTTCGGAACGGTTTTTTCTGATAAAGATTTCCCCCTGGACTCAACTGTCCATTTTTTAATGACGATTTGATGAATTCAGTGTTATGAAAAAGAAATTGCTAGTTTCGTTGTTCCTGGTAGTGATTTTCACTACATTCTTTCTTATCCTCTCCATTTTTAAACTATACACGGAGGCTGAGAAGGTTCAACGTAGTATCTTTATTAATGAAGTGCTGACAGCAGGAAACGATGTTGTTGATCAAATAGATGCCATTTTGAAGAACGACACGATAATGTCGATGAGTGACAGCACTGCTACGGAGGCGGTAGATACCACCGATGTGGTTTCTGTTCAGCATTCCCGTAAATTCTTGATGGATAGTACTAATAATCAGCCTATAGGCGTTATCATGTCCGAGATTTATGTCAAGGAGGATAATGTCAGAATTGTCTCGAGCGACACTACTTACTTCAGTGACTCATTCCGAGTGCTTTTCCCCCTTTATAAAGATCCCTGGTCTCCACAAACGAAGGATGGAGTTCCGGATAGTTTTTTGGAGAAGATAGATGTCAATATGGTTCAGTTAGATAGTACAACCAAGGATATTCTGAATCCTATTTTCTTGAAAAACTTGATAAAAGAAGCATTGGCTGAGGAGACAATAGGAGCTCGTTTTGATTTCGCCCTTTATAATGCTTTTACGACAGAGTTCGTTATAGAACCAACCTCTATTCCTAAAGAGAAAATGCTTCAGAGTGACTATGTTTTCCGTTTGAAGTACAATGAAAAGGTCAGCTCTCCACACTATATTATCCTCTTTTTCCCAGCGGAGAGAGGTATCTATTTGCAGCGTATGAGCACCATCGTGATCATGATTCTATGTCTTGTATTTCTTGTTTCAACTATCTCCTTTGTCTCCCTTTACACGTTATACCGTCAAAAGAAGGTGTCTGAAGTCACCAATGAGTTTGTCGATAATATGACCCATGAGTTTAAAACACCTATTTCGACTATCTCTCTGGCATGTGAAGCAATGGGCGATGAGGCGACCAAGAAAGACCCGGAATTGCAAACCACTTATGTAAACATCATCCACGACGAGAACGAACGACTGAGGTCTATGGTTACGAATATCCTTCAGATTGCTCAACTTAAAAAAGGCCAGGTCAAGATGAATGTTGAACTGATTGACATGCATGAACTGATTCGCAAGGTGGTGGATAGTGTAGCCCTGTTAGTAAATAGTAATAACGGCACTTTAAACTTAGCTTTAAATGCAGATAACTATAAGATATTCGGAGACAAAGAGCATTTAACTAATGTACTAGTTAACCTTGTGGAGAATGCTATAAAGTACTCTGAAAACAAACCGGAAATCCTCATAAATACCTTGTCAAATGATAAGTATTTCCGCTTTTCAGTCACTGACAAGGGCATTGGTATTCCCAAGAAATCATTGTCAGAAATATTCAATAATTTCTATCGAGTGCCAAGTGGTAACGTACACAATGTGAAAGGTTATGGCCTTGGGCTTGGTTATGTGAAGAAAATCGTTACCTTGCACAAAGGGAAAATTGAGGTCCAAAGTGTTGAAGGTAAGGGCAGTACCTTCATGATTTCCTTACCCTTGAAGAAGTAAATAACCCATTTTCGAAGTTTCTCAAACTGCGGAACGCAATTGGTTTCTTTCTTTGCTCAAACTGCGAGGATGCAGTTTGTTCCGTATTTCTAATTTTTTCATTTTGAGATATATATGTGTCAAAATGAAAGTTGCTGATTTTATATACTAAATATAGTTATTTTTTTGTATTTTTGCAGCCAATTTTATTTATTAGTATGGATAGAAATACGGTTATTGGATTGTTGCTGATATTTGGCTTGTTCTTAGGATTTAGCTTTTATCAGTCCAACAAAGCTAGGAAGGTAATGCAGGAACAAGAGCAACAGGCTCTTGAGGAGATGGCTCGACAGGAGGAGGATTCTATCGCTCAGGCACTCTCACTGACTGCTCAGGACTCATTGAACAATCAGGCTGAGGCTGAACCGGCCAATCAGCATTTCTCAACACCTCAACTCGCCAACATGGACGATTATGTGGTGGAGACTAACAAGGCTTGGTACTATTTTTCCAAAAAAGGTGGTTGCCTTCGTAAGGTATGCCTCAAAGATGTCTATCGCTATACGCCTAAGGACTCTGCTAAGGTCCTGATGGAGATGTTTGAAGATGGTTCCAACGACATTAATATCAAGCTGATGCTTCGTGATCAGACGGAAATAGCCACTCGTGACTGTATTTTCCTTTCTGATCTTGATTCCGATAGTCTCGTGGTTGATAAAGAGCATAATACTCTTTCCCTACGTATTTATCCGAACAATCAAGGTGACTCTCTGCAATGTCAGACTCTGAATGTCAATTCCTACATCGAGTATCTCTATACGTTCTCACCTGATGAGTATATGTTCTCCTATTCCATACGTTTTGTCAATATGGAGCCCTATCTCTATCCGACGAAGCATAACTACACATTGGAATGGAAGGCTGAACCCAAGAATGTAGAGAAAAACTACGAGAATGAGAAGATGCTGACCTCGGTCTACTACATGGATAATACCAATGAGGTGGACAATATCGATGAACGCAAGGGTGGTTCTAAAGAGTTTACATCTCCCCTGAAGTGGGTTTCTGTCAAGCAACAGTTCTTCACGGCAACCTTGATTGTTGATGGTGACCAGTCTTTCGATTCAGGTACACTCTCCGCTACCAATCCTGAAAAAGATGAGAAAGATGTCTTGAAATACTGTAAGGCAGATCTCGATTTCCAGATATCGGACCTCAACAAAGGTTCTTTCAACATGTCGATGTATGTGGGCCCGAACCAATACCGTCTGCTGAAAGGCTATAAGATGAATCTGGAACGTCAGGTGCCTCTGGGCTGGGGTTTCTTCCTTTTGCACTGGATTAACCGATTCCTCATCATTCCAGTCTTCAACTGGTTGGAGGTTTATGGTATAAGCTATGGTATCATTATTCTCTTGCTGACGATTGCACTGAAGATCGTTCTGCTCCCAGTCAGTTACAAGACCTATATGTCGTCTGCCAAGATGCGTGTGCTGAAGCCTGAGATTGAGGCAATTAATGCTCGATATCCCAAAGAGGAGGACATGATGAAGAAACAGCAGGCTACGATGGCCCTCTATCGAAGCGCGGGCGTGAAGCCAGCAGGCGGATGCCTGCCCATGCTGCTCCAGATGCCTATCTTGATCGCCATGTACCGTTTCTTCCCGGCATCCTATGAGTTGCGTCAACAACCCTTCCTATGGGCTGAGGACTTATCTACATATGACTCTATCTGGAACTTCGGCCATAATATTCCTCTGCTCGGCGATCACTTGAGTCTCTTTACAATCTTGATGACCGTGGCAACCATCGTCTATACTTGGCTGAACAACAAGCTGATGAATCCTACACAAGGCAATAAGGACCAGCAACGTATGATGAACATTATGATGTACATGATGCCGCTCATGTTCTTCTTCATGTTCAACAGCTTTGCCTCCGCTTTGACATACTACTATCTGCTCTTCAACATCTTCACATTCTTGCAGATGTGGATATTCCGTATGGCTATTAACGATGACAAACTGCACCAGCAACTCAAAGCTAACATGCAGAAACCGGTGAAAAAATCTAAGTGGGAATTGAAGATGGAAGAACTGCAGAAACAGCAGGCACAACTCCAAAAACAACAACAGAAAAAGTCCAAATAACAATTTTTGACGAAAATGATGAGCCCCATCATTGAGTTGATGAATAAAAACACAAAAAAATGGAAAACCAAGACAAGAATGAAGTTTTATCTCGCGCTGTAAAGGCAGGTAAAAGAACGTATTTCTTCGACGTGAAGAGTACGAAGACGGGTGAAATGTATTTAACGATTACGGAAAGTAAGCGTAAGTTCAATGATGTTACGGGCACTTTCTTCTACGAGAAGCACAAGGTCTTCTTGTATAAGGAGGACTTTGAAAAATTCCAGAATGCTCTGAATGGCATGGTTGATTTCATCACCACTGGCAAGATTCCTGAGGAAGTTAACAACTTCGAATCTGAGGAGAAACTCAGTGAGCGTGATGAGAACGAGGATTACACCAATCTTGACTTCACGCTGTAATGGGTAAGATTGTCGCCATCGCTAATCAGAAGGGTGGAGTAGGCAAGACAACCACGGCGGTCAATCTGGCTGCATGCGTGGCTGCCCTTGACATGAAGGTGCTCCTGATAGACGCGGACCCGCAGGCCAACGCCTCCAGTGGTCTCGGCTTCGAGAGCAACGAGGATACTATCTCCATCTATGACTGTATCGTCAACAATAGACTGGCGGTTGAAGCTATCCAACCAACCGAGATACAACATCTGCACCTGTTGCCAGCCACGATGGATCTCGTGGGCGCTGAACTGGAGATGATCTCCTACGAGCGCCGCGAATACCGTATGAAGGACGCAATCTATGACCTGAAGAACGATTACGACTTCATCTTCATCGACTGCGCTCCGTCATTGGGTCTCATCACCCTCAATGCCTTGGTGGCAGCAGACTCGGTTTTGATTCCTGTCCAATGCGAGTATTTCGCTTTGGAGGGACTGGGAAAACTGTTGAACACTATCCGCATCGTCCAGACTAATATGAACCCGTCATTGTCTATCGAGGGCATCTTGCTGACCATGTACACGGCCCGCATCAAGTCTTCTAATGCCGTCGTGGATGACGTGCGTCTCCATTGCAAAGACCTTGTGTTTGATACCATCATCTCGCGTAACGTGCGCCTGAGTGAGGCCCCGAGTTATGGCAAACCTATCGTCCTCTATGATGTCAAGTCCACGGGCTTCAAGAATTACCTGAACCTCGCAACCGAATTCCTAAACAAAAACGGATATACCATTTAAGACCATCAGTATGAACAAAACAGAAAAACCAAAAGGCAGAGGCTTGGAGGCTATTTTGGGAAATGTCACCATTACCAAAAACCAGCCCGTAGCCGTCCCGTCAGGTGGCAGCAGCTACCTGAAAATAGACTCCATCGATGTTAACCCCTTCCAGCCACGTACTCATTTTGACGAGGAATCTTTGGAAGGCTTGGCACAGTCTATCAAGACTTATGGCTTGATACAACCTGTGACTGTCAGACCCATCGAAGGCGGCCGATATCAGCTGATTTCCGGTGAACGTCGTCTGCGCGCTGCCAAGTTGGCCGGTCTTACCGAGATCCCTGCCTATGTTCGTACCGTTGACGATATGCAGTCTGTTCAGATGGCTCTTGTGGAGAATATCCAACGTTCAGACCTGAATCCTATTGAGGTCGCTATGAGCTACCAGATGCTCATTGAGGAGTGTAACCTCAAACAGGAAGAACTGAGCGATAAGGTCGGCAAAGACCGTAGCACCATCTCCAACTATTTGCGACTCTTACGTCTTTCTACACCAGCACAAATTGCTGTGCGCGACGGCCAGATATCTATGGGACATGCACTTCCGCTGGTTGCCCTCGAGGACGAGAAACTCCAACAGAAAGTTATCAAGCAGATTGTGGATGAGAAACTTTCTGTCCGTCAGACAGAAACGGTCGTTAAAAAGCTGCGCAATGAAATGGAACCCGCCAAACCAAAGGTTAAGATCACCCTCTCTGACGAGGTCCGCGCTTTCCAGACAGCTTTCGGTAAGAAACTGAAGACAAAGGTGAAAATTAAAAAGGATATCACGGGTAAAGGCTCTATCACTATTCCATTTTCTTCTGATGAAGAGCTGAAGAAAATTATTGATCTACTGCAATAATCGACGGTATATCACGTTTGTTCGGATATGAAACTACGATGCTGGATATTGTCGATTCTCTGCTGCCTGTTTATGCTTTCCCTTCAAGGGCAGGAGCTGATCGATACCACTACATCCCGCGTTTCCAAAACTGATTCTGCCAAAGTTGTCCGCCATACGCCCACGAAAGCTATGCTCTGCTCTATTATTCCTGGCGGAGGGCAAATCTACAACAAGAAGTATTGGAAACTTCCTATTGTGTACGGCGCTATAGGCGCTAGCGGCTATTTTGTATGGCGCTCTGCCCATAAGATGAACGTCTATCGCAATGAATATATCTATCGTCGCGATGGCTTGATAACATTACAAAATCCATCCTTGGCCGAATATTCAGACGAAAACCTTCTTCAAATGAAGAATGACCAGCGACGAAACTTGGAGATCTCTATCGGTGTGACGGCAATCCTCTATGTCTTGAATTTTATCGATGCTATGGTGGATGCTCATCTGTACTATTTCGACGTGTCTGATGATTTAAGTCTCTACTGGCAACCGACTCTTCTACAAAACTATACCAATCGGAATTATGCCTTTGGTCTCAATCTCCAGTTTCACTTTTAAAAAGAACTTGTAATGAAGAATAAAAAAGAAATACGTTTCGCAATATTAGGGTATGGCAAGATGGGACATCAAATTGAACAGCAACTGCGTGCTGCTGGACATGAGATTGTAGCCATCATCGACAATGAGGAGGAGTGGTCATCACAGAGGGATTCCTTCCGCACTGCCGATGTCGCTATCGATTTTTCCATGCCATCGGTGGCCGTCTCTAATATGATGCGAGCATTCGAGTGCCACGTTCCCATTGTGGTCGGCACTACCGGTTGGTATGACCGTTTCGACGAGGTCGTTGCCAAGGCGAAAGCAAACGATGCCTCGCTGGTATACGGAACGAACTTCAGCATAGGTGTCTATCTCTTCAACCGCATGAACCAGTGGCTGGCCGCTGAAATGAGTCGCTATAGTCAGTATGGAGTCCAGATTGACGAGACTCACCATACAGCCAAGAAGGATGCGCCCAGCGGCACAGCTATTACCTTGGCACAAGGCATTATCGGTAATCATCCTACCTATGACGAGTGGCGTCTGACGCAAGGCGAATCAGTCGCTCCAAATGAGATTCCGGTGGTCGCTCATCGCGTCGGCGAGGTCGCAGGTATACATCAGATACGCTGGTCCTCACCCGAAGATGAGATCACCATAATCCATAACGCACACGGCCGCCAAGGATTCGCTGCCGGTGCCATCCGCACAGCCATCTGGCTCGTGCGACACCCCAAGACTATCTGTTCTTTTTCAGAAACCCTTGATTAACAATATTATATCATCTAAAAAGAAAACTTATGTTTATCTCAAAAACAGCCCTTTGCATTATTTGTATCATCTTCCTAATCTGTACCCATGTGGGTCTGTGGGGTATCTTCCGTAAAGCAGGACTGGCTCCTTGGAAATCCTTGATACCCTTCTATAATGTATGGCTCTGGATACATGATGTTATCCATAAGAAATGGTGGTGGATGCTCTTATTCCTCGTTCCCTTTCTCAATATTTTCATGTTCTTCTACATAGTTTGGGAGACTATCCATCATTTCAACAAGAATGGCTATGGTGCGTTGATTCTCGGCACGCTGTTCTTCTTCGCTTATCTGCCGTATCTTGGCTTTTCAAAGAAAGAAGAGTACATTGCCAAACTTCCTGAGTGGAAAAAGAGCAGCGCCCGTTCCTGGGGCGATGCCCTCATCTTTGCTGTCGCTCTCGCTTATATTATTCGTCTTTGCTGGTTCGAGCTCTATACCATTCCGACTTCATCCATGGAAAGTTCCTTGATGGTGGGCGATTTCTTGACCGTCTCCAAACTCTCCTATGGTGTCCGTATACCCAATACCCCTGTGGCAATTCCCTTTATCCATAACACTTTGCCTAAGACCCAGAGTGTCAATTCCTATAGTAAAATCATCAAACTTCCATATATGCGTACCAAGGCACTGCGCTCAATCAAAAATAATGACGTGGTCGTCTTCAACTACCCTGATGGGGATACGGTTGTCGTGGAGCGCAAGGCGGAGAGCTATTATGCTATCGTCCGTGAGTTTGAAGCCATGCTTAACCCCAATGCCTCTGTAGAAGAGAAACGTGATGTGATGGGCCGCTATAGTCCCGATATGATCCATTATTTCCAGACCAAATATGCCGGCGCCTACTATCCGGGCAAAGGACGCGAGGCCGTATGGAAAGAGTATCACGTCATCGACCGTCCCGTCGATAAACGCGAGAACTATGTGAAACGTTGTATCGCCGTGGCAGGTGACGAACTCAAAATTGTGGATAAGCAGGTCTATATCAACGGCAAGGCCGCCGAGAACCCAAAACGTATGCAGTTCGCCTATTTCGTATTCCATCCTAATGGCATGCAGCTCTCTCAAAAGAAACGCAAGGAGCTGAATATCAATGAGGAAGATGCTCAGAGAGTAGATCAATACACTGTTCTTTATCGTCTGAATAAAGAGCAATGTGATAAGATTCGCAAGATGGGCTTTAATGTGGAGGTTTATCAAGACTCTCTCGGTCAGTATGATCCTGCCATTTTCCCGCATTCCCCTGATTATCCGTGGAACAAAGACTTCTTTGGTCCTGTCACCGTTCCTGCCAAAGGCATGACAGTGAATCTAAACACAAAAAATATTGTTCTATATGAGCAGATTATCCGTCAATATGAAGGCAATACTTTGGAAGTAAAAGATGGGAAAATAATTATCAATGGCAAAGAGGTTAAACAGTATACTTTCAAGATGGACTACTACTTTATGATGGGTGACAACCGCCATAACTCGGCAGATTCCCGTTTCTGGGGCTTTGTGCCTGAGGATCATGTGGTAGGTCATCCCTCTATGGTATGGCTCTCTGTGGATAAATACAAATCTTTTGGAGAGAAGGGCAAGGTCCGTTGGAATAGAATGTTCAAAAGAGTAAAAATGTAATTGATAATTGAAAAATGGATACTGTACCAATATATTGCAAGAATACTAACACACTGGTTTACGCTCCGTTCGGGCAGAAACTGTACGATTTTATGATTGAGCATCAGATGCAGCCGGAACTGCCGTATCTGGGTGCATTAGTCAATAATAAAGTTCGGGATCTGAGTTACCAGATTCACAAACCGGCCATTGTCGATTTCTTCGACTACTATTCTCCCCATGGCCGAGGATTCTATATTCGCTCACTATTCTTGTTGCTTTGTAAAGCGGTTCATGACCTCTTCCCATTGAAGGTGAAACTGCGTATCAAACACTCCATTTCCGGAGGTCGTTTCTGTACACTGGAGAATATGGACGAACCTCTTACTGAGGAACTTGTACACCGTATGCTCCACCACATGAAGCAAATCGTCAGGAAAAATATTCCCTTTGAACGCGTTGAGATGCTGACCGATGATGCTATTGAGGCATTCCAGAATCTTGGTCTTGAGGATAAGTACGAGTTGCTCAAAGAGAGAAACAGGATTTTCACGTCAGTATATAGGCTTGACAAAACTATCAATTACTATTACGGCTTCATGGTTCCCTCCACGGGCTATCTCACGCTTTTCGGTCTTGAACTTTATGAGGATGGTATTCTTCTGAAAATACCTTCAGCCAAGAATGTCAAGGTGATCCCGAAGACGCATCGCAATCCCAAATTGTTCGCTCAATATAAGATGTCAAAGGGTTGGTCTGAATATATGGGAGTGTCTACCGTCAGTGACATGAACCGCTTGATTCGAGAAGGTAAGGTTGTGGATACGATTCTCGTTGCCGAGGCTTTCCAGGAAAAGTGGATCTCTATGGTTGCCGATAGAGTTCATCAGAAAAAGGGTGTCAAGATGGTTCTGATATGCGGTCCTTCCAGTTCCGGAAAGACGACGACGTGTCGTCGCCTATCTGTCCAGCTGGCAGTACTCGGCTACAAACCTGTGCAGATCTCTGTAGACGATTTCTTCGTGGAGCGTGACGAAACTCCACTGGATGATAATGGCCAGAAGGATTTTGAAGCACTGGAGGCTATTGATCTTCCTCTATTCAATGACACATTGAGGAGACTTGTCGCTGGCGAGCGCGTCGAGATTCCGACCTTTGACTTTACAAAAGGCAGCAAAGTCTGGACTGGCAAGACGCTCCAGTTGGAAGAGAACTCTATTATGGTCGTGGAGGGTATCCACTGCCTTAACCCAAAATTGACGGAGCAGGTGCCTGACGAACTCAAATTCAAGGTTTTTGTCTCCGCTCTGACCTCCATTTCCATTGACCGTCAGAATCCAATCCCCACAACTGATAACCGACTGATACGCCGTATTGTGCGTGACTACAACTACCGTGGATATTCTGCGTTAGACACACTGAGAAGATGGAGTAGTGTACGTCGTGGCGAGGAAAAGAATATTTTCCCCTACCAGGAGAACGCTGATGTGATGATCAACACCTCGCTCATCTTCGAGCTGGGCGTCCTTAAAAACTATGCCATCCCAATTCTTCGTGAGGTTCCTGAGACGGTCCCCGAATATGCTGAGGCAAGCCGTCTGCTGAAGTTCCTCTCATTCTTCCATTCCATCTCTGAAAAGGACATTCCGGGTACCTCTATCCTGCGTGAGTTCGTCGGAGGTAGCAGATTCAAATACTAATGGTCTGTCTGCTCGGTTCCGGTAATGTGGCCACCTGGATTGCAGGTCGCCTGCGTGGTAGCTCTGATTTCCCAGTGAGACAGGTCTATAGTCGACACTTGGATCATGCGCAAGTAGTTGCGGATCTCTGTGGTGCTGAGGCTTTGGATGATCTCTCGAAACTAGATCCGAACTGCCGTATCTTCATTTTCGCATTGAGTGATGATGCACTGCCGAAAGTATTGTCGCAGATACCATTTAAAATGCCTTTGGCCGTGCATACCGCTGGTTCAATCCCGCAAGAGATTTTTGCCCCGTATGCGGATTACTTTGGCGTCCTTTATCCGTTGCAGACCTTTTCCAAGACTGCAGACATGTCCGCCCTTAAGGTGCCGCTTTGTGTTGAGACGGGTGCCGCAGACGATCAGGCTGATATGCTGATGAAGTTAGCATCCGAGCTTTCTGATATCGTGCGTCCAATGGATAGTGGACAACGCTTCTATGCTCATCTGGCTTCTGTTTTTGCCTGTAACTTCTCTAATGCTATGTGTCAGGTCGCTGATGATATACTGCGTCAGCATGATTTGGACATAGAACTTATCTTGCCCCTCATGGAGCAGACTGTCCACAAGCTCTATGAACTATCCCCAAAGGAGGCTCAAACAGGTCCTGCGCGACGCGGAGACCTGGCTGTGATGCGCAAACACTTGGAGGCTCTTCCCGATGAACGCTGGCGAGAGATTTATCGAATGATGTCAGATTTTATCATAGGTAAGGATTCTTTGAATGCTGATTTACAATAAGATATGTTGAATAAACAATTGGTTGTGGATTATTTTTCATCAAATGATTAAATATTCCCAAAAAATCACTATTTTTGCACTTGCTTGTTTTAAGCTAAAGATTCGTTTTAACAAATTATAAATCAAAACAATATGCAAAAGAAAGGCAATAAATACGGCACCCATCGTGTCATTGAACCAAAAGGCGTACTTCCTCAGCCTGCTAACAAGATTGACAACAATATGGATGAGATCTACGACAACGAGATCTTGATCGACGTACAGACTTTGAACATTGACTCTGCATCTTTTACAGACATCCATAATTATGCCAAACAACAAGCTGGTGAGGGCGCAAGCAATGAAGCCATCATGGAAGAAGTGAAGAAAGAGATGTTTTTGAATGTTGAGCTTCAAGGCAAACATCGTAATCGTCGTACTGGTTCTGGTGGTATGCTCCTTGGCCGCGTTGAGAAAATTGGTGACGCTTTGAAGGGCAAAATTGACCTCAAAGAAGGTGACCGTATCGCAACGCTGGTAAGTCTTTCATTGACTCCTTTGCGTATCGATGAGATTTTAGATATTCGTCCTGAGGTTGACCAAGTCGACATCAAAGGTAAGGCTATTCTTTTCGAGAGCGGTATCTATGCAAAGATCCCTACCGACATGCCTGAGAAACTCGCTTTGAGTGCACTCGATGTCGCTGGTGCTCCTGCCCAAACCGCTAAATTGTGTCAATACGGCCAGACCGTTGTAATCCTCGGTGCAGGTGGTAAGAGCGGTATGCTTTGCTGCTATGAGGCAAAGAAACGTGTTGGTGTTACCGGTAAGGTAATCGGTATTGCCAATAGCCCGAAGAGCACACAACGTATCAAAGATCTCGGTTTCTGCGATGTCGTTGAGTCTGCTGCAGGTATGACACCTGTACAAGTTTACGAACTTGTTGAAAAACTTACAAACGGCAAGATGGCCGACGTTACTATTAACTGTGTCAACGTTCCTGACCAGGAAATGACCGCTGTGCTCTGCACAAAGGACGACGGCGTCGTTTATTTCTTCTCCATGGCCACAAGCTTCACAAAGGCTAGCCTCGGTGCTGAGGGCATCGGTAGCGATGTGAACATGATCATGGGTAACGGCTATACGAAGGGACATGCTGAATTCACTCTGCAAGAACTGCGCGAAAGCCCTGAGCTGCGCAAGATCTTCGAGGAACTCTACGCATAACCCCACCCCATATAGTAATAATTTTTTGACGAGAAAAGCAGAGTCCAAGCTCTGCTTTTTTTTGTGCCCGTTTCTTACCTTCTCTATCCGTTTTTTTGTGTATTTTTGCAGACTTTAAAGTGAGATTATGAGATACATAACGTATAGTCTGTTACTGCTTTTTTGTGGCGTTTTTTTTACGCTTAATGCCCAAAATCGGGAACTGGTGATCCTTCACACCAATGATACCCATAGCCAGATCGAACCCTTCACCTATAAGGCTGATACTAATGTGGGTGGCATCCTTCGCCGTGAAGCCTATGTTAACGAGGTGCGCCAGCATCATCCCCAGGTTCTGCTTCTCGATGCCGGAGACTTCTCCCAAGGTACGCCCTATTTCAACTTTTTTAAAGGATATATGGAGGTCACTTTGATGAATCAACTTGGATATGATGCAGCCACTCTCGGGAACCATGAGTTTGACAATGGCTCTGCAGAGTTGGCAAAACGTATCCGCAAGGCTAAGTTCCCAGTTCTCTGCTGCAATTATCAATTTCATAATAAGGCTCTTAAGCGAGCAATGAAGGAGTATACCATCATTCAGAAAGATGGTTTGAAAATTGGCATTTTTGGTCTTGGCGTCAACCTGAATTCCCTGGTGGCTCCAGAAATTGCCCAAGAGGTAACTTATATCGATCCTATTCCGGAAGCAAAGAGAGTTGTCACTAAACTTCAATCTAAAGATTGCGATATGATCATTTGTCTATCCCATTTAGGTCTTAACGATGGTCAGGTCACGGATAAAGACCTTGCCAAGGCTGTGCCGGAAATAGATATCATTATCGGTGGCCATTCCCATACGGAACTCGAGACGCCTGTTATTATCGGGAAAACTCGTATTTGTCAAATGGCTAATCGTGGCAAATGCATTGGTGAAATCACAATCCATTATTAATATTACGTTGATTATTGTATGAAGAAGAAAATCATGGTTACCGGTGGTTGTGGCTATATAGGCTCACATACCATCATTGAACTTGTACAGAGCGGCCGTTATGAAGTTATTTCTGTAGATAGTAATGTCAGAAGTACACCTCAGACTATGAACCGTGTTGAGCAAATTACTGGCGTTAGGGTTAAAAATTATAAGGTTGATATTTGTGATGCACCCTCTTTCTTTAAGATATTTGAAGAGAATGCGGATATTCAGGGGATTGTCCATTTTGCGGCCTATAAGGCTGTTGGTGAGTCGGTTGAGCAACCGTTGATGTATTACCGTAATAACCTCGGAGCTTTGGCAAATGTGCTGGAAGCTTGCCAGAAATATGCTGTGAAAGGACTTATCTTCTCATCATCATGTTCTGTATATGGAGAAGTTGAAAAGTTGCCTGTTAGTGAAGAAACTCCTATGGGACAAGCTTTCTGTCCGTATGCTCATACCAAACAGATAGGGGAGGAGATGATACGCAATATGGTGGTACCTAATCCTGCCATGAGTGCTCTTATCCTTCGCTATTTCAACCCTGTAGGTGCGCATATGTCCGGTCTGAACGGCGAATTGTCTCCCGACAAACCCAACAACCTTGTGCCTATAGTTATGCGCGTAGCGTCGGGAAAACAGCCTTCAATGCAAGTGTTTGGTGATGACTATGACACTCGTGACGGCTCCTGTATCCGTGACTATCTTCATGTTTCTGATATCGCAGATGCCCATGTTAAAGCCCTGGACTATCTTCTAGAGCATCGCAACGCCGAACAGTGCGAAGTCTTCAATCTCGGAAGCGGAAATGGCGTCTCAGTCTTTGAGATGCTCACTGCAGCTGAGGAGGTGACAGGACATAAACTGAACTACACAGTTGCTGGTCGTCGAGCAGGCGATATCCCTGCTATCTATGGCGATAGTTCACGCGCCAATACTCTTCTCAACTGGCATTGCAAATATGATGTCCATGACATGATGGAGAGTGCCTGGAAATGGGAACAGTATCTCGATTCGGAAAAGAAATAAATGAATTTATAAGTTAAATTGCTTATAAATACACTTTATAAGTTAAATTGCTTATAATTTATTTAAACTCATAGAAAAAATATGTCTGAGAACCTTCGACTCGTATCCGACCTTGCCCTGATCCTTATATCAGCTGGCGTTGTTACTATTATTTTCAAACTTTTGAAGCAACCCTTGGTGCTCGGTTACCTTGTGGCTGGTTTCTTGGTAGGACCTCATCTGCACATATTTCCGACTGTTACTGATGTGGCCGATGTGGAGGTCTGGTCTGAAATCGGTATCATCTTTATGATGTTTGGTTTGGGGCTGGAATTCAGTTTTAAAAAACTATTCTCAGTAGGTAGTAAAGCCTTTGTAACTGCTATTGTCGGCATCCTCGGAATGATGGGTGTGGGCGTCTTGCTAGGTTTGATAATGCATTGGGACATTATGCAGAGTATCTTCCTGGGAGGTATGCTCTCCATGTCTTCTACGGCTATCATTATCAAGGCTTTTGATGATATGAACTACAAAAATGAGTCATTTGTCGATTTGACCATGGTGGTTTTGATTATCCAAGACATAGTTGCCGTGGTGATGATGGTCTTGATGTCCACTGTTGCAGCTAGTAAGAATTCCTTGCCAGGTAAGGAGATGGTGATGAGTATTGTGAAGCTTGTCTTCTTCCTGATTCTCTGGTTTGTGGTCGGCATCTATCTCATCCCTACATTTTTTAGAACTGCTAAGAAATATATCAATGATGAGAACCTGCTTATCATTTCTATAGGTCTATGCTTTGGTATGGTGGTGATTGCCAACAAAGTAGGTTTTTCCTCCGCTCTTGGCGCATTTGTCATTGGCTCAATTCTTTCAGAAACTGTCGAAAGCCATCGGATAGAGGAACTGACAAAGAGCATCAAGGACCTGTTCAGTGCCATCTTCTTCGTTTCTGTCGGTATGATGATAGATCCTGCGGTTTTGCAACAATACTGGAAGTTGGTTCTCTCATTAGTTCTCATCACACTGATTATCAAGGCCCTAGTATCTACGTTCTCTGCAGTGATAGCGGGCGCTAACCTTGAGGATTCTGTCAGGACAGGTTTCACTTTATCACAAGTTGGTGAATTTGCCTTCATTATCGCATCAGTCGGTGTGGCTCAAGGAGTTATGCCTTCCTATATTTATCCAGTCATCATCGCCTCTTCGGTTATTACGACCTTCACTACACCTTATTGGATTCGAGCAGGAAAACCTGTATATGAGTTTATGGATCGAAAGATGAATCCGACTGTAAAGGCACGTCTTGACGAATATTCCCTTATGGGTAGTTCAGATGGTAAAAAAGACTGGAAGAGTATTATCACTAGTACTTTATCTCGAGTTTTAATATTCTCTGTGATCAGTTTTGCCCTTTTGTTTTTGATATTCAATTATCTTGTGCCTTGGGTAAATGAGATTGGTGTCCTGCAAAAGATGCCTCATTGGTTGTTTAATATGCTCTTTGCTGCGGGTGTCTTACTGTTGATTACACCATTTCTGTATGGAATTGTCTACAACAGTCATAAAACACGTGAACTATATGCCGAATTGGTTCAAGAAAATAAAGGTAATGTGATTGTCATCACGGTTTGGACCATCTTCCGATTTATTATTGCAGGATATTTTGTCTTTTCAGTCTTGGTGAAGTTCTTCAGTTATACCAAGTGGGTGATCATCTTGATTACCATTTTGGTGATTGTTTTCATGGTATTTTCCCAAAACACTCTGCGCAGGTTCTCCTTCATTGAATCTGGTTTCATGAAGAACCTGAATGCCAAGGATCAGTTGAAGAAATCTTAGGTTACGGCAAGAAGCCCGCGTGAAATGTGTAGGGCAGTAGATCTCCTACGCAATGAAAGACATAAATGGGACCAGTCTGGCCTGAGAGGATAACTTCTATCGGCTGGTTGAATTTCTGTTCATATTCAAAGAGAACTTGTCGACAGCTACCACAGGGCGATACCGGAATACTAAGTGGTTCGTCTGGGTTGATGGCCGTGATGGCGATTTTGGAGAAAGGAACCTCCGGATATTGTGCAGATGCGGAGAAGGCTGTCGTGCGTTCAGCACACAATCCGCATGGATAGACAGCATTTTCCTGATTGCTGCCAGTGACGACTACTCCATTGTTCAGGAGAATGGCTGCGCCCACTTGGAAACGAGAGTAGGGTGAGTATGCTTTTTTAGCGGCTACCTGAGCCTGAGCTAACAGATCTGCCAAATCTTCTGGCAACTCTTCACGTTGGTATTCAATCACTTTTGAGGTCAGTTCTATCGTCTTCATAATCAGAAATATTTAGTCAATAATAAAGTTGATGTTACAAGATTCCAACTATATCTTGTATATTGTCGATGTGTTCTTGTTCACATACTCTTGCGAGGTCGTTTACGATTTGTCGTCCGGCATCGGGGGTTGTGAAGTTGACGGTGCCGATTTGGACGGCGGTGGCACCTGCCATCATGAAGGCTAGCACGTCTTCCGCGGTGGTGATGCCTCCGAGTCCTATGACAGGGATGTGTACCTTCTTGGCAACGGAATGTACCATTCTCAGCGCAATCGGCCGGATGGCAGCGCCTGAAAGTCCGGCATATACATTCTCAAAGATTGCCTTGCGACGATGGACGTCTATGGCCATCGCCTGGAAAGTGTTGACGAGTGACAGGGAGTCGGCACCGGCAGCTTCGCATGCCTGGGCCATCTCTACGATGTTTTCTGCGTTGGGCGAGAGCTTGACCATCAGAGGTTTTGTGCAGACCTTGCGAACTGCCTTGACAACCTCTGCGGCAACTTCAGCTTTGATGCCAAATGCCATGCCTCCGCTCTTTACGTTTGGACAAGAGATGTTAAGTTCAAGAATGTCAATGTCGGCAGCGGACAGCTTTGAGGCGCCTTCCAGATAGTCATCCATGCTGTGTCCGCCCATGTTGGCGATCAAGACTGTGTCCCATTGTCGCATTACGGGTATATAATGCTCTATGAAAGCGTCTACGCCCGGATTCTGCAAGCCGACGCTGTTCATCATGCCGGAAGGTGTCTCATAGACGCGGATGCCCATGTTACCGTCTTTAGGCCTTAATGTCAGACCTTTGGAACTGATTCCGCCCAGACAGCTGACATCGAATAGCTCGTTATATTCCTCACCGAATCCGAAAGTGCCGGAGGCGGCGATAATCGGGTTCTTGAAGTCAATGTCGTGGATGGTTGTATGTAGGTTTGTCATAATTGCTATTTTTGAAAGAGATGAGAAGCTAGGAATACAGGACCATCTTTACAGACTCTGCGCATGCCTTCGGTGGTTGGGATGCTACAGCCCAGACACGCGCCAATGCCACAGGCCATGCGATGCTCCATAGAGCACCAGCAGGTGACATTCTTCTCGGAGCAAATTTGAGCCACTTTGCGCATCATCACTTCAGGACCACAGGTCAGCACAGCATCGTACTGCTCAGCTTTCAGCAAGTCGGTGATGAATCCACGATACCCTTCAGGTCCCTTCTCTGAGGAGATGAAGATGTCGCGGCAGTAGGGTTCAAAGGCTTCAACGGCGAAGATTTCGTCGCGGTAGCCAAGATAGGCATCCACGGTTTCCCCTTGAGCTTGAAGCATTTTAGTGGTCAGGGAGAGTGGGGGAATGCCCACGCCTCCGCCTACGACAGCAATGCGGCCATGGATCTGATCCAGTGGATAACCGTTACCTAGAGCACCCAAAAGGGAGATTGAGTCACCATTCTTTAGTGCTGCTAGTTTTCGGGTTCCCTCACCTACGAGGCGATACATGAAGAGCAGATGCTCCTCTGAAGCCTGATAGACACTGATGGGGCGCATCAATGTGAGTTCCTTGTCCCAGCATTTAAGCATAAAAAACTGTCCTGCCGAGGCTTTGGCCTCATGACGCAGGACAGTCATTACATATATGTCATCCGTTATTTGGATGTTAGATTCTACGGTAGATTCAAAATACTTCACAATATGTTGTTTGATGATGTAACGTGTTAGTGAGCGCATTGGTGGACGGCATTCAGGATGTCGTCACGCATGCGTATGGCCTCAGCGCGGGCGCAAGCGGCGATATCATCTTCTCCGTGTTCTTGCTTGCGATAGGCTAGCAGGATGCCGCGGGAGGAGTTGACTACTCCGCCATTGCCTTTGTTAAGGTACTTGGCAATGTCTTCTGCCTTGCCTCCCTGAGCGCCATAACCCGGAATCAAGAAGAAGGTGGTGTCCAGCATGGAGCGGATCTCAGCGGCCTCGTCGGCGTGGGTGCAACCCATCACACCGCCGATGCTGGAGTAACCGCAGCTGCCCAGGAACTCTTTGCCCATAGTGTTGAGCTTCTCTCCAACTTCATGATATACGCGACGACCATTGCCCGTAGGAAGGTATTCAATGTCCTTCGCACCCTCATTGGAAGTGCGGATTAGCACGAAAACGCCCTTACCTTGATCTTTCAAGTAAGGCAGGTATGGAGATAGACTGTCTAGGCCCATATAAGGACTGAGGGTGATGAAATCTGCTTCAAAATCGCCCGTGAAGTGAGCCTTGGCATACATCTCGGCTGTCTTGGCAATGTCACCTCGTTTGATGTCAGCAATGATGATCGCTCCGCGTTTGCGCAGGTACGACAAGGTGCGCTGATACGCCATAAGTCCTTTTAAACCGAAAGACTCGTAATAGGCAATCTGGACCTTGTAGCAGGCTGCAACGTCGATGGTTTCATCAATGATGGCTTTGTTGAATTCAAACAGACCGTCCGTGACGTCCGGATAACGGGTAGCCATTGCTGCAGGTAAATAGCTGTAATCAGTATCCAAGCCGATACAGACATGTCCCTTTGCAGCAACATTGTCAAAAAGTTTGTCTATCATCATATTGTTATTCTTTGACTTTCAGCATGTAGCCGGCACCATGGAAGTTGACGATTTCCACCAGGGGCTCATATCCTTTTTTGTAAACGGTTTTTCGTTTGCCGTTTTCCTTAGGCATAACGTAGTCCTCGTCATCTATCTGCAGATATGAACGTAACTTTGTGAGGAAAACGTCCATACTTCTGCTGACGGAGTGGTCTTCGTCGCCCCATACCTCCTTGAGAATGATTTCTCTTGGAATGAGTTTGTTCTTGTGTTCCAATAACAGCTGCAGCAGACGTGCCTCTTTACGGGTTAAGGTACGCGTGCACTTAGGGTGTATAAGTTGCATGCTGGAATAGTTGAACTCGAAGTTGCCCATGTGATAGATTTTGTCCTCGTAAAGAGCAGCGACCTTTTCAGGGTTCACAGAACATCTTCTTAAAATAGCTCTCATCCTTAACTCCAGTTCTTCGATGGAGAAAGGCTTGGTGATGTAGTCGTCACAACCGTATTTAAACGCTTTGATTCTGTCCTCTTTGGAAGTGTTGGCAGTTAGAATGATTACCGGCAGTTGGTCGTTGTTCTTACGAATCTCTTGTAGCAATGAGAAATCCTCTTTCCCCTTGGACATGATGTCGATAATACAGATACTGTAAGATTGGCTTCCGAGAGATTTCTCAGCCAACTTTTCATCCATAAAATCATACACCACATAACCAGAGAGTTCGAGGTAGTCCTTTATCACATACAATAGATTTTCGCTTTCATCGACGAGTAGTACTTTATTTTTTAATTGCTTCATTGTATATGGGTGTTTTGATTGTTGTTGTTAAAATAATATTAACGGAGAACCCGTTTTGTTTATTGTGTGTTTTTAACTTTAGAAATATGGAGTGTTAAGGAGTTGAATCCGTAGTTGTCGGCATTACTAGCTTTTCTATAGATTTTAATGTGGTATTTACCTTTGTGATTTAAGTTCTTCTTAGGGAATGCTACAAATGATAACTCGGTCATGCCATTGACTTCTTTCATGAATTCAGGGTTATCCTCTTTCAGACGAAGAGTGTTAGTGACAAATGTCTCCATCCCGTCTGGCGATTGCAAAGTGACAGCAATTGGGACCTCATCCATAGTCACATTTTTCTTATCGTAATTTAAGACAAAACTGATTTCGTAACTAGCAGTAGAGTCCAAATTGTCAAATCCGAAGTCTAAAACCCGCTCTTCAAATGCCCAGTTGGTATTAGGGAATTGATGGGTGACCACGGTGTCGGATTTTTTGCCAAGTGAACCAGTTTTGTTACACGAAACCACCATCACACAGCTTGTTACAAGCATTACTAATAAGAAGGCTTTCCAAATATTTTTTTTATAGACTTTGCGAATCATCTTGATATTTAACTTATTTTTGCCTTTTAATTTTTAATCGGGCAATAATACAAAATTTATGAATAAAAAACAAAAATTTTATGTGGTGTGGGCGGGGGAGAATCCAGGAATATATGAGAGCTGGGAAGCGTGTAAAAAGGAGGTTTTCCACTATGATGGAGCACGATATAAATCTTTCGAATCACTGACTGACGCGCAACAGGCTTTTAATGATGGATATGAGTTGTATTACAAGAAAAATCCGGCACAGAATAAGATGGCACCGCAGAATGCAGCTAATGCTGGCGAGCCTATCTTGGAAAGCCTCTCAGTGGACGCTGCTTGGAATACTGTAACCAAGGTTATGGAATATAGAGGTGTGCATACTCGCACCAAGGAGGTTTGGTTTCACAAAGGGCCCTTTCCGGGCGCCAGTAATAATATTGGCGAGTTTTTGGCTTTGGTGCATGGCCTGGCCTTGCTGAAACAGAGAAATCTCCAAATCCCTATCTATTCCGATAGCGTGACAGCTATGGCGTGGGTGCGCGCCAAGAAACATAAATCTATTATCCTTCCCACGGAGGAAAATGCTGCTATTTTTGATCTCTTAAATCGTGCTGAATATTGGCTTCGCACAAATACCTATTGCACCCCAATATATAAATGGAATACGCCTGTCTGGGGCGAGATTCCTGCAGATTTTGGGAGAAAATAAACACAATAAAAGCAGAGCTTTTTCGTTACACAATCGCTTTTGTTTAAAAATATTCTACTATGAGAAATCTAAAACAAGTTATTTCGTTGGTTATCTGTGTAATGCTTACAGCTGCGACCGCTATGGCCCAAGACACCTGTTTTGCCAAGGCTCCCTCTCAGGTACCTTTGGACAAACCTTTCCAATATACAGTCTCCGTGAATCACCAAGGTGAAATCGTCTCCACCGATTTCGGCAAGTTCGAACTGGTGAGCGGTCCGAGCATGGGCACTAGCACATCCATCTCCATGATGAATGGTCATGTGGAACAAAACACCACATATACCTATACTTACTACTTGTCAGGACATAAGGAAGGAACCTTTACCATCCCTGGCGTGTCATTGTCTATCGACGGTAAGATCGTGGCGACTAACTCGGTGACCGTAACCGTTTCCAAATCTGCCAATTATCAGGATGAGAGTCGCTCGGCATGGGACGACATGTTTCCATCTTTTGATTTTCCACAGTGGGGACAACCACAAGAACAACCATCTGAAAAAGAAAAGGTTCAAGTAGAGGACAAAATCGGCAAGAACGATATTTTTATTAAAGCAACCTCTTCGAAACTGGAGGCTTTCCAAGGTGAGGGCATTGTGGTGACCTACAGACTTTATGTCAAAGATGACATCTCTGGCTATAGTGTTGAACGCGCCTCGAACGATTATTCAGAAGATTTTTGGATAGGTTCTCTTGATCTCCCTCGCCAAGAACGTAAAACTGAGACGATCAATGGCAAGAATTACACTGTTTTTGTCTTTGATCAGGCAGCCTTCTATCCGACCAAAACAGGCAAGTTGACTATCCCCAAGTTGAATGTCAACCTCTCTATCCGCGTTCCTGCAGTCGTAAAAGATCCTTTCTGGGGCAATATATCTTCCTATCGTAGAAAAGAGATCTCCCTTTCCTCCAACGACCTTACAGTTAAGGTGAAAGCTTTGCCTGGCGGAAATCCAAATAAGACAGAAGTAGTGGGTGGCTTTACCATGACTTCAAATCTGAGCCGTACCGAATGTCATCCCAATGAGCGCTTGGTATACTCGGTAACTATCTCAGGCAGCGGCAACCTCCATCAAATCAGTGCTGATGATCTGGATATCACCTTCCCAGACGATTGCGATGTGACATATCCTAAGGTTGTTAATAATATCACTGCTAAAGGTGATTATATAACGGGTACAAAGACTTTCCAGTTCACTATTATTCCACATTCTGAAGGAACATATTATATCCCAAGTGCTTCCTATTATTACTATGATTATGACACAGGTTCCCATAAGATTATCACCTCTCAGGATTATAACATAGAAGTAACCCCTGGTCCTGCTCGTCCTTCTGAAGACAGTCAGAAATCAAAAAATAATAAAGCCAAAACCTATAAAATCTAATGAAGATGAATGTTCGCAAATCTTATCTTATTGCCTGCCTGAGTCTGCTGATGGTATGGTTCGTGATGCCGCTGGCAGCGCAGACACAGAACAAATCGTTCAAACCGACCTGCGAGGTCCGTGCTCCTAAACAGGTGGCCAAGGGCGAACTTTTTACTTATACGGTCATCACAAATGCAAAGGCCGATATCAACGACCCTGACTTCGGTCCCTTTATGGTGAGTGGCCAAGGCTCCAATACGAGCAGTTCCATGAAGGTGGAAAACGGCAAACGCTATTCCAAGACTCGCCGTGAGCACATCTTCTATCTCTCCGCAGATACGATTGGTATGTTGACTATCCCGGCAAATCAGATTACGGTGGGCGGCAAGAAGATGCAACTCGATCCTGTGACTATAGAAGTGCTTCCGTCTACCAAAAACGGTCAACCTGAAGGACTGACAGTGTTCTATTCGGATACTTTTTACGATGATGGAGACCTCAGTACATACGATGTTGTGGAGAATTATGAGCCAGAACTGATGCCCGTTCAGAAGGTGCGCGATCCCAACCGTTTACGCAATATTCTGCTATACATCTTGTTAGCTATCTTCGCCCTGTTTGTTGCTGTGCTGGTTGTCGCCTCTTTCAAACCCATGAAGGAACACTTTAATAATCATCCTGAAGATGAAGGAGCTGCGCACCAAGAGGAAGAACCGCAGCAGCAGGAAGGAGAACAGAAACAACAGGAAGAAGATTCTTCTGCCGAAGGAGATGTCCCAAAATTACCCGAACTTCCTGAATAGTGAGTTTTCTTCATAATTTTGTTTATTTTTGCGCTTTGCAAATTCAAAATTATGAAGAAACTTATCGCCTGTTTATCGCTTCTGGTCGCTATTGTGACCGTTAATGCCCAGACAACCTTTTTCGCATACTCGCCCGACCATCGCCTGAAAGTGACGGTTCAGGTGGGTGGTGATGCGATTACCTATACTGTCGATGATGATTATGGTAAGGTAATCGATAATAGCTCTATTTCGCTCGACCTGGGAGAACAGGGAGTCCTTGGCTTAAATCCATCCAAGACATTCAGAAAAGGCACGCGCAACAGCATCCGTCAGCAGGTGACAACGCCGCTATATAAGAAGTCTACTATCGCCGACAACTATAGCGAGTTGGCCTTGGTCTTCAAGAACAACTTCCAGGTCAAGTTCCGCGTTTACGATAGTGGTGTTGCCTATCGTTTCGAGACTACTTTCCCTGATTCTGTAGAGGTGCGTAGCGAGACGGCCGAGTTCAACTTTCCGCAAGATGTGAATGCTTATATTCCCTATGTGGTAGAGAAAGCTACTGAGAATGGTGATTTTTCCAGACAGTTCTGCACCTCATTTGAGAACACCTATACGGAGATTCCCTTGAAGGAGATGAACGATAACCGCTTGGCTTTCATGCCAGTGCTCGTTGAACTTCCCGAAGGTCGCAAGGTGGTGATCACCGAGTCGGATCTGCGCGACTATCCCGGAATGTATATCAAACATACGGAAGGTAACTCTGTGATGGGTTTCTTCGCTCCGGTGCCTAAGAAATGGGAACAGGGCGGTCATAATAATTTGCAATATCTTGTTAAAGAGCGCGAGGAGTATATCGCCAAGACTGCTGGTACGCGGACCTATCCGTGGCGTGTGATTGCCATCTCTCGCAATGATAAGGAACTGGCCAACAATGATCTTGTCTATCTGCTAGCTACTCCGTCACAACTTGCTGATATATCATGGATTAAGCCAGGTAAGGTGGCTTGGGACTGGTGGAATAACTGGAATATTTGGGGTGTTGATTTTGAGGCTGGAATTAATAACGACACATACAAATACTATATTGATTTTGCTGCCAAGAGCGGCATGGAATATGTTATCCTTGATGAGGGTTGGTCAGTGAATAAAAAGGCCGACCTCTTCCAGGTGGTGCCTGAGATCGATCTGCCAATGTTAGTGAACTATGCGAAGTCTAAGGGCGTAGGAATCGTCCTTTGGGCCGGTTATGCCGCAATCGATAAAGATATGGAGAAGGTGTGCAAACACTACTCAGAGATGGGCGTTAAAGGCTTTAAGGTCGACTTTATGGACCGTGACGACCAGATTGTTGTCAACTTCTACGAACGGATGGCAGCCACTGCAGCCAAGTACCATCTCTTTATTGACTTTCATGGTGCCTACAAGCCGACGGGTTTGAGTCGTACCTATCCTAACGTGTTGAACTATGAGGGTGTCTTTGGCCTCGAGCAGTGCAAGTGGGCTCCCACAAGTGTCGATATGGTCAAGTATGAGGTCACTATTCCCTTCATCAGAATGCTGGCAGGTCCGCTGGACTTTACGCAGGGAGCGATGAGCAATGCTGCAAAGGGTTGTTATCAGCCGCTCTGGAGTGAACCGATGAGTCAGGGCACGCGCTGTCGTCAGCTGGCAGAATATGTCATCTTTGAGTCTCCATTTGCCATGTTATGCGACGCCCCGACTGCCTATCTGAGTGAGCCGGAGTGTACGGAGTTCATCGCCAAGGTGCCCACGGTCTGGGATGAGACCCGTGTCTTGGACGGTGAAGTCGGCAAATATATCGTCACCGCCCGTCGTAATGGCAACAAGTGGTACATTGGAGCTATCACCGATTGGGATAGCCGAACCATCACTGTTGACCTTAGTGGACTTGGCATTACTAGTGGCAAAGCTACACTTTTTGTCGATGGCGCTAATGCCCATCGGAAGGGTAGCGACTATAAGAAGAAGAGCGTTGACGTGCCTGCTGATGGCAAGTTGAAACTCGAATTGGCTCCCGGTGGTGGTGCAGTAGTGATCTTATAGTCGGATTCGGACATAAAAAAACGCGCCATGTTAGCGCGTCTAAAAGCCGTTAAACAGCAGTTTTATTTTGTTGTTGAATTTGTCGTTTAGTACTCATCCTCATTGAAGAAGAAGTCATCTTTCGTAGGATAGTCAGGCCATAAATCCATGATGGAGTCGTAGGTCTCACCCTCATCATCGATCTCTTGCAAGTTCTCAATCACCTCCATAGGTGCGCCAGAACGGATGGCGTAATCCAGAAGCTCATCACGAGTTGCTGGCCAAGGAGCATCCTCCAATTTTGTAGCTAATTCTAACGTCCAATACATAATTCGTTTTGTTTTTTTATGTTTATTTTTTGAGGCGGCAAAAATACTACAAATTTTAGAAAAATGGTAATTTTTTAATAAATTTTATTTTATTGATTTCCAATTAGTTTCGTCGATTCCGAATTTTTTATGGTAATTTCTTGCCAAAATAAACAGATAATCGGAGAGTCGATTTATCATTTTTTGAACGGTCCCGTAACGCTCATCCTGACGCATGAGTTTTACTATGTTTCTCTCTGCTCTACGGCATACAGTACGGCACACATGAGTGGTTGCAATGAGCATGTTTCCCTGAGGTAAAATGAATCCTGTCATCTTAGGGAGTTCAGTCTGCATGCGGTCAATTTCTGCTTCGATCTCGCTGGTAAATTCATCCAACTTCACATCCTTGAAAAAGGTCTCCCACTTCTCTGGTGGCGTGGCCAACAAACTGCCCGTTACAAAAAGCATATTTTGCACCTTAGTGAGAAATTCCTCCGAATTCTGAGCGATGACAACGCCGATTTGAGCGTTCAATTCGTCGATAGTACCGTAGGCTTCCAATAGAGCATCATCCTTGTAAACTCTTGATCCATCGACTAATGAGGTGGTACCTTTATCTCCGGTCTTGGTATAAATTTTCATACGAAATTTTTTTTGCAAAGATAAAAAAAAAATATACTTTTGCGCTCCGTTAATCAACGCGATTAAGAGATGTCTCCTTAGCTCAGTTGGTAGAGCAATTGACTCTTAATCAATGGGTCCAGGGTTCGAGTCCCTGAGGGGACACATCAGGCACTCCAAACCACAAGTTCGGGGTGCTTTTTTTGTGTCATGCATTCTGTGGGAGAGCTGTTTGAAACGGCTCCATTTTCATTTAGGATAAGACTGGAACCTACTGCTTTACAATGGCTTTCAACAATTTGGAATGTAACAGCCCTATTTCCTTTCCCATTACTTGCTGCTGTTCCAGACAGACTTTCCAAACATCCACCTTGATAATTCTGTGCCCAAAAGTGTGTCCGAAACTGTGACCGTTACATAACCGAAGAATGAACGGACACACTTTCTTTATAACTGATTGTTTAACATAGAATTACAAGATATATTATGAAACTGAATTTCTATATCAGGAAACCTGATAAAAATAATATATATAATTGTTAATTTCTGGATTTGATTTTGAGAAAAAATGGGGTGTTGGGACGCGAAACCGCTCTGCTTTTAGCACATAATGGCTGGAAGCAATTGGCTACAGGCCTTATGGGGAGTTAAGAAACTAAGAAATTAAGAAACTAAGTGGGCGTATTAGCTTGTTGAAGAGGTTTGAATTTCCCGCCACGATTCAGCCCATTAGGGCTGAAGGGCTCGGTAGAAAACGAATGCCAGCGCGCGAACGGTCGCACGCCGTAGGTGTGCGGGGATTTTTTTGCGTAAGTGAACGATTTACTAAGGAAAATTGCTATTATTGCAGCGCAAACCGAGGAAAGGCCAAGGATGACAGGATGGTTTGCAGACATATAATATGCTGAATTCATGAAACGATAATGATCAAAGACCCGCACATATCTGATGCCGACCTCCTGGAAAGACTCCTCGCCAACGAGGAGGAAGCCGTGCTGTATTTCTTTTACGAGAAATACTACAGTATGTTGGACGGGACAAGTGAGAACCGGAGCGGACAATTACATATTGATTATCAAATCAAGTGGCTTTTATAATTATGAAGAAATTTGTTACCCTGACATTGTTTTTGTTGATCATTTGCAGCCTTGCTGGCTACTCGCAATCTGAGGCAACCTCCCCGCGTATGAGTTTCAATATAACCAAAGAGGTGAAACCCCCGTTGCGGGTGGAGGAACCTCGCTCCATTGACGAAGACGGCAACCACGCCATCGATTCCAACCTGACGTTCACGGTGAGTGGCGTGACCTTCAAGATGGTTTATGTCCAGGGCGGCACCTTCACCATGGGCTGCACTTCCGAACAGGGAGACGACTGCTATAGCGACGAGAACCCCGCACACAGCGTGACCTTGTCCGACTACTGGATAGGGGAGACGGAGGTGACGCAGGCGTTGTGGAAGGCGGTGATGGGGAGCACCGTAAGCCAGCAGCGGGACAAGGTCAACAGCAGTTGGTCGTTGCGTGGCGAAGGCTCCTCGTATCCGATGTATTATGTGAGCTGGGAGGAAGCGGTGCAGTTCTGCAGCAAGCTGAACAGCATGGTGTCGAGCCAGCTTCCGTCTGGCTGGAAGTTCTCGTTGCCGACGGAGGCTCAGTGGGAGTACGCTGCTCGTGGCGGCAACAAGAAGAGCGGCTACAAGTATGCGGGCGGCAACAGCATTGGAGAGGTGGCATGGTATGACGGGAACGGCGGCAGCGGCACGCATCCCGTGAAGGGGAAGAGCCCCAACGCTTTGGGCTTGTACGACATGACCGGCAATGTGTGGGAATGGTGCTCGGACTGGTACGGGAGTTACAGCAGCGGGGCGCAAACCAACCCCGAGGGTCCGTCGTCGGGCTCGCTCCGTGTGCTTCGCGGTGGCAGCTGGAGCGGTAGCGCCAGGCACTGCCGAGTGCCTCGCCGCTTCAACATCAACCCTGCCTACCGCTTCAGCGACTTCGGATTCCGCCTCTCCATAGTTCACTAACAGGGACCCGGCACGATGTTTTGAGCCAAGAGCGGAAGTGGCGAGTGGAGTAGAGGGGCGGCGAGCCGCGTAACGGAGTGGAGCGAGCCGCGCGCCCCGAAACGGAATGAGCGAATAGTGAATAATGAGTATAATGATGACATATATGGAAAAAATCTTCCTTGAGCAGCCTCGAAGAGGCAAGACGCGCGAAGCGCAATTAACCCCACAAGCGCAGTGCAGTGTGGGGGAATCACGAAAGCGATA
The DNA here is from genome assembly GCA_024686335.1 of Bacteroidales bacterium. Classification (GTDB taxonomy): domain Bacteria; phylum Bacteroidota; class Bacteroidia; order Bacteroidales; family WCHB1-69; genus F23-D06. The sequence continues at coordinate 16,734 of JAILCI010000040.1, read as the reverse complement.
TCATAGTGCAGGGCTCGGTACGAGTCCGCAGCGCAGTGTGGGGCTATGTGAGGAAGAAGAAAGGGGAAGGAGATCGAATCTCGCCAACCGCACCTCACAAATCACATCTCCCTTCAGTGCCTCACCTTATCTAACCAATTGTGGCCGTTGCTGTTTTTGTAGTTGTCCAGGCCGGTGAAGAGATCTTCCAGGGTAGAGGCGTTGATGAGCAGCTCATGATGGAACAAACGGAGGAATCCTTCGTCGCAGAAACGCTGTAGCTAGGCGATGAGCAGATCGTAGAAGCCGTTGGGGTTGAACAATGCCACGGGCTTGCTGTGCATGCCCAACTGGGCGTTGGTGATGATCTCAAATAGTTCATCCATGGTGCCATAGCCGCCAGGCAGCACCACGAATGCGTCTGCACGTTTTTCCAACAACTGCTTACGCTCGCTCATGGTCTTCACATAGATTATCTCGGTGATGTTGTCAGCCAATACCTGCCCCTTTTTGAAAAAGTCGGGGGCCACGCCAATCACCGTTCCGCCATTGTTCATGGCAGCCGTGGCCGCTTCGCCCATCAGACCGATACTACCGCCACCATAATAGAGGGTGAGTCCCTTTTCAGCACACATTTGTCCGAAACGACTCGCCAACTGGGCGTATTGGGGATTTTTGCCCGATGCGGATCCGCAGAACAGGGCGATGGAGGATATTTTCATATAACTTGCAGTTTTTGTAAGGTGTGTCTTGTCCTGAAAAAAGTTGACTCGGAAAGGAGTTAACATGTATAAACGGAGTGCCTTACCTCATTGAGCTCCTTCGTCAAGTCCGCTTTCATAACGGAGTCAAGCAGCTGAAGGATCTGTTTCCTGCCGAACTTCAACCTACCCATTTACCGTAAATCTTGGTCATGGTATCTTTATACTCGTCGGGCAGGGAATAAACTCTGTTGGTGTTGTGCAGCTCACAGCCCTTGCTGCCGTTATAATATTGGTTTGCTTTACGGAAATCCACGAGGGTCATATTGTTTGCATCCACGATGTACCTGTTTCCTGTCCGTAGGACAATAACAATACCCGTTGGAGATGAACGACGACAACATATCGTTGGAGACTGTCATCTCGTTGAAACGGATTTGTGCTATCTCGTTCCCTGTGGGCTTTTCATTGTAGTAATTGGATGAGATGTTCATCCTGCCGCTGAAATAATTAGTAATTCTATATTCCATAATTTAATAATAGAGACCTCACACAGGGGATAGGACCAGTATCACACCTATGTAAGGTCAAAATCTATTATTGTATTGCCTGCTGGTCCCAGACTTTGTAGAGGTCCCTCAGGACCCCTGAAGTAAATATAACAAACTGAGCCTCTGTTGAATTTAAGTCGGATCGGCAGTCCCCGATTTCATATCATCCATTATGCTAATAGGGTATTGTAGACTGCAAAATGCTGAAAACCAGCATTCTATTAAAAAATCACTTCGGAATGGTCATTTAGGGTATCCAATACCCTTGATGGGTATGGTAGGATTTTGGACATCCACTTTTCTTATTGCCAAGAAATGTCATTCATCCCCTTCATTTCTTCCCATTTGTCTTTTGACGTTAGAAGTAGTTTTACGTGGTCATCGTCTTGAATCTGCACTTTCCCATCAAAAAAGGCAAATTGCACATTTGTTTCCTTCACCATTTTGGCATATTGTTTCCATTTTTTGTCGTAGATTACGAATTTCGCCCCATTTTCCAAAAAGTTACGTCCATTGAGAAATGTGGCGTTATGCTTAAATATTACGGCAATAACAAAGATATATTCCCTTATAAACCTTGAAATAGTCTCTGGTGTTTCACATTCCACTTTCGGCAGTAACAATCCGAAGGTTTTTATCTTTTCCATATTGTCGCCTGGCATTTCTATCGGTTGGTTAAAAATCACAATTCTGTTTTTCATTGCTAATCAGTTTCTTTTATAAGATATTTATGTGTTTCCGTCCCAGATGACCATAAATATTGTATAAAAATGCTTAAAAATGAAAAAAATGTATGAAATACTGGATTTGGATTCTTTCCTGATGGAAAAGAATTATCCACAGTTATATTCCGTAATAGATATGGCGGTAGCGAAGGTTATTGAAAAGTATGGCACCTTGTATTACCCTGACAAATTCTTTTCAAACGTTCAGGAAAATGGGGGTGTCGATGGTTTGAGAGATTTCATTCTGGAAATTATCGCCGATAAAAACATAGCGGACAATATGATGAATTACGAAGACATCATAAAAGGTCTGATATGTTCGTGCATATTGGAGATACAATTGTAGAAACATAAAAAACTGGAACAAAACAAAACGAGAACGATATATATCTATACAAAAAAATCTAAAAATTATGATTAGACTAATCTTATTTTCAAAACCAATCACCCTAAACGGTGAAACATTCTGTGGGCGTCTTTACGCTGGATGCAAGTCGGAATGCGAAATAAAAACTGCTGCAAAAAAGGATTACAAGGAGCTTCTTCTCACAGAAAGCTGGAATGGAGAACAGGGAAAACAATTCAGAGAAAAGGAGGGATGGAAATTACAGGTTGATGAAACAGAAGACATTGAGTGGTGGAAATACGATGAAAGTAAATACACTTTTGATTATTTCTCCGATATTCTTGAAATGCCGGATCAGTTTGCCGAGGAGATAGTTATTGACCACGAAAGTGTTGCTATGGTATCCACATGGGTTCCGCTCCGTTTTGCTGTCCTGCACAACGACGGGTATTTATTAAATGTATGGTCGTATAATACCATTGCCGGTTCTCCCGAAATTAGAGGAAAGGATACAGTCTGGCCAACGTGAGCAAACTCACGGGCACGAGCGTCAACACATTGAGGAAAGTGAAACAGATAGCATAACAAGGAAACATGCCTCAAACAAAACTGTAACCGATTTCGTGTTCTCTTCTATGAACGGGACACGGAAAGCCGTGTGTTTCAAAAACTTTACTGTATGTGGAATACTCCTTGAGGGGACACTGAAGGCACTTCAATTTCCGATTGAAGTGCTTTTTTTTCTGCCCTCTCCCGACAATATTCGATTCCTACCCAACTGATAATCAGTACAACTATTGTGAGAAAAAGACCTAGTCTTACCCAATATACAATATTTTGGATTTTCTTTCCTGTTTCGATATCCATAACTTATTTGTTTTTAATGTATTATCCTATTTTTCCTTTGAGATATGCCTTAGTTCGCTCGTCAGCGGGCTGAGAAAACAGTTTCTTGGTATCTCCATATTCCACAAGCTCTCCGAGATACATGAACATGGCATGAGAAGAGATACGCTCAGCCTGTCCCATGTTGTGTGTAACGATCAGGATAGTAACCTCCTTTTGTAACTCTAACAGTAGCTGCTCTATATGGTTGGTGGCTATCGGGTCTAGTGCGGAGGTGGGCTCGTCCATAAGCAGAACGTCTGGTTTCATTGCCAATGCACGTGCGATGCAGAGACGCTGTTGCTGTCCGCCGGAGAGAAATGTACCTTTCTTGTTCAATACATCTTTCACCTCGTCCCACATGGCTACACTGCGTAGGCATTGCTCCACAGTCTTTGCTTTTTCACTCTTGGAAATGTGAATGTTGTTGAGCAGATAGCCCGCCATCACATTGTCTGCGATGCTCATCGTGGGAAATGGCACTGGACGCTGGAAGACCATTCCCACGCGGCGGCGTACATCTATAGGCTCCATATCCAGGATGTTTTCGCCATTCAAGAGAATTTCGCCGTCTACTCGGATGTTTGAATAGAGGTTGTGCATTAGGTTGACACTTCTAAGCAATGTGCTCTTGCCGCAACCGGAGGGCCCCATAATGGAGGTGATGGTGTTCCGCTCTATGGCGGCCGAGACATATTTTACTGCCATGGTCTGCTTGGTGTACGAAACACAGGTGTTTTTGAATTCAAGGATAGGTTTTACTGATTCCATTTTTTTGCGATATATTTAGCTGTTAAATTTAATGTCAAGACGAAAAGCAGCAGGAAGAACGAAGCGCCCCAGATGAGATCCTGCAGATGGGGATCGTTGAAGAATTCCCAGATAAGCAGCGGAACTGCCGAGATGGGCTTATTGATAGACCACCGTATAAAGGAGCATCCTAATGCGGTGAAAAGGAGTGGGGCGGTCTCTCCAGTTACTCTCGAAATAGAGAGTAGGACGCCCTTGAAGATACCTCCGAAAGCAGCTGGGAGTTGAATCCTTAGCATTACGCTGGCCCTGTTGGCACCTAATGCCAGACCCGCCTCCTGTAAGGATGTAGGCAGAATCTTCAACGTCTCTTCTGTGGAACGGATAATCAGTGGCAGCATCATGATGAAAAGCGCCCCACTGCCCGCTATGGCTGAATAGCCTTTCATGGGAACCACTACCCAGATGTAGGTGATGATGCCGATGATGATAGAGGGCGTACCTTGCAGCAGGTCTGTTAGAAAGCTTATGATGACAGCACTGCGTTTTTTACTGTTTTCTGCTAAGAAGGCTCCACAGAGGATGCCGACAGGAATAGCCACAATGGCTGCCATACCTACCATTATCAGTGTGCCCACGATGCCGTTGGCAATACCGCCGGGAATGGGCTCTCCTGCCTGGACGGCTTTCATGGCTTTGTAGGCTGTAGGAGTGGGCTCGGTGAGGAATGACCATGAGATCTGTCCAAACCCTTTGATGACAACCTCACCTATGATGGCTAACAAAGGGACAGCTGTCAATGCAGCAAAGAAACATACCGTCCATAATTGAATGCGATCTTTTGCAATACGTGTTTTTATATTCATAGTGCTGTGTCGTTAAGAGATTCTGGCTTTTTTAATCATGATTTTTCCGATGACGTTGATGACAGCCGTTATCAGAAATAATATCAGTCCAATGGCTATCAGTGATGAGAGTTTGAGCCCGTCAGCCTCGCCAAACTGGTTGGCAATGATGGAGGCCATAGAGTTGCCTGTCGCTGTGACGGATGTCGGAATGTTGTTGGTGTTGCCAATCAACATCGTCACTGTCATTGTTTCACAAACTGCACGTCCCAGAGCCAGTATGTAGGAGGAAAAGATACCGGATCCGGCAACCGGGAAGATGATTCTGCGTATCACCTCTGCTCTGGTGGCCCCCAAGCTGTAAGCACCCTCCTTCAGGTCGTCTGGTACCATCTTGATGAACTCGGCGCTCAATGATGCCGCATAGGGCACTATCATGATGGCTAGCACAAGCGATGCAGTCAGCACTCCTGATCCCTGTGGCGAAATATTCATTGCCATCAGCAGTGGCCTAAGCGTGAAGAATCCCCAAAGACCATAGATGACAGAAGGAATGCCAGCTAAAAGATCGGTGATGGTGCTCAAGATAGAGGCCACTACAGTCCCCTTGAAATATTCGCCCACAAACATGGCTACGGGCAGTGAGAAGGGGATGCAGAAAATCAAAGCCAATATGGTGGTCATCAGCGTGCCGGTGATGAAAGGAAGAGCTCCGTACTGCTCGTGTCCAGGTGTGGAGTTCCAATCTGTCGAGGTGATAAACTGGAAGAATCCGAAATGCTGGAATGCCCCATACGCATCTGTGCAGAGGGCATAGAAGATGCCTCCGCACAGGATGGGGATGACGGCAGCCGTCACATAAAGTAATATGTTATATACTTTTTCTTTCATCTGAATTTCTATTTCTGTGAAAGAGGTTCTCCGTCAAAGGTTACAGCCTTTAAGTTTTGCAAGCTCAAATCCACAGCCTTCTTTGGCAGGGGAGCGTAGTGTACTTCAGATGCCAGTTTTTGGGCTTCAGGAGAGAGTACGTATTGGAGCAAGTCGATGGTCGCAATGGCCTGCTCTTTGGTGCGTTTGGCATAGTTCTGCTCTTTGTAGATGATGAGCCATGTGAAACAGCTGATAGGGTAGGCGCCAGACGCGTCGGAGTTGGTGATGGAAGTGCGCGTGTCGTCTGGAATGGAACCTGATGCCGATGCTGAGATGGACTCTGCTGTCGGTTTTACAAGCTCGCCATTCTGATTCTGGACGCTTGCATACGGAATATTCTGAGCAAAAGCATACTCTGAACCCACATAGCCGATGGCGTTCTTCGTCTCAGCGATGATGCTAGCCACACCAGGGTTGCCTTTGCCGGCCTGACCAACCGGGAAACTGATGGACTTACCAGCACCATAGTTGGAAGCCCATGACTCGCTGACTTTTGACAGATAGTCGGTGAAGACATACGTTGTGCCGGAACCGTCGGAACGGTAAACGGGAATGACAGTTGCATCGGGCAGCTGAACGTCAGGGTTCATAGCTACTATGCGTGGATCATTCCATTTTGTTATATTGCCTGCGAAGATGTCTGCAATTAATTCGCCGGAGAGGTTCAACTCTTCCACACCGTCAAGGTTGTAAGCCAACACGACGGCTCCCATACAGGTGGGTACGTGGATGACAGCATCCATCTCGCTCATCTCTTTGTCGCTTAGAAAGGCATCACTACCTGCGAAGTCGACGATTTTGTCGCTCAGGTTGCGGACACCACTTCCGGAGCCGACACCACCGTAGGCCACAATGTCTCCATGTACTTCTGCAAATTTCTCAAATACAGCATTGTAGAAAGGCTGTGGGAAAGTGGCGCCTGCGCCTGATAACTCTTGGGCTTCTCTCTGCCCGTTGCTTTTGCTGCCACAGGACATCATCACTGCGGCGATGGCTAATACCATCATTAAAATCATTTTTTTCATCTTTTATAAAATTTGGTAAATGTTTATAATCCGAAATAACAACTGATATATGCTGAGTAGCGATAGGGCTCTCCGTCGGCCTTTGGTATGCTCATTCTGAAGTTGGGAGCTATCTTGACATATTTTCCCAGCTTGACTTGCGTGCCAATAATCCAGTCCAACTCGCCATTTTCAGAGCTGGTGTAGAGATCGTCAACGCGTGCGAGGATGTCTACCCGTTTTGACACTTTACCCGCAGCAAAGACGGAGTAGCCATGCTTGAAAGTGCCTGGGTTATAACCGTCGTTTCTCATGTAGTTGTATTCTGCACCGACCGAAAGGTAGTCGTTCTTGTAGCCAATAAAAGCAGCACCGTTCCATTTGGCCTTTTGATCCTCTTCTGTGCCCTCGTTGATACCGCCATACAGACGGATGTTAAAGCCTTTTACAGGTGTAAAAGTGACGCCTAAACCGTAGTTAAGACCGCTCTTCAGCTGGATTTTCTTGTAGCCTTCACCATTGACAATGATGGCATCCATTGAAGCCCAGTCGCAGAATTTATAGGCGGCTGATAAACCCAGGTCGGCGCTGCTGCCGAATTTATATTTGTCTTGGAAAGATTTCATGATATACCTATATCCCCAAGCCTTCTCTTGGAAGTTGAATTGAGTGGTGGATATCAAACCTCCATTGAGTGTGAATTTGCCTTTCTTCCAGGAGATCATAGCATTCTTTATATATGCGATGCGGTGGTAGTCGGAAACGTCGCTTGATTTTCCAATGTCCATCACACCTTTGATGGAGAGCCCGTTGTTGAACTTGTATTGGTAGCCCAGATAGCTGCGGTCCAACTCGAAACCGCGATCATCCCATCCGTTTCCGATTTCAGTGTGAAAATTGCCAAACACATTAATGATGGCCTTACCTTGTTTTTCTTCATTTTCGTTCTGAGCAAACGCAATCATTCCGCTGCAAATCAATAGAACCATTACAATCAATTTTCTCATAGCTTTTTTTCTTAAAATTTGATGCGGCAAAAATACCTTGCAGCTATTTCAAAGCTGTTTCAGTGCCGTTATCGTTTGATGAATTACATTTCGGTCACCAACCGATTACAATTCGATTAAATCTACAGTGAAGGGCTTCTTCCTAGTCGGCTTTTCTGTAGTTTTGCGCGCCAATCATGAGATTATTGTTGGCTATTTGTTATGATATTCTATAAGATTTAAGAATGAATGCGTTATTTGTTGGAATTGTAATATTGCTGATCCTTCTGGCTGTTTTTGACCTCGTAGTTGGGGTTAGCAATGATGCGGTCAATTTTCTTAACTCTGCTATCGGCGCTAAAGTGGCGAGTTATAGGACGATTGTCTTGATAGCAGCAATAGGCATCTTCGTCGGAGCATCGTTGAGCAATGGTATGATGGATGTGGCGCGACATGGCATTATGATGCCGGTATATTTCTCATTTTATGATGTGATGTGTGTCTTTCTGGCCGTAATGGTGACAGATATTATCCTGTTGGACATCTTCAATACACTCGGGATGCCAACATCCACTACTGTCAGCATGGTGTTCGAACTCTTGGGTGGAGCATTTGGCATTGCAGTAATCAAGATAATCAGCGGTGCTACCGACGCTAACGGAATGGCTCTCTCGTTGGGTGACCTCCTTAATACCGAGAAGGCACTTAGTGTGATACTTGGTATATTCCTCAGTGTGGCGATTGCTTTTGTGATAGGAATAGTCGTACAATGGATTGCCCGATTGGTATTTACCTTTACCTATCGTGTTAATGGGAAAACTACGGATGCTAAGGGCAATATGGGAAGTCTGTTGGGCTCGTCGCTGAAGATTGGAATCTTCGCTGGTATCGCCGTCACATGTATTGTCTGGTTTCTGCTGATTAATGGATTGAAGGGATCTACGATTATGACGCCTGAACTGAAGGAGTTTATCAATGAGTATACTTGGCTGATATTGGGAGGAGGTTTCGTGCTCTTTTCAACTATTATGACGGCCTTGAGTGCCTTGAAATTGCCAGTGCTGCGGTTTGTTGTTCTTTTAGGCACTTTTGCGCTTGCCATGGCTTTTGCGGGTAACGATCTCGTTAACTTTGTGGGTGTGCCTCTGACAGCTCTCGACTCATATACCGACTTCGCGGCTAGCGGTGCGACTGATGCTTCAGATTTTATGATGGTCTCATTGATGGAGTCAGCCCATACGCCCACAATATTTCTGGTGATTGCAGGTATGGTGATGGTTCTGTCACTAGTCTTTTCAAAAAAAGCTCAGAATGTGGTGAAGACCTCTGTAGACCTGTCTCGTCAGGATGAGGGAGATGAGATGTTCGGCTCCAGTGTCGTGGCTCGTGTGGTAGTTCGTACCACACAGAAGACTGCAACTGCGATAGCGAATGTCATTCCCAAACGTGTGGGCCGATGGATAGATACCCGTTTCAACGCCAATGACGCAGTGCTTCCCGAAGGGGCGGCTTTCGACCTGATCCGCGCAGCTGTCAATCTGGTAGTTGCGGGTCTCCTCGTGGCCGTCGGCACAAGTATGAAATTGCCACTCTCTACTACCTATGTCACCTTTATGGTGGCCATGGGCTCGAGTCTGGCCGATAGGGCTTGGAGCCGTGAGAGTGCTGTCTTCCGCATCACGGGCGTGTTGAGTGTCATAGGTGGTTGGTTCATCACCGCAGGAGCAGCTTTTATCATGTGCTATCTCATCACAACAGCCATATTCTTCAGCTCCTTTGTGGGTATGGTCATTGCCATCGCCATTGCTGTTTTCCTGCTCTTTCGCAGCCAAGCGAAGTTTAAGGAGAGTCATAGGGTTGATGAGTCTGATCTCCTTTTCAAACAATTGAATCGTACGCAGAACCTGTCAGAGCGCTGGGAACTGTTAAAGATGCAGGTTAGATATAGTACCGTTAACCAGCTGCAATTTTCCATCAACTGTTTCCAAAAAGTAACTGAGGCTTTTCTACATGAAGAGTACGGACCACTGCGTCAGGCAGTACATGAGATCGAGACAGCTCGCAAACAGCTGAAGCGTCAACGACGACGCGAGATTATCGGTCTTCGCAAGATAGACCCTGTCCTCGCTATGGAGAAAAACACTTGGTATTTTCTCTCCAACAGCTCGCTAGAACAGATGCTATACTGCCTTAAGCGTATCAATGATCCCTGTTGCGAGCATGTGGGCAATAATTTCACGCCAGTTTCCAAAGAGGTCTCATCTTCTTTTGAAGGATTTAGGAAACAGATTCAAAAACTCTTTCAAGAGGCGGAGAACCTGATCTCTTCTTCAGAACTTAATGAGCGAGACACAAAACTATTGCGTGAACAGACAAAGCAGATACAACGGGAACTCTCTGACTACCGAAAACAGGTCATTGACTCTATGCAGAAAAAAACTGTCAACATCGAATCTACTATCGTCTATCTCAATATCATTCAGGAAACAGAGCAGATTCTCAGCTGCCTGCGCCATATTTTGAGGGGATTTACGAAATTTTATTTATAGGGCGAAAGCATTTCGCCCCTTCGTAAAACGCCGTTGGGGCGAAATGCTTTCGCCCTATTCGCCCCTTCGTGTTACGATTCGATTAAATATTGACGATGGACCTATTCTTTTATGTATTTTCTGTAATTTTGCCCCCAAATTATAAATTATGGATCCGAAGAGAATATTGGTTGTAGATGATGAAGAGACCCTGTGCGAAGTCCTGAAAATCAACCTTCAGAACGAGGGTTATGAGGTGGATATTGCCAACAGCGCCGAGCAGGCATTGACCTATGACGTAAGAGGTTATGCCCTCATATTGCTCGATATCATGATGGGTGAGATCAGCGGCATCCAGATGGCGAAGATTTTGAAATCCCAGCCTGCGACGGCGTCGATACCGATTATTTTCTGTACGGCTCGTGATACGGAAGATGACATGATTCGAGGGCTCGATCTTGGCGCCGACGATTATATCATGAAACCCTATACTGTCCGTAATGTGATTGCTCGTGTCAAGAGTGTCTTGCGCCGTTCTACACGTCAGCAAGATGAGGCGGTGAAAGAACCAGTGTCAGTGTTGCAGGTCGATGGTCTGCAACTTGATATGGATCTCAAGCAATGTTTCGTGGATGGAGAACAGGTTAAATTGACTAAAACCGAATTCGAGATTCTGGCTTTTCTGATGGCTCATCCCGGCAGAATCTATTCGCGTGATGAAATGGTTCACCGCATCTGGAATAATATTGTTGTTCTCGAACGTACTATAGATGTAAATATTACACGATTAAGATCAAAAATTGGACATTACGGTTCATATATTATCACACGTTTAGGTTTTGGTTATGGCTTCCGGAATTAAACTATCTTATCATAAGCGGCTTTTCCTCTTGCTCTTGGCCTTTTCTTGGAGCATGATTATCTTTTTTGCCGTTTTTCAATATTATCGGGAAAAACAGTGCAAGTCGGAAGTTCTCGATGCCCAATTGCAGATTTACAACCAGCATCTCCTTGAAGATATAGGAAAGGAATATGACAGTTTGGATGTTTTAAACACTCGTGAACAGCCTTTTGAAGATTTGCGTATCACGCTCATTGACTTTACGGGAAAAGTAATCTACGATAACATTCTGTCACCGGATGCGCTCAACAACCATCTCAAGCGTCCCGAAATATCACAGGCACTTAAATATGGCTCCGGTCACAACATAAGCCGACACTCAGATAGTGATGGACGTCTTTACTTTTATTCTGCAACTAAAGGCGAATACTTTATTATGAGGTCGGCCATTCCCTATAATGCTCCTTTGAAAGAGCTGTTGCGTGCCGACTGGGCTTTTCTATGGGCTATCTTCATGTTCAGCATTCTTATGAGTGTTATTGCCTATTTTGCAACCCGGCGGATTGGTAATACTATAGAACGTCTAAATCAATTTGCAGCCAAGGCAGAGAGAGGGGAATCGTTTGATGAAACCGAATCTTTCCCTCATGATGAGTTAGGATCCATTTCACAACATATTGTCAAATTGTATACACACAAGCGACAGCTGACGAATAATCTTAATCATGAGCTGAAGACGCCGGTCGCCTCTATTCAGGTTTGCTTGGAAACACTGCTCTCCGGTATTGAATTGAGCGAAGAAAAGCGGCAGGAACTAATTGGACGTTGCTACGCCAACACCGAGCGCTTGCGCCGTCTTTTGTCTGATGTGTCACTTATTACTCGCATGGAGGATGGCAGTCAGCTGATAGACAGCGAAGAGGTCGTGGTTAATATTATTTTGTCAGAGATTTCTGACGAGTTGGAAGCTCTTTCTGATGAACAGTATATGAAGTTGCACTTGGATATAAAGGAGCGCATTGTCGTCTATGGCAATCCGTCGTTGATTAGTTCTATTTTTCGAAATCTGACGGAGAATGCCTTGGCCTATTCAGGTGGAAAAAATATCTATATCACCTTATTATCGCACGAACAAGGCTTTTACCGTATAAGTTTTGAAGATGATGGCTGTGGAGTAGAGGAGGATAAGTTGTCCAGACTTTTTGAACGCTTTTATCGTGTAGATAAAGGCCGTTCGCGCCAGAAAGGAGGCACGGGTTTGGGACTCTCTATTGTCAAACATGCAGTGTTATTCCATGGAGGTACGATTTCCGTCAGTAATCGTACCAATGGGGGTTTGAAGTTTGTCTTTACGCTGCCGGAGGCGTTGAATCGGTGAGTTATTTAATTGTCTAAAAGTATTATCCCGGATTCCTCTTTTTAACTGAAAACTGAGAACTGAAAACTATTAATTCTATTTGCTCAGTACCGTAATACTTCCATTCACCTTGCGTGGGGCTCCGTGGATGTTTTTGTAGTAGATAATGTAGTTGTAGATGTTGTCTTGGTATACTGTCCCACGGTACTCACCGTTCCATTGGAAGTATTTGTTGATTGAGGAATACACAAGTTCTCCCCATCGGTTGTAGATGTATATTTGGAAGTCTTCGTCCTGTACTTGCCCCAAAGATCCTTCAGGAATGCAGAAATGGTCGTTTAATCCGTCTCCATTGGGCGTGAAAGCATTTGGCAGTAGCAGAGGATGCTCACATGGACTGATTGTGATTTCCGCATCAATCACACATTCCCCTTGTGAAGCCGTGACTGAATAGGTACCTGCTTCGTTTACAGTGATGGTTGTTGATGTCTCACCAGTATTCCAGAGGTAGTCGGTTAACTCGCATTGAACTTCCAAAATGGCAGTTTCCTCATCACAGAAATTGTGAGTTAGTGAAATTATTTGGATGTTGGTGTCCACATAAATGAGGTGCAAAGTATCCACTTGCTCGCATCCATTTTCATCAGGATGCGCGTAGGTGTAGCTGCCACTCTTTGAATATGTATGACCGTTCCAGGTAAATTCGTTACAGTAATAGATCGTTATGGAAGTGTGTGTTGGAAAGTTGAGAGTCAAATGCAGCGTATCCACGCTGGCGCAGCCCTCCGCATTGTCATATTCGTACGTATAAGTTCCTGAGGCCTCATATGTCGTGCCGTGCCAGGTATAGCTTTCGCAAGCGGTTTCAGTTTCCACATTGTGCGTACCATAATTGATTGTCAAGTGCAGTGTGTCCACACTGGCACAACCATTAGCATTGTTATATTCGTACGTATAAGTCCCAGAAGTCGTATATGTCATATTATGCCAAGTGAAGCTTTCGCAGGCAACCTCAGTTTCCACATTGTGCGTACCATAATTGATTGTCAGGTGCAGCGTATCCACGCTGGCACAACCAATCTCATTAGTATATCCGTACGTATAAGTCCCAGAGGTCGTATAGGTCATATTGTGCCATAAAAAGCTTTCACAGGCAACTTCAGTTTCCACATTGTGCGTGCCATAATTGATTGTCAAGTGCAGTGTATCCACGCTGGCACATCCATTCGCATTGTTGTATTCGTACGTATAGGTCCCAGAGGTCGTATAGGTCTGCCCGTGCCATTCATAGGTTTCGCAAGCCGTTTCAGTTACCGCATTGTGCGTGCCGTGTTTGATTGTCAAGTGCAGTGTATCCACACTGGCACAACCATTTGCATTGTTGTATTCGTACGTATAGGTCCCAGAGGTCGTATATGTCTGCCCGTGCCATTCATAGGTTTCGCAGGCGATCTCAGTCACCACATTGTGCGTGCCGTGGTTGACAGTCAGATGCAATGTGTCCATACTGGCACACCCCTCGGCATTGTCATATTCGTACGTATAAGTTCCGGAGGTTGTATAGGTCGTGCTGTGCCATGTGTAGCTTTCGCAAGCCGTGTCAGTCACCACGTTGTGCGTGCCGTGGTTGACAGTCAAATGCAGTGTGTCCACACTAGCACACCCCTCTGCATTGTCATATTCATACGTATAGGTCCCAGAGGTCGTATATGTCTGCCCGTGCCATTCATAGGTTTCGCAGGCGATTTCAGTCACCACATTGTGCGTGCCGTGGTTGACAGTCAAGTGCAGCGTGTCCACACTAGCACAACCCTCTGCATTGTCATATTCATATGTATAGGTTCCAGAGGTCGTATAGGTCATATTGTGCCATAAAAAGCTTTCACAGGCAACTTCGGTTTCTACATTATGCGTGCCATATTTGACGGTCAAGTGTAGTGTATCCACACTGGTACACCCCTCTGCATTGTCATATTCGTACGTATAAGTTCCGGAGGTTGTATAGGTCGTGCTGTGCCATGTGTAGCTTTCGCAAGCCGTGTCAGTCACAACGTTATGCGTGCCGTAGTTGACAGTCAGATGAAGTGTGTCAACACTGGCACAACCATTAGCATTGTTGTATTCGTATGTATAGGTCCCAGAGGTCGTATATGTCTGCCCGTGCCATGTGTAGCTTTCGCAAGCCGTGTCAGTTACCGCATTGTGCGTGCTGTGGTTGACAGTCAAGTGCAATGTGTCCATACTGGCACACCCCTCTGCATTGTCATATTCATATGTATAGGTCCCAGAGGTCGAATACGTCGTATTGTGCCACACAAAACTCTCGCAAGCAGCCTCAGTCTCCACATTGTGCGTGCCATAGTTGACCGTCAAATGCAGAGTGTCCACGCTGGCACACCCCTCCGCATTGTCGTATTCATATGTATAGGTCCCAGAGGTCGTATACGTCGTATTGTGCCACACAAAACTCTCGCAAGCAGCCTCAGTCTCCACATTGTGCGTGCCATAGTTGACGGTCAAATGCAGTGTGTCCACACTAGCACACCCCTCTGCATTGTCATATTCATACGTATAGGTCCCAGAGGTCGTATACGTCGTATTGTGCCACAAAAAACTCTCGCAAGCAGCCTCAGTCTCCACATTGTGCGTTCCGTAGTTGATGGTCAAGTATAGAGTGTCTACGCTGGCGCACCCCTCCGCATTGTCGTATTCATACGTATAGGTCCCGGATGTCGTATAGGTCATATCATGCCAAGTGTAGCTTTCGCATGCGATCTCAGTTTCTACATTGTGCGTGCCATAGTTGACGGTCAAGTGCAGGGTGTCCACACTGGCACAACCCTCTGCATTCTCATATTCATACGTATAGGTCCCGGAGGTCGTATAGGTCATATTATGCCAACTGAAGCTCTCGCATGCAACCTCAGTCTCCACATTGTGCGTGCCATGGTTGATCGTCAGGTGCAGGGTCACTGTGCTATCGGCACCATTGATATCGGCGTATAGTTTCTCATAGTCGCCAGATTCATAATAAGTTGTCCCATCCCATTCGTATGATTCGCAGGCAGTCATTGAGAATTCATTGGAAGATGAGTAAAAGATGGTCAGATGTAATGTGTCAGTTTGGTTACAGCCATTGACATCCAGATGTGTGTAGAGGTAGGTCCCGGAAGAAGTGTATGTTGTGCCGTTTCCTTCTGTCCAGGTGTAAGTGTCGTATGCAGTTTCAGTGTAAGATTGATGTACGGGATTGTTGATGATCAGGTGCAGAGTGTCCACACTGGCACAACCATCCTCATTGTTATATTCGTACGTATACGTCCCAGAGGTTGTATAGGTCGTATTGTGCCATATGAAACTCTCGCAGACTGTCTCTGTTGTTGTATTATGAGTGCCGTGATTGATGGTCAAATGCAGAGTGTCGACGCTAGCGCAACCCTCAGCATTGTTGTATGCATAGGTGTAGGTGCCTGAAGCTATGTAGACCTGTCCGTGCCATGAATAGCTTTCACAGGCAGTTTCCGTGAAGGCATTGTGTGTGCTGTGATTGATGGTCAGGTGCAGGGTGTCCACACTGGTACAACCATACTCATTGTTATATTCATACGTATAGGTCCCAGAGGCCGTATAGGTTGAATTATGCCATATAAAACTCTCACAGGCTATTTCTGTAGTCGTATTATGTGTGCCATGATTGATGGTCAAATGCAGAGTGTCGACGCTGGCACAACCATACTCATTGTTGTATTCGTACGTATAAGTCCCAGAGGTCGTATAGGTTGTATTATGCCATATGAAACTCTCGCAGGCTGTCTCTGTTGTAGTATTATGTGTGCCGTGATTGATGGTCAAATGAAGGATCATGGTACTGTCCGCACCATGAATGTCGTTGTATTCTCTCTCATAGTTTCCGCTTTCGTAGTATGTTAACCCATCCCATTCGTATGATTCACATGCAATCGCGGAAAATTCCTGAGAAGAGGTGTAGGAAATGGTCAAATAGAGCGTGTCAACCTGGTTGCAGCCATTATTGTCCAAATGTGTGTAAAAATATGTTCCGGATGAAGTGTAAGTCGTACCGTTTCCTTCGGTCCATGTGTATGTGTCATACGCGGTTTCAGTATAGGATTGATGTATGGGATGGTTGATGGTCAGGTGCAGAGTGATAATAGAGTCACATCCATTGTGGTTGCCGCCGTTTATGGTGAAGGTTGGATCCACAGTCGGTGTCTGGGTGTAGGTCTCCCCGTGCCAAGTGAATGACTCGCAAGCGGTGGCATAGACATCCCCATATGTTTTGTGG
>JAILCI010000011.1 GCA_024686335.1 Bacteroidales bacterium | reverse complement strand
GTCTTTGGCATACTTGTATAGTTCGTCAGCATCATCCTCTTGCCAAGGTCTCAGCAACAATCTTTGGGTTTGTAATTCCATATCTATTAAATTTCGATTTATCTGTTTGTCTTTTCGAAATCTATTCCTTACTCTGCTTGAACAGCCAATCCCTGACGGCGGCAATCTTGTAGCCGTAGTCGAACGATGCCATGTGCTCCATGGCTCGACCTGTTTCAGGAAGTACGCTGCCTGCCTCCCACTTGATGAAGTTGATGTTGCCGCCACGGGCAATCAGTTCTTCTGCCAGTCGCTCCTGCTCCTGAGCGGGAAGTTTGGCGCTCCATGATGCAGAATCAACACGGGCATTGTTCTCTTTCAGCACTTTTGCCAAGTCTCTCATGCCACCCGATGCCTTCTGGTCGCCACCTGCCACGATGTAGAAAAACTTCTTCTTGCCGAAGTCCTGCATCTTCGAGGTGTCCCACTGGCTGCTGACGAAGAGCGAGGCGGCAAAGAGGTCGGGATGGGTGATGTTGAAGTAGAACGACATCATGCCGCCCATCGACTGACCGGTGGTATAAAGTCGGTTAGTATCGACGTTGTATTCCTTGCAGACCTTTTCAAGCAGACGGATGGTCATCTCCACTTCGTCGGTGGTGCTCCAGTCGTCTTGCACAGCCCAGTCGGTGTATTGCGGCACCAGCACAAAGAAGGGATGCTGCTGCTGATCCCTGTCGGAGGCAAACTCCAGAGTGCCGTAGCCCTGCGTGAGCGGAGCCGTCACCTCCTTACCAGCGGTGCTGGCATCGGCCATGAAGAGTACCAAAGGGAGTTTCTGACCTGCCTCTGCACCTTCGGGAATCAGCAGATTATACTCCATCGTCTTGCCTGTCTGCTGGTCGTTGAACGTCAGTTGCTTGAACTTGCCCAGTGCTTCCTGCTTCAATGCCACGAAAACGCTGTCAGAATCTTTGTTAATCACCATGTGGCCACCCTGACGCGGACCACGCTCGCCGCCCTTCTTCTGGGCGCAGGCAGTCAGACACATCACACCAACTGCCATCAAAAACATTATTTTCTTCATATTTCTTCTATGGAGTGTTTCGAGTCACGGCTCTAGTCTCTGCCAAGACCTTTATATTCAGTTTCTATTATTCTGTTCCACACAGATAAATTGGAATTTACACGTCAAACCTATTCATTCATTGCAATAATTCCTCCGATGGATATTGACGATTAGAGGCTCTTTTTCGAATAATTTGACCAGTTCATCATAACCATGTTCTAGTTTGAATTTCAACTCTTCCGGGTATAAAGGGAACAGTTGGTAGAAAGCCACTTTCTTTCCGCTCAGGCCCAATTTGAGAGGTTCTACCACCTGTCCTTCCTTTCCTATGGAAGGCATAAGTACACAGGAATTAAATCCCGTGTTTTCTGCCACAGTGCTTCCATCCTCAATCAACTGAACATCATGGCCTTCACAAAGCCAGTCCTCA
This sequence comes from Bacteroidales bacterium, assembly GCA_024686335.1. Lineage (GTDB taxonomy): Bacteria > Bacteroidota > Bacteroidia > Bacteroidales > WCHB1-69 > F23-D06. The sequence goes on along the minus strand of JAILCI010000011.1, from coordinate 1,301 downwards.
GCCGCTATAGGCAAGCGTGCAATGAATTTAAGCATTCTGATAGGCCAGTAGTCTTCTTCCTTATCTGATTCCAGATTCCAATTTTGGGGAAGGAAGATGACATATTCTGCCCTGTCACAAACATATGACCTCAAGCCCTCTGGCACATCCATTATATATGCCCCTGCTCCCATTGTGACAAGTTTGTAATAGGGTTGCTCCTCTGTAGGCAGGATGACAACAATATCACAATGTATGTCGGGGGAAACTTCTTCATGGGCCACTAAATCATACATCCCATATTGCTTCTCAATGTAGGCAGAGACCTTATCCATTTCCTCTTCCGAGTAATAATACTGGGGAAGAACTTCTTTTTTATCTTCATTCATGGATTCTGTTATCTGCGCGTAAGCCTGTGAGAAATACGCGGTTAATATTAATATTGTGATGAATATTCTTTTGATTAGCATAAATTCCGATTTGTCTTTTAGTAAACGTAGGCAAAGGTAGCAAATTAATTTCGATAAACACTTATTTTCACTTAGATTTCGGTGATTTGGATAAATCGTTCTCGTTCGGCAATGCCCATGCAAGCATGGCATTGCGCTCACTTAATCACGTTTTTATTGTTCATGAGGCGCTGGTACTCGTCCTGACTTTTATAATTTTGGTATAAGTCGATCAGCCGATTAGACCTTGAAAAGACGGGGAATGAGGTTACTCTTCCCCGATGAGTTCTTGCAGACGACGGGTGATGTCCACGTCACTGTAGCCTACACTATATTTACCGCGTATTAATCTGTAAATATTCTCTATAGCGGAGACTAAGACGACGATCCAACCAATCACTTTCATAATCCCCGAAGCAGAGGAAAAAAATACGAAACCAGCAAACCACCCGCAAAATATTAATTGTCCTATCGTCCAGATGATACTTTTGTCTTTAACGTACTTTTTGAACTTGTTCAATAGCTGTTCTGGAGTGCCGAGACCGTCGATGGTTTTTAAAAAGCTATGAGATTTTAGAACCCACCTGCCTGACATAAGGGCCCATAAAAATAGCGTCAAGATGTAAACAAAATCTTCTTTCTTATGTCCAAAACGCTCAATTGAAACTACCACCACTATCAGGAAAAGTATCATGAGTATCAGGGAAACCAACCCAACCCAGAAATGAGTTCTCGCTCTTTTCTTGCACTTGTCCTTGATAACATCCAGCCATTCTTCTTTGTTAATCAAGTATAAATCTTCCAGTTTCATAATGATATGTTGTTAAAATGATTAGTGTACAAAAGAAAGTCATCATACGATCACAGCTAGTT
>JAILCI010000031.1 GCA_024686335.1 Bacteroidales bacterium | reverse complement strand
TGATATTTCAAGTGCTGATTATGATTATTATGTTCAAGAATAAGTTAAGATGAAAAAACTGGTTTATATTCTCGGCAGTCTGTTTCTGTTCTCTGCAAGTTTCACGGCCTGCTCCAGCGACTACGACGATCCGCCCGAGCAGCCTGATTCGCATCAGGACGAAGTGCCTGTGGACAGCGTTGACATCACCCAGGATGAAGGAGCCTCAAAGGACTACACCGTCATCTCCACCGTACCCGTCAGCGAGGAAGTGAAGGCTTTCTTCGATGAGGCGTTGCCTTATTTACCTAATTTGCCAGTGGAATTATCTCCATTCTCATTTCAGCCAAATAAGGAAAGCGAATTATTTGTTATAAACAACGAACAAGAACTCCGCAATCTTTATAAAGGCGAGAAAGACCTGCCTCAACTGGATTTTGAGAATAACACATTGATTATAGGTCAGTTGCTCATGCCGAGAGAGTCATTTCATTTGGAGGCTATTTACATACGGGTCTATGGCGATGGAAACGTACTGACAATTCAAACCTGGGAACCGCCATATCAATACTCGGCTTTATATCACATGTACTTTTGGGGGATTTTTCCCAAGATGTTAGAAGAAATCGACAATAAAATCTTATGGCTTAATACAAAAATGTAGAACTGGGAATAAAACAATAATTTCTGTTTTCATTCTTTTACCTTCCCTAACCTGATTACCGGATAATAGACATAATTTTGCTTTTTAATTTCAAAAAAGGATACTGCGCCCGCCTGGCTTTCATGGCCTGGCGGGCGCTTTTGTGTTACAATTTTTTCGCCCTTTTTCGGGGGTAAAACCGCGACAAACGCCCTAAACATGGGGATTCTTATTTCTTACCCCCCCGAAAAAACTGTAACAATGTTAAAGCGATTTAACACTAAAATGCTTGCACGAGACCTTTTTTCATCCTAACTTTGCCTACGGAAAGCCGCAAACGCCGGCTCCCACGCGATAAGAAAAAATAATGTGTAAACCTAAAAACAATACGACAATGAAGAAACTGGTTTATCTCCTCAGCTGTCTGTTCCTGCTCTCTGCAGGTTTCGCAGCCTGCTCCAGCGACTACGATGATCCGCCAGAACAGCCCGAATCGCATCAGAACGAGACACCTATGGACAGCACTACAGTTGATAAAGACACGACGGAGGTTGATTCTGTAGATGTGGATACAGTCATCTATAATGATGGTGACAGTTTGCCAATGCTAGAGGTGGGGCGCAGTTGGAACTACGTGCGCACTCATGCCAATGGTATGACCGACAAAGTTTCGCTAAAGCTGACAGAATCCTTAATCATAGGCTCTGATACAGCATATAAACTTGCCTACTGCACACCAGAAGACACTATGGTCAGATATGCGATTTCACTGCCTGCCTTCTACATGAAGAAACTGTTGTACAGCTACGACCTTGAGAACGGAAAGGAGAAGAAGGGATTCCTGCCCTTCTTGCTCGGATGGGGCGCCTCTACGTTCAAGTGGAATTTCGGTGGAGGACCAGCCTACGAGCAACATCTTCCCGGTAAGTTGCGAGTGATGGATGAGATAGCCGTCGGTAGAACCAAGTACAAACGGTATGCACTCTTTGATGATAATAATAAGACCGTCGATCTATGGATAAGTGGCATCGGTTCCATGAAGACGGGCATTTTAGTCGGTGAGAGGTATCAGGATATTGTTGGAACCGATGTACTGACCTTCGAGTCGCTGACCGACGGCGAAGGGAGTTTACTGTGTCGTGCCACCGACTTCACTGCCCCCTCGATTGTTGATGCCAACTATCGCCCGCTGGTAGAGGACAAGAAGGTTTGGTATTGTGCCGAATTCAATGGTGCAGGAACCGCAGGCTGGCAGTTCCAGTATTTCACAGATGGCGATACTATCGTCGGCGGTCAGCAGTGCCTCAGACTCTATGGGCAGAACCACTACAAGAGCGGTATCACGGAATATCTCTGTGCGCTGTACGAGAAAGACCGTCAGGTGTGGTTTGCTGAGGCTGGTTCTGAAGAGTTCCGTCTGCTGTACGACTTTTCGATGAGCTATGACGAGACGATGACTCTGACGTTTGAGAACATCCGCGGCCGTAGCGGAACGATGACAAAACGGGGCGACAACTATTACATACACGACGGCCAAGCTTGGCATGCTCACATTTTCAACGGCCCTTGCATCTTGGAGGGTGTTGGGTCTGACCGTGGATTGCTAATGCCGCTACTTGTGAACATTACAGGTGGCTACTATTCGTTGCTACTCTGCACGGTTGATGGCAAGGTCATCTACGACAGCCATGAGATGGATTGCAAAGAAGTAATGTCTGTGCCATTGAAAAAGTCAGATGTCCATCATGTAAATACTTCAGCCATCTACGACCTCTCTGGCCACCGTGTCTCTGTGTCCTCTGCTTCCTCTGTGTCCTCCGTGCTCCCGAAGGGGGTATATATAAAAGGAGGAAAGAAGGTCGTGGTGAAGTGAGAGAATGATGGATTATAATTGCATTGTTATTATAAAAAGAACATATATCTGATATAAATAGATGGCCATGGAAAAAATAGACATTAATGAATTCAATGAATTGCAATGGCATGATGCCGTTATAAAAAATATTCGCATAGATAGAAGTCGTCCAGGTATAAATGATATCATTGAATTTCTAATTACTTGGTTTGATGGCACGCAATCCAGACTATGTTTTAAGGACATCTATTGGGTAGACCTCAAT
>JAILCI010000037.1 GCA_024686335.1 Bacteroidales bacterium | reverse complement strand
CGAAAAGTCCGACGTTGCCTTGCTGCTTGTATGTTGGTTTGGTTTGATTCATCGTCCTTTCAATTTTGGACGCAAATATACAAATAATTCTTTGAATGACAATGGGTTGCGGATGATTTTTGTCATAAAAAGTTCATCTGTGGCGAATTGGCTCAAACGGGAATTTCTGGTGTCGTTTTTAGCGGATTTTAGCTCATAAGAAGCTGTTAATCAGGAAGAAATAATTAGAAGTCCCCTATAATCAATTCATTTTTAGATGATTACAAAATATCTGATATGGTTGTCGTATATGCCTTATCGGACTTCTACGTGTTAAGGCTTCCTTTTTGGATTGTCATGACGCTGTTTTGAGTGCAGCAGATTTCCATAGGGCAGCCCATTCGGATGGCTCTGTTGTCGGCCAGGTGTCCGGCGGGGAAGTTGAAGATGACGGGGAAGTCATACTCTGCGCAACATTCAGCTATAATCTCTTCGGCAGTATGTCCAAAGGGGTTGGGGTTATCGTGCATGTCGCTTAGGTGCCCTACAATGAGTCCGGCAAGTCCTTCCAAACGGCCAGAACGTTTCAGATTGTACATCATACGGTCGATATGATAGAGATATTCGTCCAAGTCTTCGATAAAAAGAATCTTCCCATCGGTGTCAAGGTCGGAGCGAGAACCTGTAATAGAATAGATGATGGAAAGATTGCCTCCGACAATCGGTGCGGTGACGTTGCCTGGACGATTAAGCGGGTGTGTTGGGAATTCATAGCGTAATTCTTCTCCACGCAGAGCAGCTAACATGGTCTCTATGGAAGTATTTCGAAGGGAACTGTCGGTAATGTTGACGGGCATAACGCTATGCAGAGTTGCCATCTCGCAGCATGTGTGAAGGTGAGCATGGAAGACCGTGATATCGCTGAAGCCACAGATCCATTTGGGATGTTCGCACATTTTGCTGAAATCAAGTCTGTCAATAATACGCATACTACCATAACCTCCACGTATACACCAGATGGCTTGTATGTTAGGATCGTCTAACATCGACTGGATGTATGCTGCGCGGAAATCGTCTGAACCGGCAAACCAGTAGTTTCCCTTCTCGAAGAGACGTTCGTCGTAGAGGAGATGAAAGCCCTCGTTTCTCATCAGTTCGAATGCGGGCAATAGCTCGTTCTCATCCATGCGACGGCCAGGAGCGATGATGCCGATGGCATCGCCAGTTTTCAGATAATGCGGTATGATCATAATTCGATGTTGTTTTTCTTCAATGTCTCTTTGGTGACTCGAATCAATAGTTCTCGGTCTTTTATGTTGTTGAAGAATTTTTTCTTCGGTTTTTTCACTTTTTGTTTTTTGAAATAGGCTCCAGTGACACCCTCAAATTCAGGTTTCAGTGCGGCGGCTAACATGGTGGCAGCACCCTGTTCCGGAGTGTTGATGATGGGACGGAAGAACCAATCGCACAGTTTGTCCACCACAATATTACCTTGGCGAATAATGCCTGTGCTCACGATGTCGGGGTCGGCCACGTTGATGCAGATGCCGCGATCTTTCCACTGCTCTGCCGCATAAAGGGTGAAGTAGTAGAGTGCCCGCTTGGAGCTACCGTAGGCGGTGAAGCGGTTGAACTTCTCGTCATCGGTGGGGGAGAGGAAGTCCTCGTCGATTTTGCCCATGATGTAGGCGATTGATACCATGCTGACGATACGGGTGCCCTTGCCCATGATGGGCAGCAGTGCGTTGGTCAGAGTGTAGTGACCCAAGTAGTTGACCGCCCGGGTGTACTCTATGTTGTCCACACTGTTCTTGGCCTTGTGGCATAACACGCCCGCATTGTTCAGCAGTATCTTCAACGAGGAAAATTTGCTTTTTACCTCGTCGGCGAAACGGATGATATCGTGCAGGTTGCCCAAGTCTACCTGCATAAGATGCAGCGTGGCGCCAGTCTCCTCTTGGATGGATTTGTAAACCGGCTCGGCAATCTTGGTGTCATAGCAGGCCATGATGACTTCATAGCCCTCTTTTGCTAAAGTACGGGTGTGGATGGAACCCATGCCGCCATCCGCACCCGTAACTAGTGCTAAACCTTTGTCACTCATTGTGAAAGTTTATTTATTCTCTGCTGCGGTGTGGTTGTATATCTCTTCCAACAGAGGTTCGTATTTCTTGATCAATTTTGCACGTCTCAACTTCAAGGTCTGGGAGAGCTCGCCAGTGAGCGGTGACCATGTTGCGATGATCCAACGGCAGTTTTTCAGTTTTTCGTGAGCAGCAAGGTTGGCATTAACCTTGTTGATCTCTGCTTGGAGACGCTCTTGAACTTGCGGATTCTTGAGGATGTCTTCGTCAGTCTCATACGGGATTTTGTGCTTGTTGCACCAGTAGTGCAGACCATTGACGTCAGCAGTGATGATGGCGGAAGCATAGTCTTCGTTAGAGCCCACAACCATACAGTTGTCGATGAACAGTGACTCGCGCAGCAAGTTCTCAACTACCTGAGGAGCCACGTATTTACCGATGGAGAGTTTGAAAATCTCCTTCTTTCGGTCGGTGAGTTTCAGATATTTGCCGTCAACCAGTTTTCCGATATCGCCAGTGTGGAACCAGCCCTCTTCGTCGATGACCTGTTTGGTGTATTCCGGATCTTTGTAGTAACCCATCATGAGACAATCGCCTCTAGTGAGCACCTCGCCGTCGTCAGCTAACTTAGCCTCAATACAAGTCATGAACTCGCCGACAGTACCGATATGAAGTTCGTTCTTCATCGGGTTGTTGACAGCGATAACCGGAGAGGTCTCCGTCATGCCGTAGCCTTCATAAGCGTGCAGACGTGCAGCTGTAAAGAGCTTCAGCACTTTGGCCTGGATGGAGGAACCACCAGAAACGACAATCATGTCGTTACCACCGAGAGCCTCGCGCCATTTGGAATAGACCAGCTTGTCGGCCAACGCGATTTTCTTGCGATAGAACCATCCTTGGTTGTAATATTCATAATTGGTACCCAGGTTGAAAGCCCAGAAGTAGATCATCTTCTTGATGCCCTTCAATGACTTACCCGTGTTGTAGAACTTGTCGTACATGCTCTCCAGGACACGCGGTACTGCGCAGAAGCCCTTAGCGTGAATGTCTTTCAAGTCGCGGGCGATGGTGTTCAGACCCTCGGCATAGTACATGCTGGAGCCGATGACTTGGTACATATAGTTGATGACGCGCTCATAGACATGGCACAACGGCAAGAAACTCAAGACGTTGGCAGTGTGGTCGTTGGTCATCATGTTGACCAGCGTCAAGGCGTTGGTCAGGAAGTTCTTGTGAGAAAGCATCACACCTTTTGGAAGTCCTGTGGTACCGGAAGTGTATATGATGGTGGCCAACTCTTCCGGTTTGGTCTCTTTCTTGACTTGCTCGATAACAGGAGCCCATTTGTCTTTATTGTCGCGGCCCAGTTGCAGCAGTTCGCTGAAGTTGCGCTGACCCTCAATATTCGCGATGGTGAAGATGAGAGGGTTGTTGACGAGGTTCGGGAAAGCCGGGGAGACTCTCTTGTAGATAGACTCAATGCCGATTACAATGCACTTGGCGTCGGAATGGTTGAGCACGTGGTTGTACTCTTCCAAGCTGAGGGAAGGATATACTGGCACGTGAACCATGCCAGCCAGCATGATACCCATATCCATGAAGTTCCATTCCGGACGGTTGTTCATAATGGTTATTACCTTGTCGCCTTTTTGCAGACCCAACTCTAAAAGACCGGCTGCTACGGCGTAGGAATGCTCAATGTATTCATCCACACTGTATTTACGCCATTGTCCGTTCTGTTTTCCACAGAGGATATCTGGTTTGTTGCGATTTTTTTTCAGATGGTCGAGAATGTCAAATAATCTAGTAATGTGTGAAGTATCCATATTCATTAATTTTTTTTAACGCGCAAAAATACAAAAATATCCTAACTTTCCAAATATTGTATTTTTAATAGAAATATATTGTATGCTACCTTATGGCAAGATTTTCTTTTCCGTCATGATATAGTGGTAAGATTTTCTTTTTCGCAAAAAAATGACTACCTTTGCCCGCTTTTTTAAATCGAAGTCATGCGCAAGACAGGACTCTTTTTCGGTTCGTTTAATCCAATACACGTTGGGCATCTCATCGTGGCGGAGTATCTTCTGGAACACTCTGATTTGCAGGAGATGTGGTTTGTCGTGTCACCAGCAAATCCTTTGAAGAAACGTTCGACACTGTTGGACGATCGTCAGCGCTGGTATATGGTCAACCTCGCCATAGGCGACGATCTCCGTTTCCGCGTCAGCGATGTGGAATTTGCTCTCTCCAAACCATCTTACACATGTCACACATTGGTGCATCTTCAAGAAAAGTATCCGGAGAGAGAGTTTGCGCTCATTATGGGTGCCGACAATCTGCAGACTTTCCACAAATGGCTTAACTACGAGTGGATTCTGCAGAACTTTGCTCTATATGTCTACCCGAGACCCGGTTATGCATCCGAGAATCCCTTCCCGGAAGCGCGCGTTAACTTCGTGGATGCTCCCCAGATAGAGCTCTCATCTACTGTGATTCGGGAGAATATCCGTCAAAATATTCCCGTCCGCTATATGCTGCCCGAGAAGGTATATGAATATATAGATGAGATGGGTTTTTACAAAAATTAAGATTTTTTAATTCAATAAGTGAATATGGGTTTTAAAAGATATACGATAGAAGATTTGGAAATTTTGTCGGCTGGTGCTGAAGGTAAAGCTGTGGCTAAGACCGCTGAAGGACTCACGGTATTTGTACCTTACGCTGTCCCCGGTGACCGCGTGGATGTGGAGATCTATAAGCGCAAGCATGGATACGCCGAAGCCAACCTGTTGCAAATCCGTAAGCCATCCCCTGACCGTGTAACTGCACCCTGCCCTCATTTCGGCGTGTGTGGAGGATGTAAATGGCAAATGCTTGATTACGCTAAGCAGTTGGTTTACAAACAGAAACAGGTGGAAGACAATTTTCGTCATCTAGGTAAATTTGAGTTTCCTCCCCTTAACCCGATCTTGGGATCTGAAAAGATTTACTACTATCGTAATAAATTGGAGTTCACCTTCTCCAATATGCGTTGGCTCTCTTATGAGGATATGGCTCGTTATAAAGATGGTGAGCCTTTTGAACGTCGTTGCGCTGGATTCCATATTCCAGGCATGTTCGACAAGATTCTTGATATCGACCATTGTTGGCTGCAAGGTTCCAAAAGTAATGAGATTCGTTTGTTTTGCAAACAATATGCAATAGATCACGATATTACATTCTATGATCCTCGTGCCCGTGAAGGCCAGTTGCGTAATATCATCATTCGTACCGCCTCTACTGGAGACCTGATGGTAGTGCTCATCGTCTCTCTTTATGATGAAAAAATAGAGGCTATGCTCACCTCCATGGCTGAGACCTTCCCAGAGATCACTTCGCTTATCTATATGATTAACACCAAGATGAATGACACGGTCTTCGATCTTCCCTTCCATCTTTTCAAAGGTAAGGAGTTCATCATGGAGCAGATGGAAGACCTCAGTTTCAAGGTGGGTCCAAAGTCGTTCTACCAGACCAATAGCGAGCAGGCGTATGTTCTCTACAAGGTGGCGCGCGAGTTTGCCGACATCCATCCTGATGAGGTGGTCTACGACCTTTTCACCGGTACGGGAACCATTGCAAACTTTGTTGCGCATCGGGCAAAGAAGGTGATCGGTGTTGAATATGTGGATGCGGCTGTGGAAGATGCCCGCGAGAATGCTGCCCGCAATAATATCACCAACACTGAGTTCGTGGTGGGCGACATGGCCAAGATCTTCACTGACGATTTCATTGCCCATTACGGTCGTCCGGATGTCATCATTACTGATCCGCCTCGTGCTGGCATGCATCCCAATGTCATCGCCCAGTTGCTGAAGCTGGAGGTCCCGCGCATGGTCTATATTAGTTGCAATCCTGCAACCCAGGCCCGCGACCTGACGATGCTCAATCCCAAATATGAGGTGGCTAAGGTGCAGCCCGTGGACATGTTCCCCCACACCCAACATGTTGAGAATGTGGTGCTGTTGAAGCTCCGCAAATAATCATTTTCTCCTTTTCTTTTTCTCGCGGGCGAATGCGATTCGCCCTTACGAGTGATGCATACATCCGGTGCAGAGGTAGATATTACCCTTGTTTTTTCGGACTTGTGGAGGCAGGCCGGCAGTCTGCCCGGCTTGGTAGCAATGAGGTGCGTGTCATAATTTAGCGCGCCGGAGGTGTCGTGGAAATTACGCTACACAATATCCATCGTTTTTTGTATCTTTGCCCGCTTATTATTAATGTATATAATATCTATAAAATTAGTTATATGACACGTCACAAAATCTCTACGAAATTTTTAAGTATCGAGAAGGTCGAAAAGATTATCGATCGCAAACAGAAAATTGAATTATCCCAGGAAGCTATCGACGCTATTCAGAAATGTCGCGCTTATCTGGACAAAAAAACGGATACGGAAAAGGAACCCATCTATGGTGTAACCACAGGTTTCGGTTCTCTCTGCAACCGCAGCATCTCTAAAGAGGATCTTTCCACTTTACAACGTAACCTCGTGATTTCTCACGCATGTGGAGTGGGTGAGGAAGTTTCCCAAGAGATCGTTCAACTGATGCTTCTGATGAAGATCCAGTCCCTTTCTTATGGTCACTCTGGTGTTCAATTGGCTACAGTTCAACGTCTTATAGACTTCTACAACAAGGGCGTATATCCAGTGGTTTATCAGCAGGGCTCTCTGGGCGCTTCCGGCGACTTGGCTCCTCTGGCACACCTCAGTTTGCCTATTATCGGCATGGGCGAGGTTTACTACAGAGGCAAGAAATATCCTGCTTCCGTCATCAATGAGAAATTCGGCTGGGAGCCTATCACTCTTCATTCTAAAGAGGGTCTGGCATTGCTCAACGGAACCCAGTTCATGAGTTCATACGCTGTTTGGTTGCTCATCAAGGCAAAGAAACTCTCCTGGCTCGCCGATATCATCGGCACAGTATCCCTCGAGGCTTTCGACGGCTGCCTCAGTCCTTTTAATTTGAATGTTCACCTTGTGCGTCCTCATGCTGGTCAGATCATCACTGCTACCCATATCTATAACATGTTGCAAGGTTCTGAGATTATAAGCCGCCATAAAGAACATGTGCAAGATCCTTACTCTTTCCGTTGCATGCCTCAGGTTCATGGCGCCAGCAAAGATGCCATCCAACATGTTCAAGATGTTGTTGAGACAGAAATCAACTCTGTTACCGACAACCCGACAGTTTTCCCGGATGAGGATCTCGTCATCTCTGCCGGTAACTTCCATGGTCAGCCATTAGCGTTGGTTCTAGATTTCCTGACTATTGCTGTTGCTGAGTTGGGTAATATCTCCGAACGTCGTATCTATCAATTGATCTCCGGCAAGCGCGGTCTGCCTTCCTTCCTCGTGAAGAACCCAGGTCTTAACTCAGGTTTTATGATTCCGCAATATGCCGCTGCTTCTATCGTGAACCAGAACAAAGCTTTCACGATGCCCTGCTCTACGGACTCTATCGAATCTTCCCAAGGTCAAGAGGATCACGTCAGCATGGGCGCAAACGCTGCTACCAAGTGCTATCTCGTAGTCAACAACCTGGAGAAGATTCTCGGTATAGAGTTGTTCAACGCCGCTCAGGCTCTGGAATTCCGCCGCCCGCTGAAGTCCTCAGAGTTTATTGAGGAGTTTGTGGCTGCATTCCGCCAGATGGTTCCTTTCGTGGAGAACGACACCTATATGCATGAGCTGATTCAAAAGTCTATCGACTTTGTGAATGGCGTCAAAGTTATTATGGATTAATATTTTACGATGAAAAGCCGGCTTTGGATATTGTGTCTGCTCTTGACTGCTCTGACTAGTTGCGGTCATCGCGAGGTCTTCCCCGTAGAGCCGCGCATAGAGTTCGTCCGTCTCGACAAAATCGATAATGGCACGGGCGTCGACAACCAAGCCGACTTAGTCGTCTATTTTGAAGATGGTGACGGTGATATTGGTCTGGATGAAGCAGATACAATTGGTGTTTTCGCTGTAGACTCTCCTTATTACTATAATTTCTTCATAAACTATTATGAGAAGCAGAACGGAGTCTGGACGGAAGTGGAACTGCCTACGCCATTACACGCACGCCTTCCGTATCTGAGCTACAATGTGCCGGAATCCATTAAGGGCGAGATTACTATCACCACCTTTATTAATAACTATACTTCGCCGTATGACACTATCATGCTCTCTTGTTATTTGGTAGATAGAGAGTTACATGTCAGCAATACGGTTTCAACCCCTGAAATAATTATACAAAAATGATCATAGACGAACATATCCGACAATTGATAGCAATGTCGCTGGCCGAAGATATCGGCAATGGCGATCACTCCTCTCTGTCGTGCATCGATCCGAAAGCACAGGGTGAGATGAAACTTTTGGTAAAACAAGATGGTATCCTCTGTGGAGTGGATATTGCCAAGGAAATTGCCCGCCAAGTGGACGGTAGTATTACCATGGAGTGTTTTATGGAAGATGGAACACAGATTAAAAAAGGCGACATCGTCTTTATCTTACATGGACCCGCCCAAAAGATGCTGACAGCTGAGCGCACAATCCTGAACTTCATGCAACGTATGAGCGGTATAGCTACTACAGTTCACTCATATGTGGAAATGGTTAAGGACACCAATGTGACGTTGCTCGATACTCGCAAGACCACACCCAACATGCGATATTTTGAAAAATATGCTGTCAAAGTGGGAGGCGCCGAAAATCATCGCATCGGACTTTTCGATATGATCATGCTGAAGGACAATCATATAGACTTTGCTGGTAGTATTGAAAAGGCCATTGATTTGGCTAATGATTATCTAAAAGAACATAATATGGATCTCCATATTGAGGTAGAGACTCGAAACCTTGACGATGTTCGTCGCGTAATGGAACACGGTGGCGTTCATCGTATTATGTTCGACAACTTCACTCCCGATCAGATTGTTGAGGGTGTTAAGATCGTGAATCATCGCTATGAGACAGAGGCTTCCGGCGGCATCACTGATGAGACGCTTCACGACTATGCCGTCACAGGAGTCGATTTCATTTCTGTAGGAGCTTTTACTCATCAGATTCATAGTCTTGATATGAGTCTGAAAACCATTATCTTATAGAGTTTTCAAAATGGTGAATGGGCACTCACATAGTAAACAACCATAGTCATCTATCGCCTATGTTTCTCAATCTGGAAAAGATAAGCGATAAGATCCATGAATGGAGTGAGGACTTGGAACGCGTGCCGGTATTAGGCAAATGGGTTCGCAAGTCCAAGACTATTACGTTGCCAGGTCTCCAAAAAGTACCTGTCTACGATGTGATGCGTTTTTTCACCTTGTCTATTGGCCGTGGCGTCGTTTTTCAACGTGCCGCTGCCATTACCTATCGCATTTTCGTAGCCCTGATTCCTATGATCATCGGGTTGTTTACGATGGTGGCTTTCCTCGGAGAAGGTATTCAACAGACTCTTCTTGAACTTTTAGAATCCGCAGTGCCCGCATATGTTTGGCCTGCTATTCAAAATATGATTACGGAAGTGATTACGCGGCAATATGGAGCCTTGACTTCTGTAATGTTCGTCATCGGCATATACTTCACTATTGTTCTTATCAATTCGTTGCTGGTGGCGATGAATACTTCCTATTTTAATGACAAAAGGCGTAATGCTTTCAAACAGATATCGTTGAGTATTGCTATTATGCTGCTAATATTTGTCATTATTCTTTTGGTGGTCTCTCTATTTATCGCAGCTTCACTAATTATGAAATATGTTCATACGCATATTTTTGGAACTAATACGGGCTACTTTATTGCAGTCCATGGTATAAAGTGGATTTTAACGTATGCTGCTATATATTTTCTAATTAGTCTGTTATATTATTTGGCTCCAGTTGACAAAACTAATTATAAATTCTTTTCGGCCGGTTCATCAGTTGCAACTATCTCGTTGGTTCTCCTTTTGTGGATATTGAATGTATATTTTTCCCATTTTTCTAATTATAACTTGATTTATGGATCGTTAGGAGCTCTATTTGCGGTGTTGTTGTGGATTAACTGGAGCTGTATTATTTTATTGACTGGCTATGATTTGAATGTCAGTATTGCCAAAGCTAAAGTTGAAAAAACAGAGCAAAGTGTAGCGAAATCTGCAAGTGATGAAGAAGCAAAAGAGAAACCTATTAAAGCTCCTGTAGAATGATACAATTTAAAGATATATACTATAAAATTATATTTCAACCATTATGAAAGATATCATTATTTTTTTGGTGCTAATGCTTTTATCTGGTGTCCCGGCGTTGGTGAAAAAAGTCTTCGAAGAGAAGATGAAAGCCCCGCCAAAGCCTAAAGCAAAACCAGAACCCTATTTTCCCGATATGGATGTGGAGGATCCAGAACCAGTATTCACCACTTCTCGCACTCAGACACAAGAGTCGCGAGATGATGATTATTTTACATACGAGAAGATGGCCGATAACCCTCAACCAAACCCTAATATTGCCTCTCAGCAGAGGGTCCAACAACAGCCTCATGCAGCTCCTGCCAATGCTGTCAACCCCTCTGAAGAGAAGCCAAAAATCGAACTTTCTCTTTCCGAAGAGGAGTTGTATAAAGGCATTATTTATTCGGAAATTTTGAAAAGAAAATATATATAGTTGAATAATAGGGCGTTGAAATAAAATTTTAAAAATGTTGAGTGCATTGATATTTTTATTATTTTCGCCCTCTCAAAATATAGTATGGTAAAAAGTTTAATGTTTAATATAAATAAAAGGCTATGATTAAAAAATTACTCTTAACTCTTGGAGTGATCCTTCTTTTCACAAGCATGGCGTTTTCACAGACTTCCACCATTAAAGGTGTGGTCAAGGACCAAACTGGTGAGCCCTTGGCCTACACTTATGTCTATTTGAAGACTGGTGACAAGAACGTGAATATGGCTATGTCTGATGACAAAGGAGAGTATCAGATTTTCGGTGTTGAAGTCGGAACGTACGACATGCTTGCCGATGCTCAGATGACTTGTCAAAAGGCACAGAAAATCGCCGGTGTGCAAGTTCCCTCAGGTCAAGTCGTATTTATCGACTTCGTTATTGACTGTGCAGGTGAACTTGACATTGTCGATATTACTTATGAACCGCCTGTATTCGACGCCGGTAGCACATCATCCGCTACTCGTATTACCGGTGAGAACTTGAGAACCACTCCTGGTCGTTCCGTGACTGGTGCTTTGGCCAGCTTGGAAGGTGTGACCGGTGTTGATGGTCAGATGAGTTCTGTCCGTGGTAACCGTTCCGATGGTCAGAAAACCATCGTCGATGGTGTGACCATTCGTGGTAGTAGCAGCGTTGCTATGTCTTCCATTGAGGAGGCTCAGTTGATTCAAGGTGGTATCCCCGCAGAGTTCGGTGATGGTACTTCTTTCACAGTCATTACTACCAAATCCGCTCCTCGTGAGTATCACGGCTCTGTTGAGTTGCGTGGTTCCATCGATGGATATAACAACTTCCTGGGCGCTGTTTCCCTTTCCGGTCCTATCTTGAAAGGTAAGAAGAAAACAGATCCCGCTCGTATTGGTTTCTTGTTCAGCGGTGAGGTTTCCTACGATCACGATGCTTCTCCTGCCCGTGGTGGTACTTGGATGGCTAACGATGATGTCATCGATTACTTGATTCAAAACCCCTTGCGTTACAGTAATACCGAATATGGTGTTCAATATCAGGAAGCTTGTTATCTGACTAGCGAGTCTTTCCACAAAGAGCGCGTTAGAAAGAACGCTGGTACTTGGGATTACCTCGGCCAGTTGAAATTCGACTTCATGATTGGACCTCAACATACTATGAAACTCTCTTTGGGTGGTTCTTATGAGTATGCAAAAGGTAAATCCTGGAGCACAACACAAGCTCTGTTTAACAACAGCCTTAACCCAACTTCTTCCCAGTCTACCATGCGTGTCAATGCTCGTTTGAATCACCGTGCATTTACCGACACCTCCGCTACGGCTGTTTTGAAGAACATCATGTATGATATCAACGTTAACTATACCCGTATCAACGGCCTCTCTTATGCTACTGAGCATAAAGACAGAATTTTTGAATATGGTTATGTTGGTAAATTCGAGACTCAGAAAGCTAGAAGCTACACCTTCGCAGATGAGCTTCACCTGAACATCGACAGCCAGGATGTATACCTCTATGACGTTTATGAGTTCAACGGTTGGTACGACTCCATCGTCTCCTTCAGCGTCAACCCCAATTTCAATGTAAACCCGATTTTGTCACAATATACTCTCAACTTCGTAAACCAATTCCCTGTTGAGGATATTTATCGTAATTTCTACGAAGGTTTCCCGTATGACCTGACTCTGTATCAGACCTTCGGCGCCCTCAGAAATGGTGACCAACCGAGCTCTGTATACTCCATGTATCAGTCTCCTGGTGCTGTCTATAATGGATACAGCAAGTCCCAAACCGAACAGTTAGGCGTTAAGGCTAGCATCTCTATGGCTCTTAAGAACCATGAGTTGAAGTTCGGTTATGACTTTGAGAAACTGACCTACCGTGGCTACGGTATTGGACCTGTCTCCCTCTGGACTTTGATGAGAAACGAAGCCAACTATCATATCTCCGAGTTGGATAAGGATAATCCTATCATCTGGAACAATGGTGAGTATTACTATGTTGACTACAATCGTTATATCAGTCTTTCTGACCAGACCTACTTCGACAGAAACCTTCGTGAAGCCCTCGGTTTGAATCCTGACGGCGACGATTGGTTGGATGTTGACAGCTATGATCCTAGCACTTTCAGTGTTGACATGTTCTCCGCTGAGGAACTCTTGTTAGGTACCTCTTCCGGTGAAAGCCCACTGGTAAGCTACTATGGTTATGACTATACTGGTAAAATCAACCGTAACAAGACCACTATCGAAGACTTCTTCAATGGTGTTGATTCTAAGACTGGTCAAAAGACCTATTCTATTGGTGCTTACGAGCCTGTTTATATGGCTTTCTACTTGCAGGATAAGTTCTCCATCAGAAGCTTGCTTTTCAACATCGGTTTACGTGTTGACCGTTTCGACGCTAACCAATCTGTGTTGAAAGACCCGTATTTGTTCCGTGAGGCTTACACTGTTAAAGATCTTCGCAACTTGAACTCCGGTCTTACATTCGTCGGCAATGCTGAAGATGATTGGGTTGTTTACTATCAAGGTAGCAGTCTTGGTAATTGCACCTACATGAGTGAGGCTGATATTCAAGGCGATGTTTTCAATGAGTCCTCTATCGTAGGTTATCGTAGTGGCGACACTTGGTATGATGCTAGTGGTGCTGAGGTTACTGACCCTGAGACTGACCTTTCTCTTTATGTCAATGGTCCTATCATCAAAAACAATCTTGATCAGAACTCTATTACAAAGGTAGAAGCTTCCGCTTTCACAGACTACAAAGCTCAATGGTCTGTAATGCCTCGTGTATCCTTCTCCTTCAACGTGAACGACAACTCTTTGTTCTACGCTCACTACAATATTATCACTTCCCGTCCTACTAGCTTGCAGATTTCTCCGGTTGACTACCTCTTTATCTCTAAGAGAAACGCTGCTAGTGAAATTATCTCTAACCCGAACATGAAACCGCAGCAGAGTATCGACTATGAAATCGGTTTCCGTCAGAAAATTGGTAACAAGTCTTCTATCAGTATTAGTGCTTACTATTCTGAGAAACGTAATCAGATTCAGGCTTACCGCTTCTCTGGTGCATATCCGAACACTTATTATTCTTACCAGAACATCGACTTCGGTACCGTTCAAGGTTTTACATTCTCCTATAGAATGAATAGAACCCACAACTTGACCCTTACTGCCAACTATACTTTGCAATTTGCAAAAGGTACTGGTTCCGGTAGTACTTCTCAGTTGAACATTTTGGCCGCTGGTCAGCCTAACTTGAGAACTCTGACAAACCTTTCCTTCGACCAAAGACATAGAATCGGTCTTAACTTGGACTATCGTTTTGGATACGGTGCTGACTACGAAGGACCTTCCAAAGAGAAAACTATCATTCTCGAAGACGGTACTCCGACCACCAAGGAAATTCAATGGTTAGCTAACACTGGTTTCTCATTGCTCTTCACAGCTGCGTCAGGTACACCTTACACACGTTCTAGCACTCCTTATTCTACTATCGTTGCTGGTACTGCTTCTCAGCTCTCTGGTACTATCAATGGTTCTAACACTCCTTGGCAGTTCCAAGCCGACCTTCGTATCGACAAGACCTTCGCATTCACTTTCAACAAGAATGCTAAGGATGCCGATGGTAATGCTAAGAAGGCAAAACCTGGTTATCTTACCATTTATGTTGATATCCAGAACCTCTTTAACTTCAAGAACGTGATTTCTGTATATGACTATACTGGTAACCCTGATGATGATGGCTACCTCTCTGCTACAGAGTATCAACAGGCTATCCAAGCTCAGGTTTCCACCGAGTCCTATATTTGGTATTACCAAATGCGTGTGAAGAATCCTTATAACTACAGCCGTCCTATCCGTGCAAGTTTAGGTATCCAATTTTCTTTCTAATAGTTAGATTAAAATATTATTACAATGAAAAATATAAACAAAGTTCTTAGTTTGACACTCCTTCTCGTTTGTATGGTATTCGGCACCGTGCAAGCTGAGAAGTATAAGGGTGTGATCCAGCATTCTTCCTCACCGAAGGACGAATCAGCTACCTGTCTTCCTGCAAGTAGCTCCAACGAACTTACGGTGAACAACGTTCGCGCGTACATTGAGACTGGCGGTACAATGTGGTTTAAGGAAACTGCTGAATACGAGGTTCCTATCGGTTCCGGTAAGACCTCAATGTTCTCTGCTGGTCTTTGGATTGGTGGTTATGACGTTAATGGTCAGTTGAAATTGGCTGCTGTTCGTTTCAGACAAGTTGGTGATGACTATTGGCCTGGTCCGTTGAAAATTACGGGTGCCAGTACCACTCAGTCCGAATGTATTAAATTCGATAAGCACTTCAAAATTACCCGTGCTGAAGTTGATCAACACATCAGCGGTTATAACACTACCGGTTACGTGATTCCTTCCGATATCGCTAACTATCCTGCTCACGGCGATGAGGGTTACTCCTACTACCTCGCTCCGTTTAAGGATGTGAATGAAAATGGTGTTTACGATCCTGAAAATGGTGACTATCCGTACTATGATGTTAATAATGATCTCTGTCCCTGGACTGAAGACAACTTAGCTCTCGCAGCTCAGCACGCTCTTCCTAGAACTCCCGAGGATTTGATGTACTACGGTGATGATTGGCACAACTCTAATGGTATGATTTATGCCGACCACGTCCTCAAAGGCGATGAGACCCTCTATTGGATCTTCAATGATAATGCAGGTCCCCACACTGAGTCTCATGGTTCTCCTATCGGTTTGGAGATCCGTGGACAGTGTTTCGGTTTCTCAACCAATGACGAGCTCAACAACATGACGTTCTACTCATATGAGATTATCAACCGTTCTACCTATACCTTGACTAACACCTTCTTCTCCCAGTGGGTTGACCCTGACTTGGGTTATGCAAACGATGACTACATTGGTTGTGATGTAGGTCGTGGTCTTGGTTACTGTTACAATGGTTCTAACGTCGATGGTACCGGTCAAATCTGGGCTTACGGTGACCAACCGCCTGCCGTAGGTGTTGACTTCTTCCAAGGACCTTATATGGATCCTGATAACAGAGATAATCCAAAATTCCACGCTGATAGCGCTCAATATGCTGGTTATTGTGAAAAATTCCTTGAGAGTGAGTACGCTGCTGACCAGATGGCCATCAATGGTGTGAACTTTGGTGATAGCATCATCGATAACGAGCGTTTCGGTATGAGAAGATTCGTTTATCATGATAATAAAGATGGTTACAACGGTGACCCGGATGCACCATTCGAGTATTACAACTACTTGAGAGGTATTTGGAAAGATAATACCAAGATGCGTTATGGTGGTAACGCTCACCAGTCTACTGGTGGTACTGGTCCAGAGTGTGATTTCATGTTCCCTGGTCTCTCTGATGTTTGTAACTGGGGTACCCAAGGTGTAGATCCTAACGTCTCTCAATATGGTCCCGATGGCTGGACTGAGGCTGCTGTAGGTAATGCTCCTTATGACCGTCGTTTCCTCGAGTCCGCTGGACCTTTCACCTTGAAACCAGGTGCTGTTAACTACATTACCGTTGGTATTCCTTGGGCACGTGCTTCCCAAGGTGGTGCATGGGCTTCTGTTGAACTCCTTAAGGTTGCCGATGATAAATGTCAGTCTCTGTTCGAGAACTGTTTCAAGACCCTTGATGGTCCTGACGCTCCCGATGTATCTATCCGTGAGTACGAAAATCAATTGGTTATCCTTCTTTCCAACGATGATCCGAATAGCAACAACTATCACGAGACTTACGTTGAGTTGGATCCTCAAATCCAAAAGACTATTGAGACTACCACTTTGGTAGAGACAATCGATTCAGTACATACTTACACTTCAACTGGTGCTGATACCGTTATTGAAGTTCACAACTTTGAGAACCAGACAATTATTGATACTCTTACCCAAGAAGATCGTTCCTACAAATTTGAAGGTTATCAGATTTATCAATTGGCTTCAGCTTCTGTAAGTGTTACAGACCTTGATGATGCTAGCAAGGCTATCTTGATTGCTCAATGCGATATCGCTAATGGTGCTGGCCAGTTGGTTAACTGGATCTACAATGACGCTGTTGGTGCTTCCGTAGCCACTGAGATGGTTAGTGGTGCTGACCAAGGCATCTCCCACTCTTTCACCGTTACAGAAGATAAATTCGCTACCGGTACTAACAAGAAACTCGTTAACCACAAAGAGTACTACTTCTTAGTCCTCGCTTATGGTTACAACAATTATAAGACATTCTCTATGGATGCAGACAACCTTGACGGTCAAATGACTCCTTATTTGGCAGGTCGTCGTAATATTCATAGTTATACTGCTATTCCTCATAAACCCGTTGAGCAACTTCTCAACTGTCAATATGGTGACCAACCTATGATTACTCGTCTTGAGGGTCAAGGTAATGGTGGTTTCTTCTTGGATTTGACAGATGAGTCCATCCAAAAAATTCTCGAAAACAATACCTACAATGATATTCAATACAAGAACAACTATGGTCCTCTGAATATTAAGGTTATCGACCCGTTGAAGGTTAAACCTTATGACTATACTATTAAGTTGTTACCGAATGAGACTGATGTAGATGTCAACGATGATACAGAATGGCAATTGATCATCTCTGATGAGGTTACCGATGATGAGTTGGCTGAGATGGGGCTTAACCGTGTTACCACAGCTTCAATGCCTATCAGCATGACTAACGAAGAGATCTTCCCGGATCTGGGTATCTCTATCGCTATTATCAACGATAAGTTCAAAATCTATCAAGATAATCTTGATGAGTTTGTAGCTGCTTCAGATGCCGGATACTCCTATGCAAACATGTCTAAGTATGCTCAAGTTGATGTCGTCGGTTCATCTATCGAATACGATGGTGACTATGTATGGCTCTCTGGTGTAACCGATATGGAAGGTGACTATCCGTCCAACTGGATTCATGCTGGTCAACAGACTGCAACTGCTAAATGGCACGATTGGGGCAATGATGGTCAGCATGGTGCTGAGTCCAATTATATGGAATGGCGTACTGAAGACTTCTTCTATGTTATGCCTTCTGGTACTTTGAACGAAGATGAGAAGGTTCGTGGTTTCATCGATCCTAATCAACAGTTCGAGGACCTTGTTTCTGGTACATGGGCTCCTTACGTGATGTCATCTCCTTATGATGGTGGTCCTAAGGCATGGATTCTCCAAGCAGATAATCAATACATTGAGACTGCTTCCGGTCCTGCCAACCCGTACTATGATTTCAAGAGCATTGCAGCTGCTCCGTATAACCCTGGTTATAACCAAACACTGACTAACCTCTATTCTGTTGATATTGTTTTCACAAAAGATTCTTCTCTCTGGACAAGAGCTCTCGTTCTTGAGTCTGGTAGCTCAGAGTCTGATGCTGATTATCATGTTACTCAGAACTTCAATGGTCAGTCTTACGAAAACGTTCGCCATGAGCCGAAGAATGCTCCTTCTGTGGACAAGAATGGTAATCCTGACAATTCCGGTACAACTGGTTTCGGTTGGTTCCCTGGCTATGCTATCAACGTTGAAACTGGTGAGCGTTTGAACATCATGTTCGCTGAAAACTCCGCTGATGAGTTGAACAACGGTAATGATATGATCTTCAACCCGACGAATGTATATGCTTACTATACCAATCCTCAGACTGGCGAACTTATCCTCGATGAGGAGACTGGAGAACCTATCCCGATGGGTATTACTGCTTATAACAACTTCCGCGATGCTTATAGCGTTACTTACGGCGAACCTCTTAATGGTGGTCGTCACTATGTATACGTTTGCGGTAGCTCCGGCAACACATGTAGCATGTACTACAGAAATGCTTCCAGAAAACGTAACTTCAATGATAATGAGCAGACCTCCAACTCTAACGGTACTACCCACGGTGGTTCCTTCGAGTACAATGGTCAATATTATCCTTGGTATGAGTGCGGTGCTTATGACCAGTGCGAATGGCTCAATGCTAAATTCCATCAGGTTGCTGCTAACACAGTCCTTACCAATGCTGCTCGTCGTCAGATGAAGATGCAATTATTCAACAATGTGATGTGGACTAGCATTCCTATGCCGGCTATGAACCAAGAAGATAATTGGATGGCTTGCGATGCTAAGATCAAACTGCGTGTATCCCGTCCTTACATGAGATACTCTTCTCGCTGGTACAACGATCCCGCTTCTGCTCCTAATGCTAGTGAGAACGGAGGTTATCCGATGTACTCCTTCACAACGAAGAATATTGCTCCTACTAAGATTGAGACGGCTGAGAATATGGAGACAGTTCTCGAAGAGATCAACATCGTTCCTAATCCTTACTATGGATTCTCTCAATATGAGTCCACAGCTTTGGAGAACTATGTACGCATCGTGAACTTGCCTGCAAAATGTACCATCTCCATCTACACCGTTAACGGTACTCTGATTAGAACCCTTACGAAAGGTGATGCCACTACTTCATTTGTTCAGTGGGATCTGAAGAACCACGCTAACATTCCTATCGCCAGCGGCGTGTATATTATCCACGTTAAAGCCGACGGTATTGGCGAGCGCACGCTCAAGTTCTTCTGCTCTATGCGTCCTACCGACTTGAATGGTTTCTAAAATTATTAATACCGTAAAACTATCGAGAATATGAAAAATTTATATAAATCATTAATAATTTGCACATTAGTTGCTCTTATATCTGTCAGTACGTCCTATAGCGTACTGGCAGGTAATAGAGACCGTTCCGGTCAGGCTGGTGCCTCCCATCTGATGATCGACCCCTGGGCTCATACCAGTGGTTTCGCTAATGCAGGTGTCGCCGAGATCCGTGGTCTCGAATCTATCTACTCTAATGTGGCTGGTCTCTCTTTTGTAAAGAAAACTGAGTTCGGTTTCAACCGTACTCAATATCTGGTCGGATCCAACTGTGGTATCTCTATCAACTCTATTGGTTTCGCTCAGCATATTGGTCGTGCCAAAGACTTCGGTACGATTGGTCTCTCATTCTTCTCTATGGGCTTCGGCGACATCGAGAGAACGACTGTAGGTCAGCCTGAAGGTGGTCTGGGTACTTTTAGCCCCACTCTTACCTATATCGGTCTTCACTATGCTAAGAAGTTCAACCACTTTATCCAAGGTGGTGCTTCTGTGAAGATTATCACTGAGAGTGTATCAGATGCTCATGCAACTGGTTTCGCTCTCGACGCTGGTATCCAATATACTGCTGGTGCCTATGATAACTTCAGAATTGGTGTTACGTTGAAGAACATCGGTCTTCCTATGAGTTACAAGGGCGACGGTCTGGCTGCCAGAGGTCGTATCAACGGAACCTCTTTTGAACAGACCCTCGACGCTCGTTCTGCTGAATTCGAAATGCCGTCACTCTTGACAATCGGCGTTTCCTACGACTTCCTCTTCTTCGGAGGCGAGTATGCAGACATGTCTAAGGACGATAAGAAAGAGATGGGTCTTACCAGAGATGAAGCTATGCACAGAATCACCCTCATGGGTGCTTTCACCGCTAACTCCTATTCCCGCGATATCTTCGCTGTAGGTCTTGAATATGCTTTCATGAACTACTTCATGGTTCGCGGTGGTTATTCATTGGAGAGCTTCTCAAAGAAAACTACTACCGATTATTCTACCAATGAGGTCATGACTACCATCCTCGTTAACGGTGACTCATTCTTCTTGGGACCGTCTGTAGGTGCTACTGCAGTTATCCCGTTGAAGAAAGGCAACACCGGTGCTAGAATTTATCTTGACTACGCTTATCGCTTCACCAGCAAATGGCGTGGCAATCACATCATGGGTATCAAAGTTACTCTGTAATCAATTATTCTTTTATAATAAAAAAGAAGAGGCTGTAAAAGGCCTCTTCTTTGTGTAATATTTAATCAAAAAATGGAAGATATTAAGTACTATACTCAAGAAGGATTAGATGCTTTAAAGCAAGAACTTGTTCAATTGGAAGCCGTGGAAAGACCTAAGATTTCCCAGGCTATTGCTGAGGCCCGCGATAAAGGTGATCTTTCTGAGAATGCCGAGTACGACGCCGCTAAGGAGGCTCAAGGACTTCTTGAGCTTAAAATTGCTAACCTGCGAAACCTTATCGCTAAGGCACGCATTATCGATGAATCTAAAATCGATATCAGCAAAGTTTTGATCTATTCTATCGTGACTGTCAAGAATGTTAAGACCCAGGCTAAGATGACCTATACCATCGTTCCAGAGTCTGAGTCTGACCTGAAGGCAGGCAAGATATCGGTTTCTAGCCCACTGGCTAAAGCTCTGATTGGAAATGCCAAGGGCGATGTCGTTACTATGCAGGCTCCTGCAGGTGCTATGGATTTTGAAATATTGGAAGTTTCCCGTTAATTTTACCAAGGTTTATCATGGAAGAGACAATTTTCACAAAAATCGTTAAGGGCGAAATCCCTTGTTATAAGATAGCAGAAGATGAGAACTTCTTTGCTTTCTTAGATATATCCCCTCTTGCTAAAGGTCATACCCTTGTTATCACTAAGCTGCAGAACGATTATATTTTCGATTTGCCGGATGATTTGTTAGGTAAAATGATGATCTTTGCTAAAAAAGTGGCTCGTGGTGTGGAGAAAGCTATACCTTGTAAACGTATTGGTGTGGCCGTTATCGGCATTGATGTACCACATAACCATATTCACTTGGTTCCTATCAATGGGGTGGGGGACCTTGACTTCAAAGCTGAACGCGTTAAACTCACCCCTGAGGAGTTCGCAGAGATCGCTCGCAAAATCTCTGAAGCTATTGAGTAAAAATTTAAAGTGATCATATTATGGAAATCAAAGAGTTAGAATCAACCGCCTCTCAAGTCAGAAGAGATATCATCAGAATGGTCCATGGCGCCAAATCCGGTCATCCGGGTGGCTCTCTGGGTTGTACAGATTTTCTCACTGCCCTTTATTTTGAGATTATGAACATCAAACCGGATGCTTTCACACAAAATGGTGCCGGTGAGGATATGTTCTTCTTGTCTAACGGCCATATTTCCCCTGTACTGTACAGCGTGATGGCTCGTCGTGGCTATTTCCCCGTTTCGGAATTAGCGACATTCAGAAAGCTGCATACGCGTCTCCAGGGCCATCCTACGCCCGTTGAGGGTCTCCCCGGCGTGAGAGTGGCTTCCGGTTCTCTTGGACAAGGTGTCTCTGTGGCTATCGGCGCTGCACTTGCTAAGAAAGCTAACCAGGATCCTAATCTCGTCTTCGCTCTCACTGGCGACGGTGAACTTGAAGAAGGACAGGTTTGGGAAGCATTTATGTTTGCCCCGAACAATAAGGTTGACAACCTGATCGTCACAATCGATTACAACGGCAAACAAATTGACGGCCCCGTTGATTCTGTAAACAGCCTCGGTAATCTGCGCGCTAAATTGGAGGCATTTAATTGGCTTGTGCTGGAAATGAACGGCAACGATATGAAAGCGTGTGTGATGACGCTCAACTTGGCTAAGAAACTGGCTCATAACGGTAAACCTATCGCCATCATTATGAAGACTGAGATGGGTATGGGCGTGGACTTCATGATGGGAACGCACAAATGGCACGGTTCAGCTCCTAATGATGAGCAGGCTGCCGCTGCTTTGGCTCAACTGCCCGAGACGCTCGGCGATTATTAATAGATTTCCACTGTCGTGAAAATCATAGACCGTTATTTGTGCAAGAACTTCCTCGGGCCCTTCGTCCTGACTTTCTTCGTGGCTCTATTCGTGCTTCTGATGCAGTTTTTGTGGAAGTGGGTCGATGAGCTTGTAGGAAAGGGCCTAGAGATAGGTGTGCTCCTAAAACTGCTCTTCTATGCATCAATAACGCTTTCGTCTATGGCTTTTCCATTGGCTGTGCTGCTGGCCTCTTTGATGACCTTTGGCAATATGGGCGAACGATCTGAAGTCGTCGCCCTTAAATCTGCTGGCATATCCACCCGCCGCATGATGATGCCATTGGCTTTTGTTTCTATCCTGATTGGTATTATCGCTTTCGAGGTTTCTAACGAGGTGATTCCTCGTGCCTCCATAAAGCTGAAGATGCTGCTTTTTGATATCCAGGAGCAGAAGCCTGCCCTTAATATCACGGAAGGTGTCTTTTATACTGATATTGACAACTACGCCATTCGTGTAGGTAAGAAAATGCCCGACGGAGTGACAATCAAGGACATACTTATATATGATCACTCTAAACATCAAGGTAATATAAATGTAACTAGCGCGGAGAGGGGCACAATGGTTGTGACTCCTGATAAGCATTACCTCCTCTTCACCCTTTACAACGGTTCCAGTTGGGACGAATCGTCAATAACTCGTGGAGCTTATGATTCGCGTAATCATTATCCTTTGATGCGTGCTACTTTTGACAAACAGTATAAGCGTTTCGACATGTCGGATTTCTCCGCACAAAGTGTCGATGCCAGTTTTTATGAGAACCATTCAACGGCACTCTCTGTAAGGCAACTTAATGAACGTATTGACACGGCTAAGTTTTATATAAAATCGCAAAACCAAAATGCCGCCAATGTTTTCTTACAGTGTATGTATTTCTTTAACGTAAATGTCCAAAACAATCCGGCTGCAGACACTGTCTCTAGTAAACAAGTTCCTTTGTTAGAGAATTATAACGATGAATTCCGCGCTCGCGTCTTTCAATTGGCCGAAAATGGTGTCAGAAATACTACATATGCTGTTAACTATAATTATCAAGATGTGAATTTTCGAACTCATCAGATGTGGAATTATCAGATTGAGTTTTTCCGTAAATTCACCTTGGCCGTGGCTTGTGTATTATTCTTCTTTATCGGTGCCCCTCTAGGCTCTATTATCCGTAAGGGCGGTATTGGCATCCCGCTCGTGATTACGGTCGTCTTTTTCACTTTTTACTTCGCTATTTCTATTATTGGCGAGAAACTTTCTAAGAGTAGCCCGCTGCCCGTTTGGTTTGGTATGTGGCTCTCGTCCTTTGTCCTTTTCCCGATATGTATCTTTCTCACATATCATGCAACTACCGACTCTTCTGTACTCTCTCCAGACACGTATGCCAAATTCATTGATAACATTAAAAATCTGAAAATATTCAAGAAACGTCATGAAAATTCTGCAACTGTGTCATAAACCCCCTCACCCATTGGTGGATGGCGGATGTGTGGCTATTAATAATATCACGGATATGCTCCTGAAAAATGGTCAGGATGTGAAAGTTGTGGCTGTTGAAACGCCAAAACATCCAGTGAATCTCAAAGCTTTTCCGGGAAATTATCTACAGAAGACTCGTTTTGAATCAGTTTTTATTGACACTACTCCGCATTTATGGGGAGCTTTCAAAACCTTGTTTACTAATACATCTTATCAAATTAGCCGTTTCTATTCCAAACAAATGGCTTCTCTGTTGGCTCAGATTTTCGCGCGCGAATCTTTCGATATTGTCCATATTGAGTCGATTTACATGATGCCTTATATACCTGTGGTTCGTAAATACAGCAAGGCTCCTATTGTGATGCGCATGCACAATATTGAGCACGAAATATGGGAACGACTGGCACAAAATGAGAGAAATCCGTTGCGGAAACTTTTATATAAGATAAATGCTCACCAGCTGGAACGTGTCGAACGCAAGATATTGCAGTCTGTAGACGGTTACCTCACGATTTCCTCACCAGATTATCAATACTTCCATTCCCTTTTTCCGGCTACTCAAGGCGAGGTGCTTACGTTTGGCATCGACTTTGATAAGTATGAAGATGAGGATGACTATATTCCTTCCGATACACCTTCATTATTCCATTTAGGCAGTATGAACTGGTCGCCAAATGTTGAAGGTATTGAATGGTTTCTCGATGAAGTCTGGCCTGAGATTTTGAAAGAGCATCCAGAACTTGTCTTTACAATTGCTGGACACCATACTCCCGAATCTCTCTATCAGCGCCATGATAAAAATGTAGTTTTAGCAGGCTCAGTACCCGATGCTAATGAGTTTATGTTGGAACATGACATCATGGTAGTGCCGCTTTTGTCGGGAAGCGGTATCCGTATCAAGATTATCGAAGGCATGGCTTTGGGAAAAGTAGTCGTCACCACTACTGTCGGTGCACAGGGACTTGATGTGGAGAATGGGAAACACCTCTTTATTGCGGACACCCCGGAGGAGTTTGTGGCTGTCATTAACAAGTGTGTGGCCACTCCCGACCTCTGTTCTATTATAGGCGAAAATGCCCGAGAGTTTATTTCAGTGCATCATAATAATAACTTGATACAGGAAAAACTGATTAACTTTTATCAGCAGATGTTGAAGTCATGACAGCATATCTTGATAAGATACAAACACCGGAAGACTTGCGCAAACTCTCTTTAGAAGAGTTGCCTGAATTGTGTCAGGAGCTACGCCGTTTTATTATCGAACAGACAGCAGAGCATCCTGGACATCTTGGGTCTAGTTTGGGTGTGGTCGAATTGACGGTTGCGCTACACTATGTCTTTGATACCCCCAATGACAAATTGGTGTGGGATGTAGGACATCAAGCATATTGTCATAAAATTCTTACAGGAAGAAAAGATCAGTTTCACACAAACCGTTGCTATGGCGGAATAAGCGGCTTCCCGCGGCGTGAGGAGAGCGAATATGATGCTTTTGGCACCGGACACTCTTCCACTTCCATTTCGGCCGTTCTGGGCATGGCAATGGCCTCCAAGTTGAAAGGGGATAAGAATCGAAACCATATAGCTGTTATTGGAGACGGAGCCATTGGAGGTGGTATGGCTTTCGAGGCTATGAACCAAGCTGCATATCGTGATGTCAATATGCTGGTTATCCTCAATGACAATAAGATTTCCATAGACCAGAGTACTGGCGCTATGAGCAAATACCTGCTCACCCTTACTGCATCCCCGGCCTATAACCGTTTCAAAAATCGTATCTGGAATCTCTTTACATTTAAATCCAAGAGTTCTAATGCCATTACCCGTTTTTTCAGTAAATTGGGGAATGGAATCAAAGGTTATCTGTTAGGAGGCAGCAATTGGTTTCAGAGCTTAGGTTATCGCTATTTTGGTCCTGCCGATGGTCATGATGTAATTTATTTGGTAAAGACATTGCAAAGCCTAAAGCGTCTGCCGGGTTTGCAATTGTTGCATGTTATAACAGTAAAGGGTAAGGGTCTTGACGCTGCCGAACATAATCAAACTACTTATCATGCTCCTGGTAAGTTCGATCCCGATACTGGAGAGATCATTAAGCCGGAAATCGGTGTCCAACCCCCTAAATATCAAGATGTTTTCGGTCATACTTTGTTGGAAATTGCACGTAAGGACGATAAGGTGGTGGGTATCACCCCCGCAATGGCTACAGGTTGTTCTATGACTATCATGGACGCTGAATTTCCTGAAAGAGTTTTTGATGTCGGTATTGCTGAACAACACGCTGTGACTTTCGCCGCCGGTATGGTGACAGATGGTTTCACCGTTTTTTGTAACATCTATTCATCCTTCCTTCAGCGAGGCTATGATCAAGTCATTCACGATGTTGCTCTTCAGAAATTGCCTGTCATTTTCTGTATCGACCGTGCTGGTTTGGTGGGAGAGGATGGTGCTACACATCAGGGCGTCTTTGATCTTGCTTTCTTACGTTCTGTGCCTGATCTGATCATTTCATCCCCGCGAAATGAACATGAGCTACGTAATTTGATGATTACAGCGTATAGCAACGCTAAAGCTAATGGTTTGCCTTTTGTGATTCGCTATCCGCGCGGCCGAGGACAACTCTGCGATTGGCATAATGAGCCTCGACAGATTGCTATCGGAAAAAGTGAGATGCTGCGGGAAGGAAAGGATCTGCTGGTACTCTCTCTGGGACCATTGGCGGCGCAGGTGTCAAAAGCCTTTCAACAACTGGAATCGGATGGTATAACGCCAGCCCATCTGGATGTTCGTTTCTTGAAACCGCTGGATGAAGCGATACTTCTTGAATTGGCTGAACGTTTTCCAGTGTGGATGACAGTTGAAGACGGTACTGAAAAAGGCGGACTCTTTTCTGCCATAGCTGAGTTCTTGGAAGACAATGGTTTACATCAAATTAGACTTCTTCATGCTGCGATTCCTGACAGATTCATCTCTCATGGAGATATTCCATCTCTCTATAAAGAAGTTGGCTTTGACGTCGATTCCTTAGCTGAAAAGATGCGTGAGGCATTGCAATAAAATTCCTAGTCAGTTATAGATCTTCACCTAGTTCAAGTTTTTTGCCGTCGCAATGGATATGTACAGCTGTTGTGAGGTGTTCCTTCATCTCTTCTTCGTCAAAGAATTGTACTCGCAATGAAACTGAAGAAGGGAAGCGGTTGAAGTAGGGGTCTTTGGAGTAGTACCATTCTATAGATTGCAATTTCCCCGTTCTTTTTATCATCTTGTGAAATGACAAAACCCGTTCTTTGATGCGAGGAACTACTTTGATGAATCGTTTCCCATCTTTCAAGGTAATAATGGCAAAGATATGCGGTGATGGTCTGGTTCCTTCTATCTGTTTTAAACTTTCTGCAGAACTTCTATGAGAAATTGTTATGTGTCGTCCATATGTTTTGTTGATGTGATCCATCATCTGGCGAAAATGCATTCCGTGCGGTCTTCCATCATCAATCTGGTGCGAATAGAGATAGTAATGTATCATCTCGTGTAAGATAGTGTCTTCCAACTCCAGTTCGCTAGTCTCTATACGCGTGTTGATGAACATCCGAAAATCATAATATTCCCATTTGCCGAACAATCGTTTGCGCCGCTTGAATCCAAGCTTGCCGAGAAATGTCTTGGCATTGCTCAATTTAATGGGTATAATAGCCAACTCCCCACCAAAGCAAAGCTTATTGAAATGATGGAATCTTTCGGTGATGTACTCTACAGTGGGTTTCATGGTAATTTGTCTTTTGCGGCGCAAAGATACGTTTTTTATTGTTGATAGTAGCGTGTCTTCGACACGCAGGGTATGGTCTCGCCATGTCGTCATGCCCCCACACTGCGCTGTCGCTAGGCGGGGTTACTGAGATGTCGTGCCTTCGGCACTCTGTTCTCGAGGAGGTGATGCCCGTCCGCTATGTTGTAGTGTCGATCACATTGGCACTGCTGCCCCCACACTGCGCTGTCGCTAGTGCGGGGTTACTGAGATGTCGTGCCTTCGGCACTCTGTTCTCGGGGAGGTGCTGCCCGTCTGCTATGTTGTAGTGGCGGCGGTCACCCTGGCACTGCTGCCCCCCCCCACACTGCGCAGTCGCGGTTACTGAGATGTCGTGCTTTCAGCACTCTGTCCCTGATGAGGTGAGGTCCGTCCAGAGTCGTATGTGCGCATAGCTCTTAGTGTCGGAGACACGATATTCTAGTAACCCCTCACAAGCGACGAAGTCGTGCAGTGTGGGGTGGTGAGCCTGCGTGTGACACCAGGCGTGCCGGAGGCACGCTACTAAATGTCATGTAAAAAGTAGCGCTCATCAATAAGTATTCCGTTCTCCTCTAGGAATAACCGATATTCTTCTGAGAACGTTAATTGACGATGGTGCTCCCTTTGTCTCGTGATATACCCAACAATCATATCTCTTTCACGGGCACTATAGCTGAAGCCTGCATATTCGTGTCCCCAACCATGAAAGTCTGGAAAATGATGGTTTGTTTTTAACCATTTGCTACTTTGAGTTTTGATTTTTTGAACAAAAGAGGATAATGGTAATGTTGATGGTAGTGATGCAAAGATATGTATATGGTCGGGCATTCCACCAATTCGGTAAGTTTTACATTTGAGATTCTTAGCGATGCCGTATAGGTAGGCATATAGTTCTCGTTCATGTTCTTCGGGGATGGTTTTTTCACTCCTGTAAGTGCGAAAGACAATGTGATAGTAACATGTAGTGTAACTCATGATAGTTGATTTTTAGTGTATGTGATAGTAGCGTGTCTTCGACACGCAAGGTATGGTCTTGCCATGTCGTCATGCCCCCACACTGCGCAGTCGCTAGTGCGGGGTTACTGAGATGTCGTGCCTTCGGCACTCTGTTCTCGGGGAGGTGCTGCCCGTCTGCTATGTTGTAGTGGCGGCGGTCACCCTGGCACTGCTGCCCCACACTGCGCAGTCGCTCGCGGGGTTACTGAGATGTCGTGCTTTCAGCACTCTGTTCTCGAGGAGGTGATGCCCGTCCTAGGCGTTTACTACCTACGCCTCCGCCCTCTCACACTTGCTCCTCATATCCGGATCTCCTTTCACCCTTCGTATGTTCATGATGGATACGTCATTGCAGTGTGAGAAAAACGAAGTATCATGAAAGATTTCACTGATCAAATGGTTACACTCCATAATCAACTCCTCCTTGTCCAACGATTCATCTTCAGCACTCTCCATGAGATCCGATAACAACCTTGATAAGGCCTGTAACCGAGCGTACTGCTCCACGATCTTTTTGGACCAATGTACTGCAAAAGGACTGTTCAACGTGGTGGCAAGCATGAAAATCCCCACTACGGAGAATGCAATTTCTGGTTTTTCCTGCACTTTTGGATGTCCAGGTTCCTTTTCCCATTTTGCACAAATCTCCTCTTTCTCATTCTCTGAAAGTTTTATGCTGTAGATGTCTGAATATTTTTTTGGATACAATCTGACCACCTGGCGAATCTCTTCCACGTCGACATCAAAGACCGAGGCGGCATCCAAATCAATCATCATCTCCTTATCCTGTATTTCAAATGTCCTGAAGTTAAAATCGTTGTCATCAATCATCGTTATAGTTTTTATTGTTGTTTCGTTTACAAAAATAAATCTCATAAAACCCTTTGTCAAGCATTTTGAAAAATATTTTCTCTCTGATAATCAGATATATAGATTTTTAATTTTTCGTATTTAACAATAAATAGTTAAATTAATGTTTTTATTTCTCTTATTTTTATAAAAACTTGCAGAAAACAACATGTCATGATTCGATTTTTCACCCCAACCTCTTTTCTTTCTTAAATTGTCGTATCTTTGCATTCTGTCGGACACAACATTGTTGATTTTTAATAAGAACTATAAATATGATTAAAATACTCTTTATATGTCATGGCAATATCTGCCGAAGTCCAATGGCTGAATTTGTAATGAAGCATAAGGTGCGTGAACGTGGCGTAGCAGACCGCTTTGAGATAGCCTCAGCCGCCACGAGTACAGAGGAGATTGGCAATCCAGTTTATCCTCCTGCCCGTCGGATGCTTCAGTCTCATGGGATTAGTTGCGAAGGTAAAACGGCTCGACAAATGACGCAAGCCGACTATCAATACTATGATTATATCGTTGCTATGGATGCCAATAACTTGCGTAATATCCAACGTCTAATAGGCCCAGATGTGAATCATAAAGTCTCTTTAATGATGGATTATACTGACTCACCACGCGATGTTGCAGATCCATGGTATACAGGTGATTTTCAAACTACATGGGATGACGTCCAAGAAGGTTGCGAAGGATTGATTGAAACTCTCTTGCAATAAGATGATGTTCAGTCTTCTTTGCGGCTGATTTTGACTCGTCTTAAATCTAGCAAATTGATGGGGTTGATGCCCATCCCAGTGACCTCTTTGCGAGTGAATCGTACTACTTTGTCATAATAAAGCACTACAACGGGTGCGTCTTCCATCAACATGGAGTCCATGCGCGTGTAATATTCATTGCGCTCATCCTGGTCGGTGCAACGTTGCGAGGCTTCATATATTTTGTCGAAGTTTTTGTTCACGTAGTGTGTGTAGTTCGATCCTACAGGCTGTAAGTTTTTGGAGTAGAAGAGTGCCAGATAGTTTTCGGCATCCGGATAGTCGCAAATCCAAGAGCCGCGGAAGAAAGGCAACTGATAGTTGCGCATCATCTCTCGTTGCTGAGCACCTTGTGTCACGTCCAACTTCAGGTCAATGCCAATCTCAGATAACTCATGCTGGATATATTGACAAAGGTCTGCGTAGTTGGCAGAAACGGCTACGCTAATAGAAGGCAGCCCTTTTCCATGCGGATAACCAGCCTCCGCCAATAATTCTGCCGCTTTTTTTGGATTGTAGTCGTATCCCTTGACTCGCTCAGGGTTAAAAGACTCCATACCCATGGGAATAAATCCCGATGTGCCTGCATAACCAACATTGTTACGCAAGAATTTCATCATCTTTTCACGGTCAAAACCGTAGTTGATAGCTTGTCGTATCTTTTTATTTAACAACGGATTGTCTTTTCCATTGTCTTTCAGCATAAAGCCTAAATACTCTGTGTTCAGGTAAGGTCCCGTAATCAATGTGATTTCATCCTTGTATTCGGGATTCAACTCACCCTCTTTTGTCAGCAACGCATCTTTATAGCAGGCCTCTACACCCGACATGAAGTCGATACTGCCCTTCATAAATTCCATAAAAACAGACTGCTTGTCCACGATGAAGGAGATGGCTATCGCATCGAGGTAGGGTAGTTGTTGTCCCTTTTCATCCTTTTCAAAATAGTCGGGATTTTTGCGCAACACCATCTTAACACCCTCTTGCCACAACTGGAACTTGAAAGGACCCGTTCCGACAGGATGGTTGCGGAAGTCTTTGCCGTAATGTTCCACGACTTCTTTGGGAACTACGGAGCAATATTTCATCGTCAAGATGCCGAGGAAAGGCGGAAATGCTTCGGAGAGAGTAATCTGGAATGTGGTGTCATTAAGTGCTTCGAAACATGGCGTGCCGTCTGCATTCCGTTTTACTTTTTGAAAAACCCAAGCACCTGGCGAGGCTACGTCACCATCCAAGATACGCCCGAAACTATAAACGAAATCGCTCGCCTTGACATATCTTTTCGTTTCAAATGGATAAAAATCAGTGTTGTGGAAGCAAACGTCATTCCTTAAGTTGAAGGTATAGGTGCACCCGTCTTCGGATATCTCCCAATTTTTGGCAATTGAGGGGACGATATGCATAGAGTCGTCAAGTTCTACCAGTCCATTGAAGAGTTGGTTGGTCGCCCATATGACTGCCTGTCCGGATGAATAGGCGGGATCTAGAGTCTGGATGCCGCCGGATTCGTTATAATGGAAGATCATCTTGTCGTCGTTCCGTCCTTTTTGCGAACAGGCTGTGCATAGCAGAACCAGCATGAAAAGTAGCGGGATGGTGAGATGTCTATACTGCTTCATTATGAAAGGGATTGGTTGACTTTCTTGGATGATTCAAGGATGGCGTTGTACTCTTCCGGCGTGATGTCACTGTAGAAGTAGTAAACCGGGTTGACGCGCTGGTCACCCTTGATGACCTCATAGTGCAGGTGAGAGCCTGTGGCCATACCAGAGGTGCCAACATAACCGATAAGCTGTCCTCGTTTTACCCGTTGACCTGCTCTGACAGCCTTCTTCGACATGTGGGCATAAAGCGTCTTGTAAGAATAGCCATGGGAGATGACGACACAGATACCATAACCGCCGCCAGGGTTCTCGCTAGAAACCACACCATCGGCGGTGGCATATATGGGCGTTCCTTTAGGAGCTGCAATATCAACACCTGTATGTGATCTAAGTGTTTTTAAAACAGGATGATAACGGCGACCGAAACCAGAGGTGACGGTGTACATATTCTTCAAAGGACGAATGGCTGGAATACAACTGAGCATCTCGGACTTTTTGTCCGCAAGTTTCTCTAACTCTTCAAGTGATTTCGTTTGTGCGGCAAGTCTGACCATCAGTTTGTCAGCCTTTTTGTTTGCCTCTTTCAGTCGCTCGCTGGCCTCGGAGCGCGACAAACTATCACTGCCCGGACGTTCCATAAGCAATGGGTAACGTTCTGAAGTGGGCACGGGGTCCGCCTCCAAAATTGTACGGTATACATTATCGTCACGGTCTTCAATGTCTAATAACACATCAGACATTAGATCTATCCGGGTATTCAGATCCTCAACCTGAGCTTTGAGTTCGTTGTTTTCCTTTTCCAGCAGTTTTTCCTTCGGAGAGTCAATCACATAGAAAGCAATCCAGACAAAGAGGAGTGCGAAGGCTATGCTGCTGATGACAACCCATATCATTCTCTTGGCGATATGCTTGAAACCAAGCTTCACCTTCTCGTAAGAGAGCGTTTTGGGGTTGAATTTATAAAATCCGTTGGGCATAGATGGTTGTGTATCAATAGATTATTTGCAACCAATACAGATTTGGTCGCCAGCACCATAACTGCTGATGGTTCCGCTGTTACGTTTAATGATGATCTTCAGCTGGATACCATATTTTTGGGCGATGTATCGATAGGTGTCACCAGCTGCCAAAGTATGGTATTCAACGGGCGACTTGGTACTCTTCATCTCCAGATAGATGACCTCATCTTCAATAGGTTCGGACTCGTCGTAGACGTCGTTGTATGCGCGGAGGTTCTTTTCGGACATCTGCATAGCAGCAGCAAGTCTGGCATATGTGTCACCGCGTTTGGCAATGATGAAACGAGTCTTGTTGTTCTCATAAACGGGTCTGCTAGTGTATGGATAGTACGCTTGTTTGAAAGGAACGGAATATGGATCCAAGATGAAGATATTTTTGCCCTCAACGGATGCTGCCTTCGGCATTGCTGCAGATGACGGGTAACTTTCAGTTGCAGTGGCGGATGGTGCCTCTGTTTTGGTCTCATTGGGAGCTGTGGTAACTACAGGCTCATTTTTGGGCTGCTCCACAGGTTTGGTTTCCTCCCTTTTTTCCACAGGTTGAGTTTTTGGTTTTTCTGAGATGGTTGAGGTCGTGTTAGATGCAGTTGCGGGCTCAGCTTTCGGCTTCGGCTCTGGTTTCGGTTCCGGCTTCGACGCTGGAGTGGGTGCAGGAGTCGGAGCCACTGTCTTCGGCGCTTCTGTAATCATCTCAGGCTCTGGAGCATCCACTTTCTTCAATGCTGTAGTATCGCCTAATTTTTGGGCAACCTTGCGATCGTAGTGCATCAGATAATACTTCTCAATAATGGAAATCAAAGTGTCCGCATAACGCGGATTGCCAGAATAACCAGCTTCTTTCAATCCGTAAGCCCATGATTTATAGTCTGTAATAGGGTAGTAGAAAAGCTTCACATAGCGACTGCGTTGCGACAAAAATAGGGAGTGATCACGATATGACTCTTCTACGCTGTTATACTTACGGAAGCAGTAATCGCTGCTATGGTTCTCTGTTTCGTAAAATTTTTCTCCTGTCCATTCCGCTGTGTGGCACATGATTCCGAAATGGTTGTTGGCCTCTACAGCTTGTCGATTGGTGCCAACCTTTGAAGCATAGATGGCTTGAGCCAAAGTGATGCTTGCCGGGACTTTGTAGAGCTCCATCTCTTTCATGGCCAAATCTTTATAAGTGTCTATGTAGTCATAGATGCGGTCTTCTATTGTGTACTGAGACCAACCAGTCAGAGTGACTAGCAGCAGGCATATAAGGGTAATTGACTTTTTCATAGTTGGATATTTTTTAATGTCTTAATAAAATCTGATCACCTGGATGTATAATCGATTTTTCGTTCAAATTATTGTATTTGAAGATATATTGAAGTTGTACACCATAGCGTTGGGCAATGTAACGTAAGGTCTCCCCAGCCACAACAATGTGAATTTTGTTGGGATTGGTTTTTGACTTCGCTTCGATATAGACGATTTCATTTTCTACTGGTTGCATGGTCTGGTCAGCATCGTTGAAGTGACGAATGTTGGCCGCCGAAACCTGCACGTCACCAGCAATAGTCTCGTATGTGTCGCCTTTTTTTGCAATGACGAAGTAGGTGCGGTTATTTTCAAAGACTTTTCGGTAAGTGAATGGACTACTTCCCATCGGATACTCACTGCCCAGAGCGGTGAAAACCTTTCCGGAGGAAGTTTGCGGTTGAGTGACAGACTGTGGCGCCTGTGCGGGCTCTTCCCTAATAACCATCTCCTCATTCTTCGGTTGATATAATGCACCTTCACCTAACATGCTGATGGTGTCATACTTGGCTAGGTTGAAGCGCTCAATCAGACCTGTAAGCATCTCTGGATATTTGGGATTGGTGGCATAGCCATCGGCCTTCAATGTCTTGGCCCAGCCTACGTAGTCCAGCATATCCAACTTGAAAAGGTTAGCATAGCGTGAACGATTTTTGAGGAAAAGTGAGTGGTCGTTGTAGGATTCCTCAGCGCTGTTGTATTTGCGGAAACACTCCTGCAGTTCATCATCGTCAACCAGAATGGTGTCGCCTTCCCAGTTTTCATGACATTTTATGCCGAAGTGGTTGTTGCCTTCTGCAGCTAGACGGCTCTTTCCACAAC
The DNA here is from genome assembly GCA_024686335.1 of Bacteroidales bacterium. Lineage (GTDB taxonomy): Bacteria > Bacteroidota > Bacteroidia > Bacteroidales > WCHB1-69 > F23-D06. The sequence continues at coordinate 37,790 of JAILCI010000037.1, read as the reverse complement.
CGCTCTCTAAAATGCCCTGTGCTAGCGTGATACTTGCTGGGATGTGATGCTCCTGCATCTTGGCCATCGCAATAGACTTGTATTGCTCTATGTAAGCATGAATGTCCTTCTCCGTATATTGTCCGAGCATCTGATTGATGATGCCAATCAGTCCAACGAGTAAGATGCTGACTTGTAAAATTAGTTTGAATTGGATTTTCATAGATTATGAGTCTTGATGATTATTTTTTGAGCGCTTCCATAACTAGACGAGTATAGAAATCCGTCAGGTCATATTTGTTATATCTGACTTGTTCTGGAATGATGCTCAGTGCAGTTTGTCCCGGGATAGTGTTGATTTCCAAGAAATAAGGAATGCCGTCATCCAAAGAAATGATGAAGTCGATGCGTACTACACCTTTACAGTCAAGATTGTGGAAAATCTTCTCGCTGTACTCTCTAAGGATCGCTTCCTCTTCGGGCTTGATGTCGGCGGGGGTCAACAATTTGTGACCAACGGCGGTGTATTTGGCGTCATAGTCATAGAACTCGTTGGAAGCAACCACCTCAGTGACTGCGAGGGTTTGCACCTTTCCGTAAACGGCTGTTACACCGCAAGTCATCTCGCGCCCGCGCACAAACTTCTCCACCATCAGCTGGTTATCGTATTTAAAAGCCTCATCAAAGGCCTTTTTCACTTCCTCTGCGTTGTGTACTTTTGTGACACCTACACTTGACCCGGAGTTGCAGGATTTGATAAAGCAAGGATATCCGCAGACTTTCTCAATAGCATCGTAATCGATGGGGTCTGTATTGTAAAAATGCAATGAAGGCGAAATGGGGATTCCTAGTGCTGCCACTGCCAAGTTGCAGTAGTATTTGTTGAATGTCAATGCGGAACTGAAGCTGCCACAGCCTGTATAAGGCAGGCCTATCATCTCCAGATAGCTCTGCAACTTGCCGTTCTCACCAGGTGTACCGTGGATGGCAATGAAAACGACGTCGAAAGTGGTCTTCTGTCCGTGGATGGTTAATGAGAAATCATTTTTATCGATAGGAAAAATCTCCCCTTTTTCATTTTTCCATGTCCATTCAGAACCCTTGAAATGAATGAGATAAGGGTTGAAAAAGCTCTTGTCCAACTGTTGGAAGATATTGTCGGCGGTCTTGAGAGAAATCTCATACTCGCCAGAATCACCACCTGCTATAATTGCTATATTATACATTTTAAGATATTTTTATAGATGTTGCAAAGATAACCTTTCTCCATCTATAAAACAGCATGTTGCAGGCGTTTTTTAAACAGGTGTTTGTGAAAAGATATTGAGCGCTGTTTACTATGCTCACAAATAATTTAACGCAAAGTTACAAAGGCCGCAAAGTGTGCAAACGTTAATCATCAGTTCAACAGTTAAACGATTCAACAGTTAAACAACTCTCTATGTGCACAACACATACAAGTCGTCTCTCTGGTTGATGCAGAGCACGGGCAGTGACTGCGGGTTGCCGATGATCTTCTTCTCACGCTTGCCCGTCAAAAGGTCGCCTAATGTGACATATCGTGTCATCATGATGACCGTCAGGGAAGCGCCGACGGTGGGAGCGTATTCTATCGAGTAACGGTCGATATCCTGGTTGACAGAGACACTGTTAAGTTCGCATTTGACTTCTAAGTTCTGATATAATTTCTCCACAAATGCGATATTGTCGTTGACTTGTCGCCGCAGTCCCTTATCTTTGTAGTCGTTGTGTAAAATGTGGATGGTGGATTCATAGAAGCGGCTGAAATAACCGGCCCACAAGGCCTTTTCTTTGGCCTGTCGTTCGATATCGAGAGGCAGTAGCACATGCTTGTAAATCTCTTTGTCGGGCAACTCCTTGCCAACGGTCATGACAGGCAAACGAGATCCTTTTATGAATCGTAATGCCTTATTGAGAGAAAAGAAACCCTCCGATTTGCTTTTGTCAACACCGATAACGTACATGATGGTGTTGGTCTCGTCGGCATATTGGTACAGCGTTTCAGGGAAGAAATAGTGTGGAAGTACAATGGTTTCGATGTCATGATCTACAACCTTTTGGGCATATAAGATCCATGACTCCGATTCGGTGCCGGGTGACTTGTCCTCGTAGGTAAACCCGAATTTGGATACAATCGTCAGGGAACCGGAGAAAACGGCGGCGAGCATGGCGCCATGACAGACAGCCGCCCTTCCGTAGGCGCTGTCGTCGGCGATGGCAAGGATGTTCAGTTTTTTCTTCCGATCTACCGGTTCCTTTATAGTGATGTTGTCTTCCATTGGCTTATGGGTTGGGGTGTAGGCCTTTGACCACCGGTTTGGCGGCCACATACTCTTTCAGATAGAAGGGCTCGAAATAGGCGGTGTCGGCAAACTCTTGTGCTTCCCACTTTTTTAATGCGGGTTGGAGCAGAGAACGGGCAGATAGTGGTTTGTCGATGAAGAGAGCGTTGGGATGCTTACTCAACAACTCTTTGCATTTGGGCATTCCGTTACCGCAAAATACGATCCGATGTTCGTCCAAAAGAGTCCGGAAGGCCTCCTCATCGACAATGACTGGTGCAGGAGCTCCTACCTCGCAAAGATTCTCATCATAGTGTGCGGCAAAAACCTCCATGCGACGTGCGTCAATCATGGATACATACTGCGGCGCTTGCAGTCCGTCAGAGGCCCACGCCTCAGCTGTGCCGCGCGCAATGCTCTCCAAAGTGCCTACCGTGATGACTGGTTTGCCTAAGGAATATGCGATGCCTTTGGCTGTGGAAGTGCCGATGCGCAAGCCCGTGTATGAACCAGGTCCGATGCTGACCACAATGCCGTCCAACTCCTCTAGACTTTTGCCTGTCGCCTGCATCAGTTGCTCAATAAACGGCAACAGATTTTTGGAGTGCGAATGACCGTCGGCACTCTCCTCTACACCTAAGATGGTTGCGCCTTTCGATAAGGCAACCGAGCAAACCTCTGTGGCGGTTTCAATATGCAGTAATAAGGGTTCAGTGATCATGATGAGTTTATGGGTTGATGCCTTCGTAAATAAGCTCGTGAGCCTTGAGGCGTATTTTACTTTGTGATAGTTTGTTAGGATAACAATCCGGATAGACGCGATTAGAGAGGAAGATGTAGAGCAGACCATTGTCAGGATCGCACCATACCACTGTGCCTGTGAATCCTTGATGACCGAAAGTTCGATTACTAGCCTTTTCGGGCAGGATGGAGGTGCTGCCGTCGGCCTTGGGTGTGTAGAATCCTAACCCACGCTCCTCGCAACCGTGCATCTTGTACATCGTGGTGAACAAGTGGACTGTCTCCTCGGATAGATACCGCTCTCCTTGGTAGAGACCACCATTGAATACCAACTGATAAATGGCTCCTAACTCCTCCGCTGTAGTGAAAAGTCCCGCATTGCCCGCGTTACCGTAGAATAGTGCGGAGGTCTGGTCATGAACATAGCCTTGAACCACCTGCTTACGAAATGTCTTGTCCATCTCCGTAGGCGCGATGTCCTGTTTGCGGAATCCATGTTTCAGCGGATTGAAACTGGTGCGCTTCAAGCCCATCGGTTTGTAGAAGTTTTCGTTGAGGAAATCTTCCATCGATTGTCCGCTTATTTGCTCAACCATCTCTTTCAACAATAGGAAGTTGAGGTCGCTGTATTCGTATTGCTTTGCCTTTAATTTGCTATGCGCGATGGTGTAGCGCATGGTGTCAGGATAATCGTTGCGGAGGTATAGATTATCGGCCACTTGAATGCTGAAATGAGGCGATTTGTAACGACGGAGATATTTTTCATTGCCCTGAATCTTCGTGTAGAATGGAATGAAGGCAGTCAATCCGGATGTGTGCGTCAGCAGTTCCGCAATTGTGATGTTAGCTTTGTCAGTGCCTTGAAGATAGGGCAGATATTTTCCAATATGGTCGGTTAGCGCAAACTTATGCTCGTCATAGAGTTTCATCACTGCCATAGTAGTTGCGGCCGTCTTGGAGATGGAGGCAATGTCATACATTGTCTGGACTGTCACTTTATCTTGAGCATGATATGTGAAATGTCCAAATGCTTTATGGTAGATGATTTGTCCATCTTTCATCGCGAGCATTACACAGCCAGGGTAGACCTTGTCGCGGATGCCGTTTTGCAGCATCTGGTCAAGTTGCTTGACAGTACTCTCAGGGAGAAGAGATGTGTGCCCGTCAAAATATCTGGCTGGAGTGATGCCTGTGCCCGCAGGGAAATGGTTTGTGCTGACAGGAAGAAAGCCTTCGCAGGCCTGTCGTCCAAAACATGCGTCTACGGCGCAGCGCAAAGTGTGTGGAGTGAATTGGTAGGCGACTAGCACTGCTTTCATACTCTCTAAGGACGGGAAGTAGTTGAGTGCATAGGGATTGCCTAAATGAATGAGTGCCACAGATTTGCTATTGGCTATCTCTTGGATAAAAGCTACTGTTTTGGGGTCTACATCATAGTTTTTACCAGCTATTTGATTGGAGCCTCCGTATGCAATGATGACCTGCTTGTAGGGCGCTAGTGCCTGACGAATTGCTTCCTGTTCCTTGGTGGAGGGAGCTTTGGATTCGTACATCGAAAAGAAATGATAAGAATTCAGTTCTTTTTTGTAGTCATTATGCAGATTGTCTCGCCCAAGGCAAAGGAATGCAACGGATTCTTCATTTGCAAGAGGAAGCATCTGCTCATTTTTCACTTGCGTGATAGCATATCGCTCAATATCATTGTTAATCTGTTGTGCCGTAGGCGAATTCAACATTGTTTTCAGATGCTGAATGTCGATAGGTTTGGGTGTACGAAGCAAGCCTTTTGAACCCTTGAACTCTAACACTCTAAGACAACGTTCATTGATGAGTTCCTCAGGAATGATACCGTCATCCACAGCCTTTTTGATAGCTTGGATGATGACGCCAGTCTCGTAGTCAGGCAGCAGCAAAAGGTCTGCACCGGCCAATAAAGCTTTGATTTCAATTTCACCGTCGTAAGTTTTGTACTTTTGAACGCCTTTCATTTCAAGGCCGTCAGTGATGATAAGACCTGTATAACCATACTCCTTCTTAAGTAGTTCGGAAATGATAGGGTAGGAGAGTGAGGAGATGGAGTTGGGAGCTGGATCCAAAGCGGGAATGCTTAGGTGTCCCACCATAATCATGTCGGGGTTGAGTTCTATCAGATGCCGGTAGGGGTAGAGTTCCAATTCATCCAATTCGATGCGGCTCTTATTGATGACTGGCAGACCCAAGTGCGAGTCCGTCTCAGTGTCTCCATGTCCGGGGAAATGTTTCAAACAGGCGATAATGCCACCGTCTTGCATGCCTTGCATGTATAGGGCTCCTTTAGAGGTGACCTTGTCGCGATTTTCACCAAAAGAACGGCTGTTGATGACGGGGTTCTTGGAGTTGTTGTTGATGTCGACTACAGGCGCGTAATTAACATTAATGCCAACGGCCTTGCACTGTTTAGCTATTTCGACACCCATTTGATAAATTAGAGTGTCATGGGTTGTGGACAGTGCGCCCAATGTCATCTGTCGGGGAAAGGCTATGCAACTGTCGAGACGCATGGCCGGCCCCCACTCGCCATCTATTGAGATGAAAAGAGGTACTCTGCTAACGGCTTGGATGCGGTTAGTAAGAACCGCCTCCCGTACTGGACCGCCTTTGAAGAAACAAACTCCACCTACTTGGTACTTCTCAATTTCAGCGACTTTATTTTGGTTGTATTCCTCTGTTTCAGTTGAACTGATTCGGATAATCATCAACTGAGCTATCTTCTCTTCTAATGTCATCTTCGACATAATCTGCACAGCTCGACTTTTAGGCGTCGGTGGCGCAGTAAAACTGCTGAAAATGGTCAGGAAGATAACGGAACACAAAATTCCGATTACTATTTTCCTCATATTGGTTAAAAAAGTCGTGGTTCAAAAAATCCCTGTTCGTCAATGCCAATAAATTCAGCCAGGCTAAACTGCTCAAATGAAGCATCCATCTTGGAAGGACTCTCAATAATGATGTCCTTGGTATCCCAATTGATTCCTAACACCACATCAGTCGGATATTGACGGTGATCTTTAAGATATTGACTTACAATTTTGTAGAGTTTGTCTCCCACCTCGTGAAAACGTTCCTCGTTTGTCATAATGCTAATGGTTTTTAAATGAACTGCAAAAGTACATATTTTCATTCATATTTGATAAATAATACATCCTTTTTTCAACAAAACAGTTCCCCAAACTGTGAGGACGCAGTTTGCCCAAGGCCCTTTTCATAGTTTAATAACTTCATAATTTCATAGTCAACATTTCAACAACTCAACGATTCAACAACAAAAATACTATCTTTGCCGCCGATATGGATATTGTACTAATCATTTTGGGAGCTATTTGCATCTTGGTGGGTTTGGTCGGATGTATCTTGCCCATCTTGCCAGGTGTTCCGTTGTCCTATGCTGGATTATGGTTGCTTCAAGCTACCTCAAAGGTCCAATTCAGTTGGAAGTTTTTGATAATATGGGGTATCATTACAATTGTGGTTCAAGTCTTGGATGCCGTGGTCCCTGTTTGGGGAACTAAGGTGTTAGGCGGTTCCAAGGCTGGAGTCTGGGGAAGTACCATCGGACTAGTGGCGGGCCTCTTCTTTGGCCCTTGGGGAATCGTGCTTGGCCCTTTCATAGGCGCAGTTGCCGGTGAAATACTAGCCCATAGCACCGAAGACGGAATGACACTGAGTCAGGCACTCAAAGCGGGCTCCGGCTCCTTCGTCGGATTGATGACTGGCACTGTGATGAAACTAGTCTGCGTGGGCCTCATGATTTACTATTTCGTAGCAGCTCTTGTCTGATTTCCCTTTTTCAACTCTTTCGTTCTTTCTTTCCTTTTTCGATTATTTTATTTAACTAATTGAAAATAATCGTACTTTTGCCCTTTCTCTTTTCTACTTCCCAACTACTATCTATTTACTATCTACTATACCCTTCACCCTATTCACTATACCCTATAAGCTATGTCCAACACCAATTCTCGTGGTTTCACCTCCAATCTTGGAGCTATTCTTGCGGCTGCCGGTGGCGCGGTCGGATTAGGTAATATCTGGCGCTTTCCCTATATGCTGGGACAAAATGGCGGCGGCGCTTTTCTTTTAGTTTATATCCTCTTTGTTTTGATGATCGGTATCCCGCTGATGATGACTGAGTTTATCATCGGCCGCCGCTCTCAACGTAATGTGGTTGGAGCTTACAAAACTCTTGGTGGAAAGCAAAAAGGTTGGGTACTTCTCGGCATCTTCGGCATTGTGGCCGCTTTTCTCATTTATGCATTCTATAGCGTAGTGGCTGGCTGGACCCTCAACTATCTCGTGATGTCTTGTCGTGGTCAGCTGGCAGGTCTGCCGCCAGAGGAAGTGGCAAACGTATTCTCTACCTTCACTCAAGGCTCTTTTTGGCCACTCTTTTTCCAACTCATCTTCCTGGTAATGACAGGACTTGTCATTACCATGGGCGTGCAAAAAGGTATTGAAAAGGTGGGCAAGATTTTGATGCCTGTACTCTTTTTACTCCTTATCTTGATGTGCGTGCGTTCTCTGACTCTTTCCGGTTCTCATCAAGGAATGAGTTTCCTCTTTAAACCCGACTTCAGTAAGCTAACGGGACAAAGCATACTCTCAGCCCTAGGGCAATCCTTTTTCTCCCTCAGCATCGGCATGGGTGCAATGGTGACTTACGGTTCCTATATTCGTAAGGAGGACCGTCTTTTCAAGACTAGCATTTGGATAGCACTTTGCGACCTGTTGGTGGCTGTTCTGGCAGGCATAGTTATCTTCCCTGCCGTTTTCGCTTTCGGAATGGATCCTGCTAGTGGCCCGGAACTGGTATATGTTGTACTGCCTAACGTCTTTAACAATATGCCGGCAGGTACTCTCTTCGCTGTCATATTTTTCCTGTTACTCGCTATCGCCGCCCTTACCTCCACGATCTCTTTGCTGGAGATAATTGTGGCCTTCGGTGTCGAGGAACTCCATTGGAAGCGTTCCACGGCATCGCTCGTCGGTACCATCCTCGTCTTTGTTGTCGGTGTCTTCTGTACACTCTCTTTCGGTCCTCTAAAAGATGTTAAAATCTTCGATAGGACTATCTTTGAATTCTTCGACCTTATTACAGCCTCTTACCTGATGCCTATAGGTGCTCTTCTGATGACCATCTTCCTCGGGTGGTGTTATCCCAAGGTGGAAGTTAAGGATGAACTCTCCAATAATGGGACTCTTAAGGTCCGTGCATTTGAACTTTACTATATAATTCTTCGTTATATAGCTCCCTTAGCCCTTATCGCAATCATTATTTCCGGTATTGTCGGCTAATTTCCGATTAAACTTTCCCGGAAAAACACTATCTTTGCACCTTGTTTCGTAAAAATCTAATAAGATGTTGAGAAAAAGCTGTATTGTATTGATTTCTATTTTGTTGTGCCTCTCCACCTTGATGGCTCAGAATCCTAATAAGAACTTCCAACCAAACAAGGTGAAGATGGATCAGCTACTGAATTCTATCAACTCTATGTATGTGGACACGGTGGATTTTGATCCTCTTGTGGATAAGGCTGTTGTTGAGATGCTCAAGGAGCTAGATCCGCACACGGCCTATATCGCCAAGAAGGATGTGGCTGCCATGAATGAACCTCTGCAAGGATCTTTCGATGGAATTGGTGTCACTTTCCAACTTATTAAAGATACTATTACTGTTATGGAGGTGATCATCGACGGCCCTGCTGAGAAGGTGGGCCTTATAGCTGGTGACAAGATTGTGCGCGTGGATGACACCGTGGCCTGTGGCGACGATATTACCAACGATTGGGTGCGCAAACATCTTCGTGGCAAAAAGGGCTCTAAAGTGAAAGTCGGCATCATTCGTGGGCGCAATCCCGAAATTCTCGACTTTACCATCACCCGTGGCGCAATCCCCATGTATAGCATCAACGTTAGCTTTATGGTTAACGAGACAACAGGTTATGTCAAGCTGGAACGTTTTGCAGCGACATCTACACAGGAACTCGTTACCGCTATTACCAAGTTGAAAGCTAGAGGTATGAAGGACCTAATCCTCGACCTTCGTGGCAATGGTGGAGGTTATCTCAATACCGCCTTCGAAATCTGTGACCAGTTTATTGATGGTGTCAAAACAATCGTTTATACTGACAACTTCCGTAAGACGGGTGAGAAGTTCACCTCTGGTAAGACAGGTATTTTTGAGGAGGGCAAATTGATTGTGCTGGTGGACGAGAACTCCGCTTCCGCTTCTGAGATTACTTCTGGTTGCGTCCAAGATTGGGACCGTGGTCTCGTCATTGGCCGTCGTACTTTCGGCAAGGGTCTCGTGCAGAAACCTCTGAACCTGGCCGATGGTTCACAGGTGCGTCTCACTATCTCTCACTATTACACTCCTACAGGCCGTTGTATTCAGAAACCCTATGACGATGGTCTCGACTCCTATTTCAAGGATATCCAGCAACGTGCAAGTCATGGCGAACTTTATACTGCCGATAGTATCAGATTCCCAGACTCTCTCAAGTATAAAACTCCGCGTGGTCGCGTCGTCTATGGCGGTGGTGGCATTATGCCCGACATCTTCGTGCCCCTCGATACAACCCGCTATTCTACCCTCTATAACGAAATTGTTCGTAAGGGTATCTTTGGATCCTATACTTCTGATTATCTGGAGGGTAACCGAGAGAAACTTAAAAATCAATATCCGACATTTGAAGATTTTGAGAAGAATTTTGAGGTCTCGGACGCTCAGTATGTTGAGTTTATGGAATTTGCTAAGAAGGAGGGTATAAAGGACAGCGCATCTTTCAAATTCTCAAACTATGCTGAGGCTTTCCTCAAGACTAATAAGGAAAAATTAGACTCTCTTTTCACCACCGCTGATTTTGACAAGCAGACTCTCGACACAATGTTCCAAAACTATGTCGACAAAAACTACGGTGAAGCAATGCGTCTGCGTAACGAGAGTCATGTGGCAGAATATGTCAAAGACTACCTTCGTTTCGAGATTGCCCGCGGTCTCTACGGCTACGGAGAGGCTTATCGTATCTTCCTCGAAAACGATGAGACCTTTAAAAAAGCAGTGGCGGTGATGGGCGATAAGAAAATATTCAAACATTTTAAAGTAGATAGCAAATAGAATATGGCGAAAATTTCGCGACGTACCATCGATGAGATCTATGCCTCCATGAAAATAGAGGAGGTCGTAGGTGACTTTGTCTCACTGAAGAGGCAAGGTAGCGGTTATGTGGGCATCTGTCCATTCCACGATGACCGTAACCCGTCGATGCACGTCACGCCGCGTCTGGGCATTTACAAGTGCTTTGTTTGCGATGCCAAGGGTAATGCTATCAACTTTTTGATGGAGCACGAGAAAATCACTTATCCCGAAGCTCTTGAGTATCTTGCTAAGAAATACAGCATCACTATAGAATACGATCGTCCGGAGACTGATGTGGAACGTGAGCAGCGCACCGAGCGCGAGAGTCTCTATCTCGTCAATGAGTTTGCAGAAAAGTTCTTCATTGACCAACTTCATAATACCGAAGAAGGTCAACTCATGGGTATGACCTATTTCAAGGAACGTGGCTTTAAAGACAGTACCATTGAACAGTTTCATCTGGGTTATTGTCCTGATTCTTGGGATACCTTTACTAAAGAAGCTCTGAAACAAGGATATCAAGAGGATTTTCTTCTTAAACTTGGGCTTACTCATAAGTCTTCCAACGGGAAACTCTACGATTTTTACCGCGGGCGCGTTATCTTTCCGATTCATAATGTCTCTGGCAAGGTGATCGGTTTTGGTGGTCGTGTTTTGAAAAAAGACGAAAAAACTGCCAAATATTACAACTCACCTGAGAACGAGATATACCACAAGCGCGAGACGCTTTATGATATCTATTTGGCAAAGAAGGCAATACGAGCTGCTGATAATATATACCTTGTTGAAGGTTATACTGACGTAATCTCCATGTTTGAGTCTGGCATCGAAAACGTGGTAGCCTCTTCAGGTACATCCCTCACTGAAGAGCAGATTCATATTCTATCTCGTCAAAGCAAGAATATCACCGTCCTTTACGATGGCGACCGTGCAGGCATCAAAGCCTCTCTACGCGGTATCGATTTGTTGCTCAACAAGGGCATGAATGTCAAAGTGTGCTTGTTGCCAGATGGTGATGATCCTGACTCTTTTGCCAAGAAGCACCGCGATAGCGAAATGAAGGAGTATTTGGAAAAGAATACTACCGACTTTTTGCTCTTCAAAGCTCAAATTCTGTCAGAGGAGAGCGGTAACGACCCCGTCAAGCGTGCCGCAATGGTCTCCGATATGCTCAAGTCTATAGCTGGCATCCAAGACAATATCGTTCGGGCTTTCTATGTCAAGGAGTGCTCCCGTCTATTCAACTTGCCTGAGGAAACACTCAATACCGAGTTGAAGCGATTGGTTTGGGCCAATATGCGTTCCGCGAAACCATCTTCAACCACTGCTCCCGTTTCTGATTCGCCTGCTCAAAATCCTTTTCCAGAGATAAACATTCATTCTCCTAAGCAGACGCAGACAATCAACGACAAACTTTATGAAGCAGAAAAAAACCTTGTGATACTTCTGCTTCAGTTTGGTTGTTATGAAATCCATGTGGAGAAGGATGAGGAGAACCTACCGATTCGTGTTGATCAGTTTATCTGTGATGAACTTTTCAATGATAATATCATTCTCAAGAGTCCTGTCATCGCTCGCACTTTCGACAGCTATGTCAAGAGCGCTGAATTGCTAAAAGACCAGAATGCAATTCAACGTGCTTTGCTTATGAGCGAGGATGACGAGGTGCGCAACTTTGTGATAGAGAACCTTCCAACAGAGATTCCTGAGGTTAGCCCTAATTGGGAAAACCGTTACGAAGTGTTGATTTCCTCTATGCATAACAATGTCCAGGTGCTCCAACAAGAGGTGCAAAATGTGCTGATGAACCTGAAATTGCGTGTGGTGGAAGACACTATTAGCTATGTCGAGTCTCAACTTAAACTTCCAGATCTCAATGAAACTGACACCGAAATGCTTATGGGTTATATGTGCGAACTTGTGCAGACTCGAAAAACAATCTCTTCTTTTTTGAATCGTACAGTGAGTTAAAAGTATAATTATGAAGCAAAAATTAAATCTGAAAAATATCGATTGGAAAGACACGTTAAAGACCTATGCACTTATCATTATAGGCACTTTTATCATGTCTATAGGTTTTGTGGTCTTCATCTCTCCGCTGAAACTGGCGCCGGGAGGTGTCTATGGTGTGGCTATTATCCTGCACCACCTCTTTAACTTTCCGATTGGTCTCTCAGGTATCTGCTTGGACCTGCCGCTGCTATTGATAGGTACACTATGGCTAGGCCCTAAATTTGGGGCTAAAACATTAGTCGGTGTAATCACACTACCTGCTTTTATCTCATTGTGGGAGCGTATTTACGGTTATGAACCGCTTATTGCAATGGTCGATAACCCTATGGTTCCAGATCCTTCCGCTACCTTTATATTAGCTCTCTGTGGAGGTGTCCTCATTGGCCTTGGCCTCGGTCTTATCTTCAAGACCCGCGCTACCTCCGGCGGTACCGATATTATCGCCATGATCATCGGGAAGTATGTGAAACATATTCCGCTGGGTACTCTGCTGATCATGGTTGACTCTACTATTGTGCTTGGAGCTCTCGTCGCTTTCAAGGACTGGACTATTCCATTGTACTCCTGGCTTGTCATCTATGTGACGGGCCTTGTGATGGATAAAGTCATCGCAGGCTTTAGTACAAATAAGGCCGTACTCATCATCTCCGATGAATATGAACAGATCCGTCAGCGTATTTTTGATGAACTTGACCGCGGAGGCACCTACCTCAATGGTGAAGGTATGTATAACCATGATGAAAAGAAGGTCATCTTCACATCTATATCCCCGAAACAATTACCGATTTTGATACATTTTGTACACGAAATAGACCCTAAAGCCTTTATTTCCGTCTTGGATGCTTCCGAGACTTTGGGAGATGGTTTTATGTCTTTAAAAGAGAAAGCATTGCAATAAAATGATTAGAGAAGAAGTAATTAACGTGCTGAAAGAAATCTATGATCCTGAAATCCCGGTGAATATATGGGAATTGGGATTTGTATATAAAGTGGAAGTAAATGCCAATAATGACGTTTATATCCTGATGACACTGACTGCCCCGAACTGTCCAGTGGCTGAGTCACTCCCTATGGAGGTCCAGACCCGCGTCCAAATGATAAAGGACGTTAACAAGGTGGTGGTCGATATCACTTTCGACCCGCCCTGGGAGATGTCTATGATGTCGGATGCTGCCCGTATAGAATTGGGTCTCTTCTAATTGCAAAAAGGTTTTACGGCTCGGTCAAAGATGCCGTTAAGGTAGGCTATGGCCATACCATAGTTGCTGACAGGGATCTGCCTTTCCACAGCGGGTTTCAGTCGGTTAATCAACTGTCGGTGCGTGATCATGCAGCCACCACATTGTATTACCATGGCATAACGTTCGATGTCGGGAATCTCATCGAGCCCCGCCACAAAGTCAAAGTGCAACTTTTTGCCCGTATGTTTTAAGATCCAGTTGGGCAACTTGTGCCGACCGATGTCGTCACATGAGGTGCGGTGTGTGCATGACTCTAGCATGAGGATACGGTCTCCATCTTTCAATTGGTCAATGTGCGGCGTGCCTTCCAGATAGTGGGCAAAATCGCCTTTGTGGTGCGCCAATACAATGCTGAAACCTGTCAACGGAATCTCCTCAGGCACGAGCGGAGCCACACGGCCGAACATCTGACTGTCGGTAATAACTAATTTCGGCGCATCATGTGTGTCCAGATAATCTGAGATTTTATCTTCCTTCAACACCACTGCAATGGCGTCGTGGTCCAAAATGTCGCGAATCATCTGCACTTGTGGTAATATCAGTCGTCCCTCAGGTGCCTCATTGTCGATGGGAGTTATTAACACTACTGTGTCGCCCTCATCAATCAGGTCGCCTAATAAGGAGTGGGAAATGTAGGCTGAGGAAGGCATTGCCTTGACCATTCCTTCTATCATTTTGTCAATGCCCTCGTGCGTGCGCGCACTCACGTCCCAGACCGGGAACGGGAGCTCTCGCACCGGCGCACTGGCGGTGTCGCATTTGTTGTTGATGACCATGTAGGGCAAATCGTATTCTTTGAACTTCTTGACCAACTTTTCCTCTGGTTCACCGAAGTTGCGGTCAGTGATGACTAGCAAGGCCAAATCTATCTGTTTCAAAGCCTCCAGACTCTTCTGGATGCGCTTTTGTCCGACTTCACCTTCATCGTCAATGCCAGCGGTGTCAATGAGCACGACTGGCCCAATGCCAAAGATCTCTATGGATTTCTTTACAGGATCTGTCGTTGTGCCCGCCGTGGCGTCAACGATGGCAATCTCCTGTCCTACAATGGCATTGATGAGTGAGCTCTTGCCATTGTTGCGCCGACCGAAAATGCCGATATGCGGTTTGTTTTCTCTTCCTTTCATGCTTTTACAATGCCAAAAAGATCGTATGGTGTAGCTTCTGTGATCGCGACGGAATAGAACTCTCCAATAGTCAATGGCCTATCTTTGCTGATGAATACCAGATTGTCAACATCGGGCGAGTCAAACTCGGTGCGACCCACGTAGAAATCCTCTTCTTCTACATCTACAATGACTTTCATGGTGGTGCCCACCTTCTCTTCGTTGAAGGCTAACGATATCTCCTCTTGGAGTTTCATGATGTCGTTGTATCGTTTAGTCTTAACAGACTTCTTGATAGGATCACCCAGATCATAAGCGGGAGTATGCTCTTCCTGTGAGTACGTGAAGGCTCCCAAACGCTCGAAACGTGCCTTTTTGATGAATGCCAACAACTCTTTATGTTGTTCCAATGTTTCACCTGGATATCCTGTGATGAGCGTGGTGCGCAATGCAATGCCAGGAACCTTCTCCCGAATGGTCTCAATCAATTGATGAATGTATTTCGAATTTCCACCCCGACGCATGCTCTTCAGTATATCATCGCTGATGTGCTGCACCGGAATGTCCAGATAACGGCAGTATTGCGGATGTGCGTTCATAACATCCAAAATCTCCGTTGGGAAGTTGAGCGGGTAGGTATAGTGCAGACGAATCCACTCGATACCTTTTACTCCAGCCAAAGCCTCCATGAGCTTAGCCAACTCCTGTTTGCCTGTTAGGTCTACTCCGTAATAGGTTAGGTCCTGAGCTATCAACATTACCTCCTTAACTCCCTGGTCAGCCAATTTCTGCATCTCTTCTACCAACATCGGTATCGGTTTGGATACCTGTTTGCCGCGAATGAGAGGAATGGAACAGTAGGAACACTGATGGTCACAGCCCTCAGATATCTTAAGGTACGTATAGTGGCGAGGTGTGGAGAGTATACGGTCAGTGGTGCCCAACAACTGGAATTCCTCGTTGTTCAACATCTCTGATAACTCGTCAAAGTTGTAATAACCATCCACTTCAGGCACAGACTCTAAAAGATCCGGTTTGAAACGCTTCACGAGACAGCCTATTACGAATATCTTCTTGACTTGGCGGCGCTTTTTCCGATCCACTTGCATCAAGACCTCGTTGATGGACTCCTCGCGAGCATCACCAATAAAGCCGCAAGTGTTGATGATGACCACATCACTCTTCTCCCCACTTTCGTACACAACCTGGTGACCTTGCTTTTGCAATTGCGCGGCTATCACCTCTGAGTCCACTACATTCTTGGAACAACCTAATGTGATAATGTTGAATGTCATAGTTCTATTATTATGAGGCGCAAAAATACAAAAAATATGTGCTATTCTCTTGATACCGAAGAACCTTTTGTTAGCCTTTAGATGTGTTTTGAGCGTGTTTTTATGAAAGTCCAGTTTTTTGTTAAGACAGATAAATTTTCTATTTTTGCAGATTATATTTTAGAATACATGAATTTGTAATAAATATGTGGAAGGAAAAGATTCTTGATCTTATTAAAAAGCATCGTAACTTCATCTTATACTGCTTGATAGGTGTGCTGAACACGGGCGTTGATTTCGGCGTTTTCGCATTATTGGACCATGTGGGACTTCACTATATCATTGCCCATGTCATTAGTTATCATTGCGGTATCTTCTGCAGCTTTTTTCTTAACAGACAGTATAATTTCAAGGTCGCAGACAAGCCCGTTCAGCGTTTCTTCTCTTTCTATTCTGCCAGCTTAGTCGCATTAGTTGCCAGCGCAGGCCTTCTCTACCTTTTCGTCTCCGTCTTTGGTATGCACCATCTCCTTGGAAAGCTTATAGCAACTGCTATCATCGTAGTCTGCCAATTCCTTTTCGTTAAACATTTTACCTTTAGAAAATCTTAAAAGTCAACATAATGAAACTATCTATTATTATCCCTTGCTATAATGAAGAACTCGTTGTAAATGAGAGTTATAAACAATTAGCCGCAGTTGCCCAACAAACAGCTATGGATTATGAGCTGATTTTTATCAATGATGGCAGTAAAGACAATACATATTCACTTTTAAAGCAACTATCTGACGAGGATAAGCATGTAAAAATCATTAATTTTGCTCGCAATTTCGGTCATCAATGTGCTGTGACAGCCGGTATCAATAATTGTACAGGAGACTTGGCTGTTATTATTGATGCTGACCTTCAGGATCCACCAGAGGTTATACTTCAGATGTTGGAAATCCAACAACGTGAGAACGCCAATGTTGTATATGGTGTTAGAAAAAGTAGGGAAGGGGAGAGCCGATTCAAACTAATAACGGCGAAGTATTTCTATCGGATACTCAATAAGATGTCTGATGTAAAATTTCCCGTCGACACAGGAGATTTCCGTCTCATAGATCGTAAAATCATTGATCAATTCAATCAACTGAAAGAGAAAAACAAATATATCCGCGGACTGATTAGTTGGATGGGTTATAAGCAGGTTCCTTGTTACTACGAACGTAAAGAACGCTTCGCAGGTGAAACAAAGTATCCGCTGAAGAAGATGATCAAGTTTGCAACAACAGGCCTTCTCTCATTCTCCAAGAAACCGCTTAAACTTGCCATCTGGTTGGGAACTATAGCAGTTGTCTGTGCTCTCATTTATGCGTTAATTATTCTGATTTTGAAACTTGTCAATCCCGCTTCCTTTGTGGTTGGTTGGACATCTATCATCCTCATTACCATATTCTTCGGAGGTGTTCAACTCCTGAGTGTTGGCATTTTGGGAGAATATATCGGAAATCTGTTCGATGAGGCTAAGGATAGACCAGAGTATATTATTGACAATAAGGTGAATTTTTAATTTAGGCACTGTCCCTTTTGAGAAAACCCACTAATGATTTTTTGCTACCATACTGATTTTCTTGGCTTATTTTAATATCTCCACCATGGACATTAAAGAAGTAAATGTTAGTTTGAGCTCCGGAATAACAGGGAATCATCCATGGGAGTATGCGAGGGCGAAAGTTGTGATGGATATCTTGAAGAAGTATTCCCCTCAACTGAACCGTAAAAAGTATGTGTTGGATATTGGCTGTGGCGATCTGTTTTTTTTGAACCAATATTGTAAAAAAAATCCCTCTACTTTGCCTGTTGCAGTAGATACTGCTTTTACTGGAGAAATGCTGCAATCCCTATCAAAGCAGTACCAAAGTATAAACGTATCTCTGTACGATCAGATAGACAAGGTGAATTTGTCAGGTAATCAAGCTGATATCATTTTTCTGATGGATGTTATTGAACATATAAATGATGATATTGATTTTTTGAAAGAACTGTCAAAAAAGTCATTTGTGAATGATGACACGGTATTTCTCATCACAGTTCCTTCATTCAATAACCTATACTGTAGTCATGACAAGTGGCTAGGGCATTATCGCAGATACAATCAAAAAATGTTACGCGATCATTCTCAAAAGGCTGGACTGAAAATGTTATCTAGTGGTTATTTTTTCACCACCCTGATTTTGCCAAGATTAATTCAGAAATGGCTAGAATCCGCCAGAAAGAAAGAAAAAGAGGTGACTGGTATCGGCGGATGGAATGGCGGAAAAGTGATCTCAAAAGCCTATGAGATATTTCTCCTATGTGATTACTATTTTTTCAAAGTTTTCAAACTACTGGGTATCAATTTTCCCGGGCTATCTACATACGCAATATGCAAACGACAATCATAATTCCTTGTTATAATGAATCAGGACGTTTGAAACGTCAAGTTTTTCTGGATTATGTTCAAAAAAATCCAGAGATTCATTTCTTGTTTGTTAATGACGGAAGCAAGGATGATACACTGTCGGTTTTACAGCAGATGGCCCTTCAGCAAGGGAATATCGGCTACCTTAATCTTGAGACTAATGTTGGAAAAGCAGAGGCGGTGAGACAAGGTATGTTGCATGCCGCTCAGGAGAATACGGCTGAGTACATCGGTTTTTGGGATGCCGACTTGGCTACTCCACTGTGGGAAATCCCGCATTTCACCGAGCTTATTTCAAAAAAAGGATTCGATATTGTTACAGGATTGAGGTTGGCCCGACTCGGCGCTCATATTAAACGGAAAAATGTTCGTCATTACCTAGGTAGATGTTTTGCAACAACGGTTTCTATGGTCCTTCACGTTCCGGTTTACGATACGCAATGTGGTGCCAAACTCTTTAAATCAGATAAAGTAACACTCCTTTTTGAACAGCCTTTTATAACAAAATGGTTGTTTGATGTTGAATTATTGGCAAGATATATTAAATTTTTCGGTATTTCCCATGCTAAAGATAATATTTATGAGTATCCGCTGTGGTCATGGGAAGATGTGGATGGTTCACAAGTCAAAGCGAAAGACTTTTTAAAAGGTCCTTACGAATTATGGAAAATTAAAAAGGCATATAAATAATAAAGTTTAATACAACGATGAGAAAATTTTTGAAGGAAAATCAGAAGAATCCTTGGTTTTGGATTTTTGTAGTATTGATTTTGGTCTTAGGCGTGGCTCTTCCTCTAATGAGCTTGAGTGCTGGCAACAGCGGTGATGAGGACGGTTTCCAATGGCCTTATGCAGAGGAGATTTATAATTATTATGCCACAGGAGGTCAAGACACTACATGTCTCCAAAATGAAGATATGGGTATGCATGGTGGTTTCTTTGACCAAATGACTTATGCTATGGTGAAATGGTTCCATGTGGATAACTATAGTCAGTTGAGGCATGTCATGAACTCCCTCTTTGGATGGATCTGTATACTCTATATGGGTCTGTTGGTGGCAGCTATTGCCGGGTGGAGAGCCGGAGTCTTTACCATATTACTTCTCTTCCTTTCTCCTCGTTTTTTGGGCCATTCGTTCAATAATCCAAAGGATTTGATATTTGCCTCTATGTTCGCGGTTAGTATTTATTATTGTTACCGCCTAATTAGCCAGTACCCAAAGCCGAAGATATCTGCTTCTATATTGCTGGCTATCTTCGCAGCCCTTGCTGTCGTTTCCCGTTTTGCAGGATACCTGGTTTTTGCTTACCTGGTTCTTTTCCTGATTCTTTATCACATTATAAAAACAAAAAAGCAATGCTTGAATAAAGATAGTCTTAAAACTATTGGACGCTACGTGTTGTATGTGGCCGGTATAGGAATACTTACCTTTGGCATCACAATCGCCCTGTGGCCCTATATAATGTCTTCTCCTATCAAGACTACCTTGGATATCGTTTCTGGCATGTCGCAATACTCAGTATCCTTGCGCCAGCTCTTTGATGGTGTTCTGCAATGGTCCGATGCTTTGCCATGGTTTTATACACCCAAACTCATCTTGATGACCATTCCCGTAGCTGTCATCATAGGCTTGATTCTTTTCTTCGTTTTCTGTTGGCGCAAGAAAGATGACCGCTTTTGGGCATTTTTCATCCTCTTTACATTCCTGTTCCCCATTTTCTGGATTGTGGTTACACACGCTAACGTTTATGGTGGTTGGCGCCACGCTCTTTTTGCATACCCGACGATGGTTGCCGCTGCCGGTTGGGGATTCGATGCCATGTTGAAGTGGGTGGAAAACAAACTGGAAGCTCGTGCTGCTAAGAAAGATCCCTCAACCCAACCTGAGTCCAGAAGAGGCGTAGTTGTCGATGTTGTGGGCACTGCTGTTCTTCTGCTTCTCCTCGTCGGTCCTATACGCCATATAGTTGCTAACCATCCATATGAGTACGTCTATTTTAATGAGTTGTCGGGAGGTGTTAAAAAAGCTTTCGGTAATTACGAATTAGACTATTATTATAACTCCACTCGTGAGGCTACCGAATGGGTGCTCCAAAATGCCGAACCGAAAGCCGATGGTTCTAAGACCATCGTCGGCACCTGGCATAGCGCCTCAGTCAGCTATTTTTTGCGAAACGATACCGCCCATTTTCAACCAAGATTTGTTCGCTGGTACGAACTGGATAACTCCGATTGGGACTACGCTGTCTTTACCATCACGGGTATTAATCCGAAATATTTGAGAAGCAAGTATTTTCCTCCTAAAAATACTATAAAGACAATTGAGGTGGATGGTGTGCCCATTGCGCTCATCTTAAAACGTACAGAAAAGTTTAGCGCAAAGGCAGCTGAGTTCAAGAATAAGAATCAACTTGATTCCGCCGCCATGTACTATCACAAAGCTTTGGATGTCAATCCGGACAATTATATCGCACTTTTCAATTTGGGCGAAGTTTTCGTTAGGGCCAATCGACCTGACAGCGCTATATTCTATACTAACCGCGCCCTCGAAATAGATCCGGAAGCTGAAGCTCCTAAATTGATCCAATGCTATGCTCTGGCCGGACAAAATAAACTTGACGATGCTTTGAACCTGCTGCATAAAATTAATAAATATAATCCTAAATACACTCAAGCACATCAGTTGGCCGTCCGCATCTATATCAATCAAAAAGATTTTATCTCAGCAAAAAAAGAGATGCAAAAGATCATAGACCATGATATGGTTGATCAGGCGAGTATGAATTTATGGCTGGAATGTGAAGCTCAACAAGGTATCAATCCTCAGCAGTCAACAAAAAATCTTTATAAGGCTATGATTAAGAGTATGGAAAGTCGTGGAAGATATAGAGATGCGGAGAAAATCCGTAAACAGATGAAAAAATAATCAGCTGTTTGGAGATAGTCAACTTTATTGCATTCTTAAACATTTGATAATAAATAAAATATGGTGAGAAGCAAAATGATTTCAGGGGGTTGTGTGTATGAATAATTTTTGTATTTTTGCCGTCCAATTTTAATTAACACTAATATCAATAAATTATGGCAACAAGAATCAGATTACAGAGAAGAGGTAAAAAGAACCAACCTTTTTATCACCTTGTAATTGCAGATGGTCGTGCACCACGTGACGGACGTTTTATTGAAGATCTGGGCACCTACAACCCGCTGACCAATCCTGCAAGCATCAACATCAATTTTGACCGCGCATTGTATTGGCTGGAGAACGGTGCAACCCCTTCAGACACAGTCCGTGCGATTCTTAAAAGAGAAGGTGTTTATTTGATGAAACACCTCAGAGGCGGTATCGCCAAAGGCGCTATCTCTGAAGCTCAGGCTGAATCCAAATTCAACCAGTGGAAAGAAGAGAAAGCAAGCAAGTTAAACAATGTCGTTCGCCAAGTTGCTGATGCAGCTCGCGATCTCAAAAAACAAAGACTGGCTGCTGAGACAAAAGTAAGAGAAGCCATGTCTGCTAAGATTGCTGCTCGCAACGCTGAAATCGCTGCAGAAGCTGCTAAGAAGGCCGAAGAAGAAGCTGCTGCCGCCGCTGCTGAAGCAGAAGCAGCAAATGCTCCCGCAGATGAAGCTCCCGTTGAAGAAGCTGCTCCTGAAGCATAATGTACAACGATTACTTCTATCTAGGCACACTGACCAAACCCTTCGGTTTAAAGGGAGGTCTGTGTGC
The DNA here is from genome assembly GCA_024686335.1 of Bacteroidales bacterium. GTDB lineage: Bacteria > Bacteroidota > Bacteroidia > Bacteroidales > WCHB1-69 > F23-D06. The sequence goes on along the minus strand of JAILCI010000037.1, from coordinate 15,791 downwards.
CTTTTTTGATACCGACAACCCAAGTCGCTATCTCGACCTCCCCGCCGTATTCCTAGACCTCGACGGAGAATTGATCCCTTACCAAATTGAAAAAATCCAAGAACATGGCCGTAACCAGGTCGTGATCTTTTTCCAGGACATCACCCCAGATGAAGCAAAGGAGTTTGTCCAGGTAGACCTATACCTCCCGTTGAGCGAACTCCCGCCCCTCGACGGAAACCGTTTCTATTTCCATGAGGTGATAGGTTTTAAAGTCTTCGATAAAGAAAAAGGCCTCATCGGCACCTGCACCGGCTTTATGGAACTGACTAACAATCCGATTATGCAGATCGACCACGATGGTCAGGAAATCTTGATTCCAGCCTCGCAACAGTTCGTGACAAAAGTGGATAGAGATAATAAAGAATTGCATATCGAGACTCCCGAAGGTCTCATTGATGTCTATCTTGACTAGACTAACAACCCTCAACAGATTTCAGGACAATAAATAAAATGACCTCTATAATAAGTATGGCGGCCAAAAATAGATAATGCCATAACTTCTGCTCTTTTACGTAAGTGAAAAACTTGTTGAGGAAATAGTTCAAAAAGCCGATTGGAACAGCAACGATAGCAGCCGCTATATAGTTATTGATATCCCAGCGATCTTTGAAAATTCTTATCAAGAAATAGTTGCAGAAAAATGTAACGGAATAAACCAGCACAAACTTGAAGATAAGTTTGAAATCTTTATTTCGGAATACTATCGCACCATAAGTCTTGAAATTGAAAAGGACACTGATGATGGTCCCAAAGAAATTTGCCCAGAACAGTGCATCAATGCCTGGAATCAAACCGAATAGATATCTCAATGTGGCAAAAATACACCAACCCACCACTGTGTTTAACGCTGCAGTGAATAGGAAACGGGTAAACTGTGGTTCCATTGCCCTCTTGATGAATGCTTTAAAGTTTGTCGATTCCATAAAAACGGCAAAAATACAAAATTGTACCTTTTATTCAGCATTATTTTTTTATCCCTACCAATCAACATTTCTGCTGTTGGAAATAATATTTTTCAAAGTGTATTATCTAATAGAAAAAAACGTATATTTGCACCCCAAAATTTATGGCAATGAATGAAAAGCAGTTACGAGAAGATTTTAAGCTCCGTGTGGCTGGTGTGGAGGATGGAAGTTATTGCTTTTCAGTAAGTTGCAATAAAGAGTTCTTTGAGTTGGCCGAGATTGAAGAGGTACTTGATGGGCTGTTGAATTTGCGGATTGAGATGGTCAGAAACGAGAAATTAATCTCTCTATCATTCCATTATGAAGGTGAAATCTCTATGACTTGCGACCGTTGTCTGCTCCCTGTCAATGTCCCTTTGAACTTCGATACCCGTCTGCTGGTTAAACTGGTCCCAATTGTCGAGGAGGGTGAGAATGATGACGATGACGACATTTGGGTGATGGATGAAAATATCTATGAACTGGACATTTTCCACTATGTATATGAGTCCATCATGTTAGCCTTACCTCATAGAGTGGTTCATGAGGATGACGCAAACGGTAACCCTACATGTGATCCGGCCGTAATGGACATTCTTAATAAAATGAATGCCCCAAAGGATGAAAAGGAAACCGACCCGCGCTGGGACGCATTGAAAAACTTGAATTTAGAAGATTAAAAACTATAAAAATTAATAATTATGCCTAATCCAAAAAGAAGACACTCAGCAATGAGAAGAGATAAGAGAAGAGCTCATGATTTTATCACTGCTCCTCAATTGACCACCTGCAGCCATTGCGGCGCACCGATCTTAACCCATCGTGTATGCCCGGAATGCGGTTACTATAGAGGCAAACAAGCTGTCGAAATCAGCGGCGCTACTGAGTAACATCTAATCATTTCAGATGGTTTAGAAAGATAGATGACATATTCACGTATGTCATCTTTTTGTGTTTAAGGATATGAAAATCGTTTTCGCTACTCATAATCAACATAAGAAAGAGGAAGCCGCAGCAATCCTCGGCTCCCAATGGGAACTGCTCGCACTTCCCGATATTGGTTGCCTTACCGAAATCCCTGAAACTGCCGATACACTGATGGGCAACGCCATACAGAAGGCCCAGTATGTCTTCCAGCATTATCATACAAACTGCTTTGCTGATGATACTGGCTTGGAGATAGAAGCCCTCGGTGGTCGTCCTGGTGTCTATTCCGCCCGCTACGCTGGCGAGGGATGCTCATATAATGACAATGTTCAAAAAGTCCTCCGTGAGATGCAGGGCCTCACAAATAGAAAGGCTTGCTTTAAAACCGTTGTCACGCTGATTTTAGATGGTAGGGAGTACTATTTCGAAGGTCGTGTCGATGGCCAAATGCTCACCGAACCGCGCGGTACAGCTGGATTTGGCTATGACCCCATCTTCCTGCCCGATGGCTATGACCAGTCCTTCGCAGAGATGGACGCTTCACTGAAAAATTCCATTAGCCATCGCGGTCGCGCAATGCGCAAACTTGTGGAATTTCTGAACAATAGGTAATACTTACTTGTCCAAAACCTAGGTAGGGCCGATGTGTACATCGGCCATGAGACACAATAAACTCAACCTTGGCTAATCATCTTAGAAAAGTTTCTGCCCTTTTCCGCAACTAATCCTCTAAAATCTTCAAGAATCGAAGCAACACATCCTTAATCTCTAAAAGCGAAGCCACAATGGTAGCATTGTCTGCTTCATGGATGAGGTCGTGCTTCATGGCCTCTTTTGCCTTTTGAATAGAAAGTCCCTTTACCCTTGTGAGATAGTAGATGGTGCGTAAAATGGATATGTCATTTTTCGAAAAATAACGATTTCCCTTTTTGTTTGTGCGGGGCTTTAAAATATTGCTGAACTCATTGGACCAGAAACGAATGGTAGACACAGGCACATGGAAAATCTCGGCTGTCTCTCCAATGCTGTAGTACAACCGATCTTCGTCATTGAATGACTCCGGAAGTGGAATCTGCTGGTCTAACTCTTCATTAATATCACTCATCTTCTTGCTGTTTGCGACGACGTTCATCCTTCTCTTTGATGCTCTCACGCTTGTCGTACAGTTTCTTACCTCTGGCTAAGGAAATGTCCAACTTGGCATACCCTTTTTCATTGATCCACAATAGGGTAGGGATAATGGTAAAGCCCCTCTCATTCAACTTGGTCATCATCTTGCGCAACTCTTTTCTGTTCAATAACAACTTGCGGTCGCGCTTTGGTTGATGGTTGTTGTAGCTACCGTGCGAGTATTCGCTGATGTGCATGTTGTGTACCCACAACTCGTTGTTGATGAAGGAACAGTATGCATCAGTAATGTTGGCACGCCCGGCACGGATGGACTTGATCTCCGTTCCCGTCAGCACGATGCCCGCCGTAAATGAGGTGGTCAGAAAGTACTGGTATTCAGCCTTCCTGTTCTTTATGGCAATCTCTGTATTTGTCGTATTCTTTCCCATACCGTGAATAATGCGTGCAAAAATACACATTTATTCCGATATCAAAAGTTTGCCAAATAGTACTTCTTAAAAAAGATTTATAGATATGCCAAATCAACAATTTATTGTAATTTTGCATCTTCATTGAAAAATGATTTTCAACAATGCAGGAAAACACAGGTAATGAGCAGATAATGCAAGTGGCTGTCATCTTGGCTGGAGGCTCGGGACGCCGTTTTGGTTCCCCAGAGCCAAAACAGTTTATGCCATTGCGCGCAAAGACCGTTCTGGAGTACTCCGTGGATGCCTTTGAATTGCATCCCAGAATCGACGAGATAGCCGTTGTGGTACATCCCGATTACATGGATAAGGTTGAAGAAATGGTTCGTGTCAATCATTGGCAGAAGGTGAAAAGAATCCTCCAAGGCGGTGCTGAACGTTATGAGTCCACACTCTCTGCTATCAGGTCCTACACCGACAAACCCTCTTGCAACATGATCTTTCATGATGCTGCTCGTCCATTTGTCTCAGCCCGCATTATTTCCGATGTAGTTGCAGCACTTCAAGATCACGAGGCTGTCGATGTCGCTATCCCCGTTACCGATACTATTCTCCAAACGGATGCGTCTAAAAGCTATATCCAGAATGTGCCTGACCGTAACGCGTTGATGGCCAGTCAAACTCCTCAGGCTTTTAGTTATTCTGTCATTTCAGAGGCCTATAGAAGAGCTCTTGAATCCGGTCCTCTTCATGCTACGGACGATTGTGGTATCGTTCTTCGTTTTATGCCTGAGATTCCTATCTTCATAGTTTCCGGAGACGTAGACAATTTTAAGGTCACATATCCATCGGATTTGGATAGAATGAATCAATATATAGATAAATAATAGATTATGCTGTATATTGATAGGGATTTGGATAAGATAGACTTGCAGTCCTCCATGGATTTGCTGTCTGATCAGCGTCGCGAACAAGTGCTCAGGATTACCCATGAACAAGGACGTAGAGAGAACGTGGCTGCCTATCTGCTTCTTAAAAAGGCACTACATGAGGAGTATGGTATTGACGAGCCTCCGATCTTTGGTTATGAGGATACAGAAAAACCCTTCTTAATTGATCATCCTGAAATTCATTTCAATCTCAGTCATTGTAAAACCGCTGCCGTCTGCGTGTTGGACTCCGTTCCCGTGGGCGTTGATGTGGAAAAGATCCGGCCATTTCGCGAAAGTTTGGCGCGCCATACTATGAACGAAGAGGAGATGTCTCTCATCTTATCTGGTACCTCAGAGTCTGAATTTATCCGTCTTTGGACAATGAAAGAATCCTATCTGAAATTGAAAGGTTTGGGAATCCGTGCCGACATGCGCAATGTCTTGCAGCAAGATGAGGCTGTATTTGAAACAATCTCTATGGATGATCTCTTCATCACTGTTTGTCGTTATCGAACTTTCTGATTATGTGCCGCCGACCTAAGACATATAAATCCATGCAGGTGCGTCCAAGTCGATGGCTTCCCCCGAAAGGATATTCGGCCATTACCTTTTTTGGACACATCTTGATTCGTAAAGAATTCTATAAGGATTGGGTTAAGGAGCAAGAAAGTGAGTCGTTTAGAGTGTTGTGCCATCATGAGTGGATACATCTTCTGCAGGCTGCATCGGTTCACAACTCTTGGATTTTGTACTATGTCTTTTATATATGGTATCATCTTAAAAGTCGTCCGCTTCGTTATGGAAGTAAGATTGCTTATATGATCAATCCTTTTGAAATGGAGGCTTATCTGTTTGAAAGTGATATGGAGTATGCTAAAGAGTCTGAAGAAGGTGCTACCGCTTGGAGGCAATTAGCTCAATATCCGCCTTCCTTTTGGCGTGCTATGCTAAAGGAAGTTTCTGATACTGGTTATCCTTCTAGAGCCAAGTTTCTTAAAAAAGTCAGGGATTTCATGAAAGATAAATGGTAAAAAAAAGGATGACTGAAAAGCCATCCTTTTTTTGTGTCATTGCTGTTTCCCAATAATTACATGGAGAAACGTACAGGAACCTTGAAGTAGCAACGAACCGGACGTCCATTGTTCTTAGCAGGTTTCCATTTCGGCATAGCCATGATACCACGAACGGCCTCTTTGTCGCAGTCCGGGAAAAGGGAGTTGACGACTTTAGCATTACTAACGCGGCCATCTTTCTCGACGACGAACTCCACAAGCACGATACCCTGGATGTTATTGTCACGGGCAATCTGCGGATATTGGATTTCGTTCTTCAAGAATTGGTTCAACTCTTGCATACCACCGGGAAATTCAGGTTGCTCGGCAGCAACGTAAACAGGAGCTTCTTCCTCTTCTTCAATTTCCACTTCAGTAACATCCATGTCAGGAAGATCCTCGACAACCTCATTCTCGTCAAATTCAGAATTAAAGTCGAAGTTCATCTCAACTTCAGCAGCATTATCTACCAGGTTGATGATGACCTCAGTCTGCTGAGCCTGAGTGGGGGCTGGAGGGGGAGGGGTCTGGTCCGTAGCGATAACGTCTTCGTCAGCTACTTCCACGAAGTCATCCTCTGGCGGAACGAAACCGGGAGCTTTGGTCTCGCTCGCAAATAATTCAAAGCCGGCATATACCAGACATAACACAGCTACCAAACCAACGAGAAGAAAGAGAGTTCTCTTATTCTCTAGGTTTCCTTTGTCTGTTTTCTTTGCTATCATAGCAGATGTATTTTTTTAGGTTATACTTATTCTAATAACGACTGCGCAAAAATAATATTTTATTCTGTAAAAAAAAAGGTTGTTTGAATTTTTTTTATCGATAAATGGCACCTCCACAACAATCTCGTTTGGCTCCAGTCACACTTTGTAGGCAATTCGTTCTGTCAGATAATCTTAGAAGTCCGAGGAATGCAAAGATGAGAGCCTCTTTGTAGTTGACAATTTGACTGTCAGGGACTGAAATATTGGCATTTGTGAGTTTTTCCATTCGTTCAATAAGGAAACAATTGAGTGCGCCACCACCAGTCGTTAGCACTGTGGCAACATCTTTTGGAATAGCAAAAGCAACCATCGTCGCAATATGTTCCGTAACGGTTCGCAACATGTCAGCATTGCTATGATCGGAAGTATACTTTTCCAGTATTGGCATGAAGCGCTCTTCAAACCACTCTTTACCTAGTGATTTCGGTGCCGCCAATTGGTAATATTCTATTTGATTGAGTTCTTCTAACAGTGAAGGAATCATTGACCCACTTCTAGCTAGTAAACCATCTTTATCGTATTTTAAACCTTCTCTCATGGCTAACATGTTCAACGTCATATTGCATGGAGAGACGTCGAACGAGATTCGTTTGCCGTTTTTACGAAAGGAGATATTGGAAAAACCTCCTAAATTGAGACACGCATCATAGTCACTGAACAGCAACTCATCGCCAATGGGTACTAATGGGGCTCCTTGTCCGCCCAAAGCCACATCTGTGGTCCGGAAGTCACAGACTGTTGTGATTCCAGTCTTGGCTGCGATAGCTGCACCAGAACCGATCTGCGTCGTAAGATGAAGGTCAGGGCGATGAAATACCGTATGCCCGTGGGAGGCAATGAACTGCGGCTTTTCTCGCCCTTGAATCCACTGGTTGATGGAGTCGCCAATATATTCTCCAAGTTGAACATTCAGTAAAGAATAATCAAATGCAGATAAGTTCATGGACTCTTTAAGTCTGCATTGCCACTCATCAGGATATGGAATGGTAATGGCATCCTTGATAGTATATATCCATTGGCCGTCAGCCTTTTCCGTGAACGCACACCATGCCAAGTCTAACCCATCGAGTGAGGTGCCTGACATGACACCAATTCCTTGATGTTCAAGTTTTTCCATGTCTACAAAAGGGACAATCGGTTCAAGTGCATTCCGTTGGAACCTTTGACCAAAATCAGATAATGTTCAATAGGTTTTTTCTCCAGGGCTGTATTTAGATCTTCTACAGTCTTGAAAGAGTGCTCGGGATGATGCTCAGCAAAACAGTTGCCTACAAAATAAGCCTCAATGGATAGCTCATTGCATAATTCTATGATGCGTTGGTGCTCCTGACTACTGATGCTGCCCAATTCCAGCATGTCGCCTAAGATGGCCAGTTTGCGCGGAGCTTCCAACTTGGCAAGATTGCGAATGGCAGCCTCCATACTGGTTGGATTGGCATTGTAATAGTCGGAAATAATCGTATTTCCCTTAATCTCATTAACTTGTGAACGGTGGTTTGAGGGCTCGTATTGACTTAAAGCATGAGCAATCTGCTCTTCTGTAACTCCAAAATATTTGCCTATAGCTGCTGCTCCTAAACAGTTGTAAATATTATAACTGCCTGTCAGCTTCGTCTTTATCGTTCTTTCCCCAATCTTGATTTCCAGGAATGGAGACATGGAAACGATGTTTTCCTCGCCTCCCTCGGCATACAATATGACTTTGTCGTAATCAAGATTCTGACGAAGAATTTGATCGTTTATATTGACAAAAAGTGTTCCATTGTCGACAATGACAGAGCGATAAAGGGCTTTTTTTGTGTGAATAATCTCTTCAACCGAACCAAACCCTTCGATGTGTGCTTTTCCAATGTTGGTGATGAGTCCAAACGCAGGGCGGGAGATTTGACACAAGTCGGCAATTTCTCCTGGATGGTTAGCGCCCATCTCAACAATGGCTATCTCATCATCAGGACGAATTGAGAGCAAAGTCAAGGGCACTCCGATGTGGTTGTTGAAGTTGCCTTGGGTGCATGCCGTCTTGAATTTCTCGGACAACACCGCAGCTGTCAATTCTTTTGTTGTGGTTTTGCCGTTGGTTCCAGTGATTCCAATAACCGGTATTGTCAGCTGTTGTCGATGATAGGCTGCTAACTGCTGAAGCGTTTTCAGAACGTCTTCTACTACAACGTAATGACTACCATTCGCCAACTCTTTTCTTTCGGTGATTACATAGCTGGCTCCTGACTGCAGAGCCTGCTCCGCAAATTGATTGCCGTCGAAACGCTCACCTTTTAGACAGAAGAAGAGACATCCTGGCGTGATATTTCTGCTGTCAGTGCAAACTACCGGATGCTCCAAATATTTTTGATATAAATCTTTCATGTGTCTATGTTGAAATTCTAAAAATCTGTTCCAATGGAGAATAAAAACATGCCCTTTTTGTTGGGTATCTTGAAGTCCTCGACGCCCCAGGCATAATCCAGACGCAGGAAATATCCAATGATGGAGAACCGCAAGCCTACGCCAAAACCACCAACGAAGGGATCTACCTGTCGTTTTATCATCACATTGATTGGTCCATTCGTAATGTATCGAGTATAAAGACAATTCTCATCAGAGTAGGGCGTAAGTCCGGTCCAAGCCGTGCCGATGTCGCCAAAAATGTTCAGCTGCATAGAGTTGAAGAGTTCCATACCTACCTGATGTCCTGCAATAAGCTGTACAAAGGGAACTCTCAGTTCGCCTGAGAATAGAACAAAAGAGGTGCCGTTACGAATATTCTGTTTGAAACCTCTCATATTAGTTGCCAAAGTCTGGTAAACGTAGTTCTTAGACTGATCCACCCAGATATCGCTGTCAAACTTTGCATTGACCCAGTTGTCTACACCACCCATGAAATAGACTAACCGAGCGGAACCGATGTTGGTAGATGCTGCAACTCGGAAGGCCAGCGTCATGTTTTTGTATAATTGAAAGGAGCGTCGAGCGTCAAGACCGACCACCAAAAGGTTTTGCGTTTCCTTCTCTGCCCGCTGGTCATATTCTGCAAAAATTTTCACTTTGCTGCCTTTCCAAAGGTTGGTATATAACTCTTTGGATGAATCAAAAACATACTCCAATTTCGCACCAGCCCACAAATGATGTGTGTTGGGCTCGCGCAAGGAGTTGTCACTCATAGAACCTGTGATGCTGGTCTCGTATCTTCCTTTTAATGTTAACCGGAGACTGTTGCTTTTATTAAATGGGAATTTTAAGATGTAGAACAGACTGTTGGTCGTCTGCTTTAATGCGTAATCATATGCATCTGCGCTGATGGCCTGGCGATAGAGCACAATCTGACGATCTAACCGTTTCGAGAGATTTTCAAAACTGAACATAAACTCGTTATTCTGCAAGTTAAAAGAGAAACGGAAACCCGCAGAGATGCGATAGTCCTCAAAAAGATCATGGATTCCAAGCATAAACAAAGCGTTGAAACCGGTGTTCAGATATATGGGTGAGGTGCCTCCCGCAAATTGCTGGTAGGAGGTGTTCAAAAATGAAAAATCTGCTTGCGTAATGACTTTGTTGATGGAATATTGGACCCTATATCCTGTACCTACAGGTATCTCCATCCGTTCTTTCTCTTGTGTCTCAGCAGAATCGGATTTCGTAGTGTCTGCTTTAGTGTTAATCGGGTCAAGATCAGATGTGTAGACAGGAATAAAACCATGCTCAAAATCACCTTTTGAACCGTTTTCCGCAGTATCTTTGCTCTCTTGAATACTATCCTTCGCCATCTCTTCCTGCATCATTTTTTGATAAAATGGCGTGGGCGTGACACTGGGAGTGTAGAGAGGATTCAGTTCCCGCATATGAATACCCTCAATCTTGTTTTTTAACTGGATGTCTGCAACGACCTGTGTATAAGGGTTGTACGCATGGTCCAAAATGTTGTACGCACCGTCAGTTAAGGATTTGCTTTTGGCAAAGTATTCATAGTGTATTGCTGTATCAATACGGCTGATGGTACTGTCAAAGACCGCCGTGTATCGGTTCACGATACCATCCCGATCGCTGAGATACACAATTTGGTTCTCACTCATCGGATAAATATCATAGTCGTTACCATACTCGGTGTTGGTGGCGCGCATCACCTTTAAATCTTTTTTGCCATAATTGTACAGGAAAAGATCATACCGTTTTTGCGGTTGTGCATCCATAAAATCTTCCTTCAGTTGGATGGAATCTGTCGGTCTATTGGATGAGAAGACAATCTGTTGCGGAGTAAGAAACGCAGGGCCATAGTCATCGTAGAAATCGTTAGTCAGATTTTGGAACGAATGAGAAAGAAAACTGTAAATGAAGAGGTCAGACTGTCCTTTTTGGAAACCGGAGAATAACATTGTCATTCCATCTTCCGAGTAGGTCCAAGACGTGATCTTTTCAACGTCGACTAACAGCTTTTTCTCCCATTTTCTTGTGGTGAGATTGTAGGGAAGATAATAACAATGACCTTTGGACTCCATGGTCAATCCCAACCCTTCTCCAGACGGATGCCAATTGATAATTGGGTAGGAGAGGTCAGGATTGTCTTCCGTCCTCTGATAGCGCTTGAAGATGCATTTTGGCCGCTTACTCTTGTCAGTCTGCAACCATACGCGCACTTGTCCTGCTTCGTTAGTTATATAGGCATAACCATCGCCATTGGGTTGGAAACAGATGTGCTGATAATGTCTCGTCTTCTTTGGATGTGCTAATACGCCTTCATCGACAGGTTGTGCCTTGTCGAGGTTCTGATGATAAAGAACATAATAGTATTTGTACCAGTTAAGAAGCAACGTTCTATAGGGGATGCCAGTTGAAAAGTAAAAACTGCGTTCCACCATTTTTGTGGCACGGGTGTTATGCAAGATGCGCGGGATGATGCGCTCTCCATATGTGTCCACAATGAACTTCCAGAAGGAGTGGCCCGCGTATGTGGCATCTACAGGAGAGAGATACTCGATGTCTGCATAGCGACTTGTCAAGATACCATCCATAACATGCGCGTCTACGTCAGAGCTCCAATGCTCACCAAAATAGGATGCAAGACCGCTATAGAACCACGATGGAACATTGATGAGATAGTCTGACGAGATGTTTGCTCCCATAGTGGCGCCCTCTGCCAACCATCGGGCATAGACACTCATCATGCCACTACGAATCATCTTGTCCAAGTGCGCATGATTACCGTCAAAATAGATGTATATTTTGGTGCCAGAGATGTTGGCGACACCGCCTTGGTTGTAGAAGTCTTCATCATCGTATGCGAAATTGGACTCTCTGAAGTCGGCTTGCGTGTTGTAGACAATCAGCTGCAACTTTTTTCTTGACGTATAGTTGAGCAGATGCTCAATCTCCTCCATCACTTCGGGTACTTTATAAAAGACATACTCCGCAAGTTCTCGTCCACTGGGGTAATAATAGACATCATATTGCTCGGCTCGCATGTACTGCCAGTTGAAGTTTTGATGTTGTACTCTGTTTTTGCCAAAGGAAATCTGAGAACCATTGTAGAACTGAGCCTGTCCTTCTGTTGGTAGACAGACCCAAAGCACACATGATAGTATGCTGATAATCAGTTTTTTATATCTTTTGAATGGTCTCAATATTTATACTATTCCAAAATCGCTGCAAATCTACATAAAATATGTGTAAAAATTGATGAGACATTACCTCAAAAATAAACTGAAGAAGAAGGCTTCAAGGAGTTGCTTTCATTTGTTGTATTGCACTGATAACTAGTCATATATTATGTTTTTCAACAATAGGTTAATAAAAAACCGAATCTTGCTGGCACACGCAAAAATGAAAATTGTATTTTTGCCAGCCGTTCACTGAATCATTAACCAATTTTGTCTTAAACAACACATGGGAGGTTTTTTTGGAGTAGTCTCAAAAGAGAACTGCTCGACTGACTTATTTTACGGTATTGATTATCACTCACATCTCGGCACCAAGCGTGGTGGTATGGTGACGATGCAGGATAACGTCTTCTACCGTTCTATCCACAACATTGAAAACTCTTATTTCAGAACTAAATTCGGTGACTCCATCGGTAAATTTAAAGGTAACGTTGGCATTGGTGTTATTAGCGATACTGACGCCCAACCTATCGTTGTCAACTCTCACCTTGGTCGTTTTGCCATCGTGACAGTAGCCAAGATAAACAACATGGATGAATTGGAGAAAGAGTGTCTAGACAATCACCAACAGTTTACCGAGTTGAGTATGGGTCGTACCAATCCAACCGAGTTGATTGCTCTTATGATTTCTCAAGGCGAAGATTTTGTCTCCGGTATCCAGAATGTCTTTAAAAAGGTCAAAGGGTCTTGCTCTATGTTGATTTTGACCAATGATGGCATCATTGCTGCTCGTGATTTCTTAGGTCGTACACCTATCGTGATTGGTAAAAATAGTTACAGTTATGCACTGGCTTTTGATACTCATAGTTTTTCCAATCTTGACTACGAGATTGAGCATTTCGTAGGTCCTGGCGAAATTGTGAAAGTTACGACAGAAGGATGTACGCAGATGCTTCCTCCCAACGGCAAGATGCAAATCTGTTCATTCCTTTGGATCTATTACGGTTATCCGACTTCTGAATATGAAGCAATTAATGTTGAGAACACTCGTTACCAGTTAGGATATGAGATGGGTAAGGACGATGATGTGGATGCCGACTATGTTTCCGCCATCCCCGATTCAGGTATTGGTATGGCACTGGGCTATTCAAATGGTAAGAGAATCCCGTATCGTCGTGGTATCGTGAAATACACGCCTACCTGGTCCAGAAGTTTTATGCCTGTTAGCCAAGAGATGCGTGAGCATGTGGCTAAGATGAAATTGATACCCAATACTACGCTATTGAAGGGCCAAAAAGTGGTTTTTTGTGATGACTCCATCGTTCGTGGCACGCAGTTGCGTGATAATGTGCAGAAACTTTATGCTGGCGGTGCTAAGGAGGTCCATATTCGTATTAGTTGCCCACCGCTCATTTTTGGCTGCAACTTCTTGAATTTTTCTGCCTCTAAAACTGAAATGGAACTGATCACTCGACGAGTTGTCGAGGAACTGGAGGGCGACAGTCATAAAAATCTTCACAAATATATGGATTCCACCACGAAAGAATATGCCAATATGGTGGAGGTTATCCGAAGACATCTTGGGGTTGATACCCTTAAGTTCAATACTCTTGAGGCAATTGCCAAGTCTATCGGTTTGCCTAAAGAGCGTATCTGTACTCACTGTTTCGACGGTTCGAGTTTCGGTGATTAATACTTGGTCTAAAGTGGAAAGTCCTAACGACTTTCCACTTTTTTAATAGTGGTTATTCTCCTAAAAAAATTGTACGTTTGCCGTCGTAAATAAAAACTATTACCTATGAAAAACCTGAATATGATTGCTGCCGTGGGCGAGAATATGGAGCTTGGCTATAAGAACCAACTGCTGTGTCACCTGCCCGCAGATCTACAATATTTTAAGAAAATCACTACAGGCGCTCCTGTGCTGATGGGTGACAAAACTTGGCTCTCGCTGCCGAAGCGTCCTCTACCCAATCGTCGCAATATTGTCATCACTCTTGATGATGTTTCTTTTCCGGATTGCGAAACTGTTCACTCCATTGAGGAAGCAATGGCTTTGGTTAAAGATGCCCCTAATGCTTTTGTGATGGGTGGCGCTACAATGTATCGTCTCTTCTTACCCTATGCAGAAAAAATTTATCTCACCCGCATTAAATCTTCTTTCACTGCGGATGTCTATTTTCCTGTTCTCTCTGAAGACGAGTGGCAGGTGGACCGCACCGTCTATCGTCCGAAAGATGAAAAGAATGAGTACGATCTTTATTTTCAAACCTTAATCAGAAAAAAATAACCACTATGAAGAAAATCGCTGTAACCGCACTGCTGTTATTCTCTGCCATATTCATTTATGCCCAGAAACCGTCTTCCTTGCCCGTTCCAGAACTTCCAATTGATGAGCGTACAAACTTGGTTACATATCAAGATGTCGTTCAAGAGCCGGGAACCCCTGATGTGCTCTACGAGCGAGCTATGAAATGGGTAAAAAAGCAGTATAAAAATACTAACGAAGTTATAAAAAAGGCAGACCAGGAACATCATTTTATCGAGATGCGCTCTAGCGTCCGTATCTTCTCTAAACAGAAGGATGGCACTATGCTCCCTAAAAATGTGGTCTACTATAACTTTAAGTTAGAATGTCGCGATAACCGCTATCGTTATACCATTACTAATTTCAATGAGAAGGCTGCTGCTGCTGCTCCTATCGAGAATTGGTTTAAGACGGATTCTCCCTACTGGTCTCCTTCCCAATATGAATTCCTGAATCAAATCGATGAGCAAATTCGTGAGCTTATCGAGTCCCTAGAGGAGGGAATGGAACCCGAAGAGGTCTTTGAAGATGAGTGGTAGGCTCCCGCTCTTTGTTGTTATCTCCTTGCTCCTGTGTTTGACTTCCTGTCATAAGCCGGAAGCTGAGGTTGCTTTTCAATTTGCCTTTTCTGTTGGTAATGATACATTGCATCAAGATACGCTCTGCTATGTCAATGCTGCCGGAAATAATTATTCTGTAACAGAGGTCCAATACTTCATTTCTAAAGTAGTTCTGACTAAAGGTGATGGCACTCAACATGTTGTCCAAACCGATGGCGGAATCCATTATGTGGATGCGGATATCCCATCAACTTTGCTTTGGTCGCTGGATAAAGATTTAGTTACAACTGGCGAGTATGTGCGTGTCGACTTTGTTTTCGGTTTAGCCCCGGAGTATAACATAAACCACTATTTTGTAAATCCTCCCGAAAACGCCATGAGTTGGCCTGAGGTTTTGGGCGGCGGTTATCACCATATGAAACTGAACGGTCGCTGGCAAGATCCTACAACGCCAGATATGTTGTCGACTTTCAATATGCATATTGGTACTGGCCAAATTTATGAGGGTGGTCAGGTTGTCAGCTATGTAGACAATGCATTTTCAGTAAGTCTACCACTTGACAATGCGGTTTTTGACAGTGGGAATCCCAATGTTCTGCAATTGAATATGAATATCGCAGAGTGGTTCCAAAATCCTTATACCTACAACTTTTCACTGGATAATACCCATACGATGGAAGACCAAGCAGCCCTCTCTCATCTGGTTGCTAATGGACAGACAGTCTTTTCGGTCAGTCAAATTTAAAGGGAATTATATACATGACGGCACAACAAAGACAAGTACCAAGTCAAAAAAAATGCATTATAACCCCAACATGATTTACTGAGGCCTCTGCCCATAGAGCACGCGGGCGGGCAGGCCGACATGCGGTGCGGACGCGGTGTGAATGGCCGGCCTCCAACAGCGGCGTGCAAAGGCGCTTGCGTTTACAAAAATGCATGCCTTCCGTGTATTTTCTCTTTTGCCACATGTTGCATTTTTGTTCCCGTTTGCCGCCGATGTCAGAGGGCGGACAGAGCGGGTGGCATTCATGTCGGCTTGATCTTTTGACAACTTTTCTATCAAGAGAAAAGTTGAAGAATTATAATTATGTAAGATGCCTGCCATGAAGCCATGGTCTCCCTAAAAAAAA
>JAILCI010000054.1 GCA_024686335.1 Bacteroidales bacterium | reverse complement strand
TGTAAATAACCACGTTAAAATACACCAAAGTGCCATCCAAAAGTATACCACTTTGGAGACTGCAAAAATACAAAAAATGGGTTACACCGGATTTTGATATTCCTGACGCCTTGGCGGTTACGCCCACACCATCCAGCCCGCCGGCACGGATGGAAAAGGGGCAGAGGATGGGAGACATAGTGGTGCATGGCGGGGTGATTATTTACAAACATTAAAATATACCAACTAATAACCCTCTTTTGAGACTGCAAAAATACAAAAAGATAGTAACACTCAATTTTGATATTCCTGTTATACAATCACTGCTTTCCCAAACCCTTTTCCCCTTCATCATAAATGAGTATTGATTCTTCCAAAATCCTACTTATTAGGTAGGTTTCGGCCCTCCCTTTCTCCCTACTTTTGCCGTCCAATTCGACAAACAATAAAATTTTATCAATATGTTCAAAAAAATTCTAAACACTACCACATTTCTACTCCTTCTGACAATCTTCTTGTCACATGGCGCCTTGAAGGCGCAAGTATCTTACTCAGACACTATTGGAAACACTTCCTCTACCACGTCTACACTCTCCGTTCTTCCGGGATATTACGGATACCACTTCTCGGCAACCCTCTACACAGCAGCTGAAATCAACCATGCCGCTGGCGACATCAGCTCTCTTTCTTATCTCGTCACCTACGGAAACTATCCTATCAACAGCGATGACAAACACCTTAAGATATATTTGATGGAGACCACCTCCAACTCTTTGGATCTTTCTCAGACTTGGACCTCTCTAACCTCTGCCGCCACGTTAGTCTATGACTCTCTCGGCTATACGATAGAATGGGACGAATACTGGAAAGAGTTCCTCTTCTCCCAACCCTTTGCTTATCAGGGCGGTAACTTGATCGTACTGATTGAAGGTACTGCTTGTGACCCCGTCCCGTCAATGGGCGACTGCGAAACCGAGATGTATGTGAACGATGGTACAGCTGCCAACTGTTGGATCCGCGTTCAAGATTCTAACCCCATCTCTACCTCTTCGGCTCTTTCTTCAATAGCCGCAGGCACACATGGCAACAACACCGATCGTCCCAACGTATTCTTCACCTTCCAGCCTCAGACAGAACCCGTCTGCACGTTAACCGTTCCTTACACTGAGGATTTCAACAGCTATCCAGGCGATTTCACGGCCTTTCCCACCTGCTGGACGCGTATCAATACCTACCAAAGCGGTCTCTCATACGAGTGTCCTATCGTCTCAAATGGCGCCTCCACTGAAACCAATAACCTTTTCTTCTTTCTAATGGGTGTTGCCTCTCAGTATGCTATTCTTCCGCAACTGGACTCTACCCTTTCCGTTAGCGACCTTACCATGAGTTTCACATTCAAGTCGGCACAGCAATATACTACCCGTTTGGAGATTGGTGTCATGACAGATCCAACAGACACGCTGACTTTCGAGCCTATCGATACTGTTTTCAGAACCGGTTCTACAATGGAATGGGAAGATCAGGAAATCAACTTTGCTGCTTACACTGGCACCGGTCGTTACTTGGCTCTGCGCTTGAAAGGTGCTTCTGCAGGTGCTATCCACAATTGCTTTATCGACGACGTTCAAGTTTCAATGTCTGACTTCTGCACTCCGCCTGTTCAGATTGTTTCTTCTGAAGATAATGGTGATGTGACCATCTCCTGGTTCCAGACATCGAACTCCAACTCTTTCATGCTCTACTATAAGCCTGTCTCCGCCACTGTATACGATTCTGTGGAGGTTATGGCCACCTCATACACTTTCACCAATTTGCCATCTAGCACCCTCTATGAATACTATATTGTATCAGTCTGTGGTGTGGAAACCTTCTCTCAACCGTCAGATATTTACACATTCTCCACTCCTTGTGATATGATCGCCAACTATCCTTGGTTGGAGGACTTTGAAAATGGAACCAACTGTTGGTCTTTCAATGCTTCTGCCGCTGGCCAGGATTGGCAGTGTGTCAGCAATGGTACTAACCCGACATGCTCTCCTTTTTCCGGATCTCACATGATGAAGATGGACAACTTCCACTATACTGCTGGCAGCTGGGCAACGATGACCACTCCTGCCATGTCGCTGGATAGCAATATGATACTCTCCTTCAAGTATTACCGTTATGGTCCTCAACAGGCTTTTGATATGGAGACTTACGATTTCCATGATGCTGCTGACTCTGTGGAAGTATTTTTAGCTGCCACCCCATCTCTGGACAATGCTCAGCATCTGACTACCATCTTCGGTTTCTCCACCGCTGAAGGTTGGGATTCTGCCTCTGTCAATATTCCTGTTACCGATCCTCAGGTGGCTTACGTAATTTTCAAAGCAACCTCTGACTACGGCTACAACATTTATATTGATGACGTGATGATGGATTACGCTGCCGTTCTCGAACCTGAAGATGATGTTTTGCTGACAATTGACACTAGCATCTGTGAAGATGATGTTCTTGAGATTTACGGTGGGTCCTATAGTCAAGCCGGTAGCTATACTATCACTCTTCCTGACCAAACGGGTTCAAACGTTGATACGATTATTACACTTAATGTGACGGTTAACCCAGTCTATGTGGTTAACATTCAAGATACGATTACCGTTGGCGAAACCTATACGGAAAATGGTTTCAACGAGTCTCAGGAGGGTACTTATTACCAATATTTGACCACTCAGGCTGGTTGCGACAGTACTATTGTATTACATCTGAGTGTTCAGGTGGGAGTTCGCGACTACAACGAGTCTAACCTTACCATATATCCTAACCCGGTAAGTCAAACGTTTACTGTAACGTCAGACCTCTTCGCTGGTAAAGCCACTATTGAACTCTTTAATATCAGTGGTCAAAGAGTACGGAACGTTTTGGTAGAAGGTGATTCACATACGACGATGAATCGCAATGACCTTCCCGCAGGCGTCTATATGTTGAAAATCTCTAACAATATCAAACAGGTGACACGTAAAGTAATTTTCTTATAATGCCATTCGTACGAAAAAGCCCCGCCAGAAATGACGGGGCTTTTTTTGTTAGCTTCGCTAAATGATGATTTTAACGCCACTTGAACCCACTCACGGAAGGGGTACATATCCAATCCTAAAAAAGATAAAAATGTAATTAATTGATAATCAGTACAAATTTTTTAAAATCGCCGCTAGAAAGGAAATCTCGAAAAAAACGTGCGGCGCATTAAAAATTGAAAATCTTATTAAACTAAGATATAAAAATAATTAACTTGCTTTAAATCAGATATTTAAATATTTTGATTTTTAAGGTATATCATCAAAACGGTAATATCGGAAGGACTGACACCACTAATACGAGATGCCTGGCCCAAATTGAGAGGTTTTGCCTTGGATAATTTTTCGCGCGCTTCTTTTGAAATACTATTCAAACTGAAATAGTCAAAATCTGGTGAAATCTTGATATGATCAAGTTGCGCAAATTTGTGAACTAGGTCCTCTTCTTTCTGAATGTAGTTTTCATACTTGATGGAGGTCTCTACGTTTTTAATCTGCTCTTCTGAAACATGATTCTGCTCCAAAAAATCTGAGAACTTCTTATCGAAGGAGATAATATCCTCAATAGAAAGTTGAGGTCGTAAAAGAAGCTGGGATAGCTTGATATTGTGAAGTAACGATGCCGTTCCTTTCTCTTCTAAAATAGGGTTGATGGCTTCCGCGTCGGTGAGATGTGTACGGAGATAATCTTCAACTCGGGT
Organism: Bacteroidales bacterium; assembly: GCA_024686335.1. Taxonomy (GTDB): domain Bacteria; phylum Bacteroidota; class Bacteroidia; order Bacteroidales; family WCHB1-69; genus F23-D06. Next base: position 183,243 of record JAILCI010000054.1, on the reverse strand, counting down.
TTGAATCTCGTACTTTTCTTGAAACTCATTATAGCGTGCATCATCTATCAAACCTAACTCATGACCGATTGGAGTTAATCTCTGATCTGCATTATCTTGACGCAGAAGGATTCTGTATTCGGCACGAGAGGTAAACATTCTATAAGGATCCTGAACTCCTTTTGTTATCAGGTCATCAATCAAGACACCGATATAGGCTTGTGATCTTTTCAGGATCAGAGGTTCTTTCCCATTAATAGCCAAGTGCGCATTAATACCAGCCATCAGACCTTGACAGGCTGCCTCCTCGTATCCTGTTGTTCCGTTAACCTGTCCGGCAAGATATAGATTTTTGACTATTTTGGACTCTAACGTGAAGTGGAGTTGCATAGGGTCAAAATAGTCATACTCGATGGCATATCCAGGACGAAGAATTACTGCGTTCTCGAATCCGGGAATCAATCTCATAGCTTCCACCTGAATATCTTCGGGAAGAGACGAGGAAAAACCATTAAGGTAATATTCTGTAGTTGTTCGACCTTCTGGTTCCAAAAAGAGTTGATGTTTATCTTTATCGGAGAAGCGTACTATCTTATCTTCAATAGAGGGACAGTAACGCGGTCCGACACCTTGTATTCTACCTTGGAAGAGTGGCGACTTATCAAAACCTTTCTGCAAAACTTCATGAACCTGTGTGTTGGTATAAGCAATCCAACAACTCAATTGATCACTGATAGGTTTTGTAGAAGTAAAAGAGAATTTCTGAGGATTGTCGTCTCCGGGTTGCTCGGTAAGTTTTGAAAAGTCGATAGAGCGAGCATCTATTCTTACTGGCGTACCTGTCTTCAGTTTTTTGGTTTCAATACCGCGTGACTTCAGTTCATCGGATATCGTAAAGGAAGCGGACTCCCCCATCCTACCGCCAGAGAAATTCACTTCGCCAACATGTATTCTACCGTTAAGGAAGGTTCCGTTGGTCAGAATGACTTTCTGGGCATAGAATTCTTTTCCCAATTGTGTCCGAACACCGACGACTGTATTCTCTTCAAACAAAAGAGACGAGGCGGTATCCTGCCGTAAATAAAGATTGGGAGTCTGTTCTAAAACAGACCTCCATGTTGCAGAAAAAAGTGCCTTGTCGCATTGAGCTCTCGGACTCCACATGGCGGGACCTTTAGAGCGACCGAGCATTCTAAACTGGATAGTTGACTTGTCTGTGACTACACCCGACATACCGCCCATGGCATCAATTTCCCGTACAATCTGACCCTTAGCCACACCACCCATAGCAGGGTTGCATGACATCTGAGCAACCAAAGATAGATTCATCGTAATGAGCAAAGTCTTACTTCCCAGGCGTGCGGCAGCAACCGCAGCCTCACAACCGGCATGACCAGCACCTACTACAATTATATCGAATCTTTCTTCCATGTTTGACGTAAAACGTTAAAATAAAGTTTTTATAAATCAATCAATTAGGCGTCGAACTTATCGTAAAACAACTGAATGTATTTGTTCTCCAACTGACGCATATTGGTGGCCTCTTCATCAGTTTTGTCCTTGTATCCGCAGAGATGCAGGACTCCATGGACGACAACTCTAAGGTACTCATCTTGGATTTTAGTACCTAAACTATGGGCGTTATCGACTACTCGTTCAGCACTGATGAAAATCTCTCCAGCGACCATCTCCCCCACTCCATTATCAAAGGTTATGATATCTGTAAAGGTATCATGATTCAAAAAATGTATGTTTCGCTCGAGCAGATATGCATCGTCACAGAAAAGATATTGGATATCTCCAGGCAGTAAATTTTCGGAACGAATGACTGCCTTAAGCCAGTTTTTATGCTTAAGAGATGGAGTGAATTCTATGGGTACTAAAGACGAGAACTGTATCATTTCTTTCCAAGATATAGTTTACGAGAATAGGTTCCAGAGGCAGATTGATAATTGATAATATAGATACCATCTGATATATTTCCAACAGGAAAATGATAAACAGCCTCTTCTCCTTCTCTTGAATAATAGGAGATCAACTGTCCCTGTGTTGAATAAATAGAAACTGTAAACGGATAACTATTTACTGTCTGTACATCCACCGTTTGGGCAGAAGAATTATACCAAATCTGAGGAGTATCCGTAGTATAATTCTGAACGGATGTGGAATCTCCTGTTTCAATAGTGTCAGGTATAACAAACCATTTTGCGAGACTATCATATACCAAAATTTTTGTGACATCTTTCACAATATCGGTAATGTCCGTACTTAACGAACTAGTAAACGAAATGTCTTGCGGATTCTTCTGTAATAGCACTGTATAAAAACAGCAAGCGGCTGCATAGGTACCTATCAAAGAAGGATGACTTTCATCGGAACTGTAAAGCTCAATGTCGGGATAGTGGTCGCGAATATAATGCCAAACATATCCGACTGGAGAGACCCAAGCATTGTTATCTTCGGCCATCATCATATAGCGGGCATAAAGAAGACTATCCATTCCCTCGTAAGTTCCTAGAGGAGGATAATATTGAGCATTCAACTGATCCCCATTCTTCCTACCCCAAGTCATATAAAAGACAATATTGGCAGAGTCATTATACTGACGAATCATCTCGCAAAGTTGCTGAGCATACGGATATGATTCTGACATAAATTGCCCAATAGGGAAAGAAGGAAGTTGACTCTGCTCCTGTAGAACAACATAGTCCCACCCACCCTGCTGGATATAAGAGGCGGCTCCGGAAACGTGCATTTGGAAAGTACATCCGCCTGGTGTGTGACTCTGATAAACTATGGTGTCGTTTGTGGACATGGACATCTTAGACACCATTTCAGGTAGATTATTTACCTCTGTATAACTATTGCCAATGAATAACACATTGCGAGTTTGACCATGGAGAACAACACAAAACAACATGGTCAAGACAAAAGAAAGTAGAAGTCTTCTCATTGTAAATAAGAATCTTTTGTTTGTAAAACCGAATTTGTGCTCACTCGGGCAATATTTTGATGAGGTTTTACGTAAAACTCAAATGTAAATGATTTATAATCAGGACTTAACGTTGATTCCTCTGTCAAAATAGTCCATATATTGGACTCTTCGAGAGAAGTACTCATTTCATCCACAAATTGGAAAATAGAATCTGTTGACTGATAATTGAAAACCAGAGTATTATTTTCCAAATGCGCATTTACATCCAAGGAAAAGTCAGGGTGCTTTTCAATAAGTTGGTCAATTAGTGTGTGATTGGCCATCTCTATGACACCCATTTGCTCGCCGAAGGAATACTTGTCGCAAAGATACTCAATCATTGACTGAGTCTTGCGGTAGATATTCTCTTTGTTTAAATCATTTAATTCAAAGTATATCATCTTTGTGTTATTAGTCTATGTTATAAAAATATTCGTTGGCTTTCTCTTTATAGTAATGGTTCAAATCAGCTGGTACTGATCGAAGCATTTCATTCTGCTGCTGGTGTTCGGTATCAAACTTCCAATCCTTTGGTGGATTCAATTGAGGAACATATTTTGCCTCATTTGATTTGCGCTCTTCGTCTTTCTCCTTCTCAATATCAGCACGTTCGCTCTTTAAAAGACGGGTTGTAATAGACTGCTGGCGCTGAAGTGTCTGCTGAGTAATGGTTCTATTTACGAGCTCCTTTTCCGTCTTTTTCATCTCGTTGATGAGCTGTTCGAGATTCTTGTCCCCCACTCCATTATCGGACTTTGCATCACTGTTTATATCTTCCAGCATCTTTCTTATAGCCTCCTGCTGAGCTGCCATCTTGGCAAACTTCTCGCTCATCTGCTGCTGTTGACCAGTCTGACCTTGTTGTCCCTGCTGCTCCATGCTCTTCTTCAAAGCTTCCATCTGGCGGTTCAACTGTTGCTGCAACTCACGTGCTGAGGTCTTTTTACTCTTTCCTTTTCCGCCAGGTTTGCTACATGATCCGTTGCCGGATTTATTACACTTTGACTTACACTCGTCTTTCTTCTTTTGCATCTCCTGCATGGATTCATTAAGCATCAGGGCTAAGTTGTTCATGGAGGTCAAAGCAAATTGCTGGTTTTTGGCCGCATTTGGCAGCCTCCTGTCGTTTAAATTGGTCTGGGTGGATGCCAGGTAGTCCTCAATCTTAGAAACCTCTGTCTGGATGAATGGCTTGACAGACATCTGACGACGAGCTAAAGCATTCAATGAATCGGCTATGTGAGCCATATTATTCTTAACCTGGAACTGCTCAGTCATAAGATTTGAAACAGAAGCAGAACGGGAATTAGCTTTCTGCGTAGATGTTAAGATACTTTCTTGACTAAATGAAACCTTCACAAGATTGTCGAGAATCTGCCGCAGCGTTTCCATATCTTCTGCAACATCTTCTAATTCACTCTCATTGAAATCCTGCTCCAATTGATTGGCTAACTGGTCCATAGACTCAGCCGCTCCTTTTTGATTGTCAGACGATTTTGATCTATTATTCTTGTCCAAGTTCTGCTTGCTCTGTTGCAGCTGATTTTCTATTTTTTGCTGCAGTTCCTGTGTGTCCTTAAATTTAGTAGGATCCTCTAACTCACTATTCAACTTCATCAGTTCTTTAATATCCTCTTGTAATTCCTTGTATTGTTGATGAAGTTCTTCCTGTTTCTTTTGGACTTGTTCCTTATTAATACTCTTGTTCTCGGTATTTTTTGCGTTCTTTTCAAGTTCGTCAGACAGATTTCTAAGATTTTGGACGGCTTCATTCAATTTCTTCTCGACTTCCAACTGCTTATAAAGTTGTAATTGCTGGTCCAAAGTCTTGTTGATGTCTTCCGTGCTGTTTTTCATCTTTTCAACCTGCTTTTGGACATCTTCCTTCTTCACAGATTGATCCATCATCTGCTGCAACTTGTTCATCATCTCCTTCATCTCGTCAGAAAGAACGTCTTCCATACGTTTTTGGAGTTCCAATTGTTTCTTTAGAATATCCTCTTGAACATCCTTATATTGAGATTCTATAGCCTGGTTGTTTTTCTGTTGATTCTCAAGATTTTTGATAGCATCCTGCAACTCCTGATACTGATTCATCAGTTGCTCTAGTTTCTTCTTATCTTGCCAACTTAATTCCTTCTGTTGCAGCAGTTCTTTCTGAAGTTTCTCGATGTCTTTCATGAGATCAGCGGACTCAGAAATAAGGTCTGAAAAATCAGATTTTACTTGATCTTCTGATTTTTCTAAGTCTTGATTGATCTCCTCTAAAGTTCTTACTCTATATGTTGAAACGGAAGATTTTGCAGATTTATGTCCATTAACACCATCATTATCAAAAACTTGGAAATAATATTCTATCTTATCACCAGGGTTTAACTCAAATGTATTAGCATCAAAATAGTAATAGAAATCTTGCAGCGTTACACCATTTTGAATAGCAATATTTACAGTTTGATTTTGCTTAATTACGTGTCCTTCAGAATCATATCTACTATAGACAAACTGTAATTTAGAAAAACCATAATCATCCTTGATATTTCCTTTGAAATAATAACGCTCGCTATAAGCTGAATCCTGTTGACTCATCACTATGATTTCAGGATACATATCTTTGATGACCGTAATATTGTCTCTTATAGTATCTCGACTTGTGAAATATGAGTTTTTATTGAAAAGTGCATAAGAAAATGAATTTTTAGCCACTTTTTGAACTAAAAATTGATCGCTTTCAGAAGAAATAACCTTCTTTTCATCATCAATGATAAAGATAATATTATCAGAGTTTTTGGTGAAAATCTTCCATTCAATGCGAGTTCCTTCCGGAACCGTGGCATTTCCAATATTATCCAAAACTTCGTCTGGTTTATTGAGATAAGAAGGGTAGTGGAGCATCATCTCATAACCTATGGTAACTGGTTTAGGAAGTACATCAATGGAATAAGTTACAGATGAAACTTCATCAGTAAGTAACTTAAAATCAAGATCTTGTTGAATATTGTTGAAAGTGTAGTCAAATTCTGTATTAGAAATCTTATCACACTTATAAGATCGGTTTTTATAGTTGATATAGATTTCCTCAGGAACTTCATCTCCCTCTATCTTGACATGTACAGTGAAATCATCATGTTGAAAAGCGCGGAGGGAAGGGTTGGTTACTACAAAAGAGTAGGGCGCTGGCTTCTCATATTCCTGATTATAATGGACAATTCTTTCTGCTGGTTCAACGAATACCTCTTTTTTAAAGGCCATGAGTATCAAGAATATAACTATAGGAATTAAAGCCCAACGAGCAAACTTTTTTGTTTTGTCAAATGGTATGGCCTGAACAAAAGAGAATGGTTTTAACTTCTCAATTTTAGTATCTATTGCAGCTGTAAGCAGATCATAACTTTGATAGTCGCCTCGCTCCAACTGTTTCTGCAACTCAAAGAGATTGAGAAGTTTATCATCTATCTCATTGAAATGTTTTCCAATAATACCGGCAATTTGTTCATTGGTAAGTTGCTTTCCCAATCCACCAATCTTGCAAATTGGAATTATAATATAGGCAATTAATGTTGCCAGACTAAGTGCGATGAAAGAGAAGAAGAGAACAGCACGAACAGTTGAGTTAGAGTATGAAAAATATTCAAAAAGGGAAAATACTATAAATACTGAGAGGAGTATAATGATCAAATACACTATTCCCCTATACAGTTTGTTCAAATAAAACTGCTTCAAGAACTGACGTATCTTGTCTTGTAATATTTGAATATTAGATGATTGCATTATTTGGTTCCTCTTTTGGATTTTCTTCCTCCTCCGTAATAGCAAAATAAGTGGATTTGTTCTTCAAAAAATAGTTATATAACATCTTATTGTTGCCAAAAAGCAATTTTATCCAGAAGCGATAGAAGAAAAAGTTTGTTGTTTTATTCAAAGTCTGACGTTTACTGAACACCTTGAAGATGTTTTTATTCTTCCAACTAGAACTATTACTATTCACAATTCTCATTTCGTGAATCAGCATATCTGTCAGAGGAATATTAATAGGACATATTTCCTGACATAGACCGCATAATGTTGTCTGCTTAAAAATTTCTTTTGTGCTATTATATTCGTCAAGGCAATTATTCTTAACAATCTCAATAGGAGATATATTTGTGATTTTTGCTACAGGACACACCTCTTTACAGCGATTACAATTTACACAGAAAAGTGAACTAGCTAAAAGATCATCGTCTAAAAGTGGATCAATATTGTTTGCATAAAGAATAACAGAAACATTTGCCGGAGTTGTATTGTAACCTTTTGAATCAGACGAAATGTACATATCAGGAACGACTTGTGCAAGATTAGACCTAACAATCTTTACGTCATGAGGAAAATCTGATTCATTTTTGTTTTTTATATGCAGAAATATTGGAAGATCTGACATATTCAGTAGAACTTGGTCAATATTGACAATTACAACCAAATTATTTACATAATTAAAACAAGACTGACTTGTTTTGTCTATGAAAACCAAAGCACCATCATTTACAATAGCAAAATCTGCTTCAATAATGAGACCATCCACGTTGAATTGTCTGTCAATAAGAGAAGAGAGTCCACAAGCATTGAAATTTGACTTCTCAATATCACGATTCAAAGTATCGTTCACATCCAGACAAACTTTGTTATAAGCTTTATCTGGCAATTGCTGCTTAATTTGCTCATTAAGCGTAGTAGAGTCATATGCCCAAGAAAATTGGATTCCTTTTGATAAAAAAGAGGATTCCAGGGCTAGCACGTTTTTTTCCATGTCTTTGAAATACAAAGACTTGTAATAATGAGCATAATCTTTAATATCCTGATATATTTCTTTCATTTCAAAGTGTTAGATATTAATTTTATCGATACGGCGTTGATGGCGACCGCCTTCAAAGTCTGTACAGAAGAATGCCTCCATTATTTCCACTGCTGTTTGCTCGCTGATGAAACGAGCAGGCATCACTAAAATGTTGGCATTATTATGTTGACGAACCAACTTAGCAATATCTGGATGCCAGCAGAGTCCAGCACGGATGTCACGGTGCTTGTTGGCACACATTGCCATGCCGTTACCGGTTCCACAAATCAAGATTCCATAAGGAAACTCATTGGCCGCAACACGCTCGGACAGAGGATGTGCAAAATCCGGATAATCCACACTATCTTCTGAAAAGGTGCCACCATCTTCAAAATCAAAACGGTCGGCAAAAGCCTTTTTCAAGTTCTCTTTCAATTCGTACCCAGCGTGATCTGAAGCGATTATAATTCTCATTGTACACTATTTTTATTAAGTTTGCAAAAATACAAAAAATAGAATGTTTTGGTCAACGAAAATCTAAAGGATTTTCATTATTTATTTTTCTATTATTTTTAAAGATTGATATTTTATGTCGGTTAATATGGTTGATAAAAAAATCGCCCTTTTCTTGACTTTTTGAGTTATCAAATTTAATCAACAATTTTCCATACTTTTCGAAACCCTTATCCTTTTCATTTTTAAATCGTTTGATTTTTCCAAAAAAAGTTATCATAATTTTTCGTTGAAAACTTTTTCAATTTTTTGACCCTTTTTTCGTTGAAAAATCATGTTGAAAAATAGCGAGTTTTCAGCCCTTTTTTCTTTTTCATTTTTTTTCAACAAGTAATGAAACCGTAACTTCAACTTTTCTAATAACTCGTCTATTTATTAACTTTTTTATGTTAATAAATCATAATTTTCATACAATCAAAGGGTTATAATTAATTTCTTTTTCTTATTAATTTTTTTGTTTTGAGTTTCATTTTTTTGCTCCTGAAAATTTCTTTTTTAGGTGAGGTAAAAATACAAAAGTACAAAATAAAAATGCCATTTTCAAGGTTATATATGAATTAAATTTTATCGTATTAAAATTTATACTTATAAAAGAAGAAAAAACTATCTTTGCGCCCATGAAAAAAATTGCCGTCATATTATCCTGCATGCTATTTTTTATAGCAGGATCATATGCGCAGCGTTCCAATTACTCTGCCAGAGTTTTTGATGGTGTGACGTATCAGCCTCTTGATGGAGCGAGCGTGTATAATTCGAATACTGGAAAATTTGCTTTTACCGATAAAACAGGTCGTTTTTATATCTCTTCAAAAGAAAATGATACCCTAATTATTACAAAATCGGGTTTTAGACAAGTAGTTTTACCCTTAAGTAAAAAGGTTTTATCATATAAAGACGATATTTTTCTCTATTATAAGTCTACGATGCTACAAGAGGTACGCATTATTGCTATAAATCCTTCGTACGAAGGATTTAAGAAGGATATTGTAACGCTGGAACTACCTGATTATTATAAGCAAGCACAAGATGTGAAACTTTCCAAAATGGATATCGCCAATATAAACTATGCTAAAAATCCAAGTGGAAATATTTTGTCTTTAGGTGGAACTGCAACTATGTCACCTATTTCTTTTCTCTATGAAAAATTCAATAGAAAGGCAAAAATGCAGCGATTATATAATGAGATGGTTACTTATGAGAATGAATTAGATGAAGTTCAGGAAAAATATAATCGCGATGTTGTGCACGGATTGACAGGTCTAGAGGGAGATGATCTTTTGGATTTCATGACCTATTGTCACTTCAGTTATTATGACTTAGTGCGTTGGGATCGTGAAAATATAGCTTCACAGGTAAAAAATAAGTTTTTCACTTATCAATATGAAAAATTGAAAAGTCAAGAACAAAATTAGTCTTATTTATGTCAATGAACGACTTTTTAAAGAAAAATCTCAATAAATATCATATTATCGGTATGGTTATCGGTGTTGGTTTTAGTATGATTTATTGGGCCAAAGTCGGACAGTTTTCTGATAATTTCTTGAAAAAAAGTCCGGTCTTGATGGCCGTTTGGGGTATCTTAATAGGTTACATTTTGTGCGACTTAGTTTTTAACAGTCAGAGGAGAAAAGAAGAGGAAGATTCTCAGCAAAAGGAAGAATAAAAAAATTATTTTTGCGACTTCGGAAATCTAATATTCATTAAACAATAAATTTTATGACAGAAAAAATTAAAACCTTAAGAGACAGTGCTGCTTTGAGATGGTTAGCACTACTTTTGTTGGCATTAGCCATGTTCTGTGCCTACATTTTCATGGACATCCTTTCTCCTATCAAAGACTTGATGGAGTCTACTCGTGGATGGGATTCCACAGCTTTTGGTACTATGCAATCTGCGGAGACATTCTTGAATGTGTTTGTCTTCTTCCTGATTTTTGCTGGTATCATTTTGGATAAGATAGGTGTTCGTTATACGGCTCTCTTATCAGGTACTGTGATGTTGATTGGTGCTATCATCAAATGGTATGCCGTATCAGCTTCCTTTATGGGCAGTGGTTTAGAGACTTGGTTCACCAACCATTTGAACTACATCCCTGGTTTCCAGGAGTTGGGAATTTCTCCTTTCTATGAGGGTATGCCTGCCTCTGCTAAACTTGCTGCTTGTGGTTTCATGCTCTTCGGTTGCGGTTGTGAGATGGCTGGTATCACAGTTTCCCGTGGTATTGTAAAATGGTTCAAAGGTCGTGAGATGGCTTTGGCAATGGGTTCTGAGATGGCCCTCGCCCGTCTGGGTGTGGCTACCTGTATGATCTTCTCACCGATGTTTGCTAAATTAGGCGGTAACATTGATGTTTCCCGTTCTGTAGCTTTCGGTGTTGTCCTTCTGATGATTGCCTTAATAATGTTTGTTGTTTACTTCTTCATGGATAAGAAGTTGGATGCTCAAACAGGTGAAGCTGAAGAAAAAGATGATCCTTTCAAAGTATCCGATATTGGACAAATTTTGAAATCTGGTGGTTTCTGGCTGGTAGCTTTGCTTTGTGTGCTTTATTATTCTGCTATTTTCCCGTTCCAGAAATATGCTGTCAACATGTTGCAATGTAACCTGACCCTTACTCCTGGTGAAGGTTTCTGGGCCGGCAGTTCTGTGGTAATCATTCAATATATCATCATGTTGATTGTGGCCGCTTGTTCTTTTTCTTTCAACTTTGTGAAGAAGAACAAAACTGTTAAATACCTTCTTCTCTGTTTGGCAGTTGTCTTCTTAGTACTTTACTGCTATATGGGTTACAGACGTGGTTCCGCCGAAACAGTATTCGCAGTATTCCCGTTGTTGGCAGTGGCCATTACTCCGATCCTGGGTAACTATGTAGACCATAAAGGTAAAGCTGCTTCTATGTTGATGATCGGTTCCCTCTTGTTGATCCTCTGCCACTTGACCTTTGCTTTCATTTTGCCGTTATTCAAGGGCAGTGCTGTTGGTGGTATCATCGTTGCTTACATTACCATTTTGGTGTTGGGTGCTTCATTCTCCTTGGTTCCCGCTTCTTTGTGGCCGAGCGTTCCGAAATTGGTGGATGCCAAGATCATCGGTTCTGCATACGCTCTTATTTTCTGGATCCAGAACATCGGTTTGTGGCTCTTCCCGCTGCTTATTGGTAAGATTTTGGATAACACAAACCAAGACATTGCTGCAAAACTCGCTTCCGGAGAGATAACGAAAGAGGTGGCTGCTGTTTCTTACAACTATACTGCTCCTTTGGTAATGCTTGCTTGCTTAGGTGTTGCTGCTTTCGTTCTCGGTATCATTTTGAAGGCTGTGGATAAGAAGAAAGGCCTTGGCCTTGAACTTCCGAACATTGCTCCAGAAGAGCAAACAGCTGAATAATACTAATTTCTGCTAAAAATAGGGGAGACTCTTCTATTGAAAATAGGGGAGTCTCCTCGTTATTCAATAAAAATAATGAAGAAAAAAAACGCTGTCATTATCATTTCCGTTCTATCGGGTCTGCTTCTCCTATCATTAGGTGCTACCATTTGCTTAGCTCTGGATGACAGTCCCTTGAAGACCAAACCCATACCTAACTATTATGCCAATAAGTTGACATCACCATACGTTCCTGAAACAATGATGTTTGCAGGCGAGAAGGTTCCCTTGGATGTCTATTGGGTAAGAGAGGCATTAGATCGAGAACTGATCATCAACACCTATCAACACTCCAAAACTATCCGTATTATTAAGTTGTCGAGTCGGGTGTTTCCAGTTATTGAGCGCATTTTGAAAGAAGAGGGTGTGCCAGAAGACTTTAAATATCTCTGTGTGGCAGAGAGTGGTTTGGAGAATGTTGTTTCACCGGCTAGCGCAGCAGGATGTTGGCAGTTTATACCTTCCACGGCAAAGGTGTACGGTTTGACTGTAACTAACGATATTGATGAGCGTTACAATTTGGAAAAGGCGACTCGTGCGGCCTGCAAATATTTGAAAAAATGTAAAAACCAATTTGGCAGTTGGACATTAGCTGCTGCTGCATACAATAGGGGAGAGGGTGGCCTCCAGGCTGCCATAAATTCTCAATCCTGCAATAGTTATTGGGATCTTTGGCTTAATTCTGAAACTTCCCGCTATGTTTTCCGTATTCTCTCCTTCAAACTTATCTTTGAACAACCTCAACTGTATGGAGTAGAAATTTGTCCTGCCCAGATGTATCAACCAATACCAACGAAAGAGTTGACTGTTTCATCCAGCATTGAGGATCTTCCAAAATTTGCACATGAACATGGTGTCACCTATAAGGAAGTGCGCGATTTGAACCCTTGGATTCGTAACAGCAAACTGACCGTTCCTTCTGAGAAGAGTTATACATTATTGCTTCCTAAGAAGTCAAAGGAGAACTTTCGAACCCTTTTTCAAAATGTAGAAAACCCTTTTTTGATAATTGGGGACACAGTGCCCCAGGTAATGAAAAATCCAAATAATTAATGATATGAAATATGTAATTATTGGTGGTGTGGCTGGAGGTGCTTCCGCCGCTGCCAGACTGAAAAGAATACAAGAAGACGCAGAAATCGTCATCTTTGAAAAGGGAGAGTACATCTCCTATGCTAACTGTGGTTTGCCATATTATATTGGCAATACTATCGAAGATCGTAAAAAACTCTTTGTGCAAACGCCAGTTTCCTTCGGTAATCGTTACGATGCTGATGTTCGTACTTTAAATGAGGTATTGTCCATCGATAGAGCTAATAAGACCGTAAAAGTCAAGAATTTACGCAATGGTAAAGAGTATGAGGAATCATACGACTGTCTGTTACTGTCACCGGGTGCGCTGCCTATCGTGCCGCCGCTACCAGGAATTGATTTGCCGCACATCTACACATTGCGTAATGTGCCTGACTGCGATATGATCAAGCAGAGAGCTATCGAACAGCTTCGTGATGGTGCTGCCGCCGTTATCATTGGTGGCGGTTTTATTGGCTTAGAGATGGCTGAAAATCTGCAGCGAATCGGATATCAAGTTACAGTTATTGAGAAGGCTCCTCACGTGCTGACACCGCTCGACTATCCTATGGCTGCGATTATCCAAAAGCATCTGCAAGACAAAGGCGTGAAGGTGGTCACAGAGACTGCTTTGACAGGTTTTACAGAGAAAGATGGTCTGTTGGAAGTGCAGACTGACAAGGGAGGCGCCTATCCGTGCGATATGGCCATTCTTAGCATTGGTGTGCGTCCTAACACTCAGTTGGCGCGTGACTGTGGCCTTGAGATTGGAGAGAGTGGGGGAGTGAAGGTGGATGCCTATATGCGCACCTCTGACGAGGCTATTTACGCTGTGGGAGACGTGATAGAATTTCCGCATCCAGTCACAGGAAAACCATATTGTAACTTCTTAGCCGGCCCTGCCAACGCACAAGCGCGTATTGCAGCCATGAATATGGTTTATCCTGAAAGTGTGCGTTATAGCGGCTCTGTGACAACTGCCATTGCCAAGATATTTGAATTGACGGCAGCTTCAACAGGTCTTAACGAACGCCACCTGAAACAGCAAGGCCTGTCCTATCAGACGGTCATTACGCATCCGGCACCGTTTGCCACCTACTATCCTGGCGGAGAGCCGATGCATATTAAACTCAATTTCAATCCAGAGACAGGCAGAATCTATGGCGCCCAAGCCGTCGGTAAGCTGAATGTCGATAAACAAATTGATACTATCTCTCTCTTGCTCAAGCATGAGGGTACTATCTTTGATATGATCAACACTGAGCATGCATACGCACCGCCTTATGGTTCAGCCAAGAGTCCGGTGATGTTTGCCGGTATGGTGGCAGAGAACATTATGTCCGGAATGATGAATCCTATCCAAGTAGAAGAGTTGGACGAGTTGTTGGATAAGGGAGAAGAGATACAATTGGTGGATGTACGTGAAATTCAGGAATATAAGACTGGAACCATCGCTGATGCTGAGAATTGTCCTGTAGATGAATTGCGCGAGTTGATGGAGGATTTGGATCCCGAAAAGAAGACAGTTGTTTTCTGCGAAGTGGGTATGAGAGGCTATGTGGCATATCGCATCCTAAAACAATCCGGATTCACCCAAATTTACAACCTGATTGGTGGTATGAAGACCTACCGCCTTATTGGTAAGCATAATAGGGGATAAAAAACCCTTAAAAAAATTGAAAAATACTAAAAAATGGGGATTATGCACGTCGCGTAATCCCTATATTTTTGCCATCGTAATTGAAAGCATTTTGTGGGGATGGAAAAATGAAGTGACAATGTTTGATTTTATAATATATAGTAAGTTGTTTTTTTAGACCGGTCTTGCGAGACCGGTCTTTTTTTTTGGACCATATACCAGATGGCACATTGTATGCCCAAGTATGTTGCAAATAGACGTTTTTTTGAGGGAGTAAAGGGCTTTATGGCAGGCAACGCCGATAATTATAATTCTTCAACTTTTCCCTTGATGGAAAAGTTGCCAAAAGATCAAGCCGACATGAAACCCGCCCGCTCTGTCCGCCCTCTGACAGCGGCGGCAAACGGGAACAAAAATGCGGCAAGAGGCAAAGGGGAAAATACACGGAAGGCATGCATTTTTGTAAACGCAAGCGCCTTTGCACGCCGCTGTTGGAGGCCGGCCATTCACACCGCGTCCGCACCGCATGTCGGCCTGCCCGCCCGCGTGCTCTATGGTCAGGTGTCTCGGTAAATCAAGTTGGAGTTAAAATGCATTTTTTTGACATTGTACTCATTTTTGTTGTACCATCATGTATATAACTCCCTTTTTTTGCAAACGCCCCAAATACTATACCCTATACCCTATACCCTATACCCTATACCCTGTTCCCTATACAACAAAAAAACGGGCAACCTTAAAAAGGCGCCCGTCATAAAACCAGAAACTAACTCTGATTATTTCAAAGGAACGGTGTTCTCCATGCTGCAGATGAGGTCCACAACTTTGTTGGAGTAACCGATCTCATTGTCGTACCATGAAACGAGTTTCACGAAGTGCTCGTTGAGCATGATGCCAGCGGCAGCGTCGAAAACGGAGGTTCTCTTCTCACCGAGGAAGTCGGAAGAAACAACAGACTCTTCGGTATAGCCGAGGATACCCTTCAGTTCGCCTTCGGAAGCTTTCTTCATGGCAGCCTTGATATCATCATAGGTAGCAGCCTTCTCGATCTTACAGGTCAAGTCAACCACGGAAACGTCCACGGTAGGAACACGCATAGACATACCCGTCAGTTTGCCTTTCAGAGAGGGGATAACTTTACCGACAGCCTTGGCAGCGCCAGTAGAGGAAGGAATGATGTTGCCGAGAATAGAACGGCCACCGCGCCAGTCTTTTTTGGAAGGACCGTCAACAGTCTTCTGAGTAGCTGTAGCAGCGTGGATAGTGGTCATCAAACCTTCTACCAAACCGAAATTGTCATTGACAACCTTAGCCAGAGGAGCCAAGCAGTTGGTGGTACAGGAAGCGTTGGAAACGATCGGTTGACCAGCATACTCCTTGTTGTTGACACCCATTACGAACATTGGAGTATCATCTTTAGAAGGAGCAGACATCACGACACGTTTAGCACCAGCTTTCAAGTGAGCGGAAGCCAAATCGTTGGTCAGGAACAGACCGGTAGATTCCACTACATAGTCAGCACCTACTTCATTCCATTTCAAGTTAGCGGGATCTTTTTCAGCGGTAACGCGGATTTTGTCACCATTGACAACCAACATGCCATCTTCAACCTTTACATCGCCTTGGAAAGCGCCGTGGGCTGTATCGTAACGGAGCATGTAAGCCATATAGTCAACATCCAACAAGTCGTTGATGGCAACAACCTGAACATCATCTCTTTCGGTTGTAGCTCTGAAAACCAAGCGGCCAATACGGCCGAAACCATTGATACCAATTTTAATTTTTGCCATAAATTATGTGTTTTAAGTGTTATTGATTTTTATTTAGGAGGACTGCAAAAATACTACTTTTTTTCATATATTTGCACCCTAATTCTTACAACCAATAAATTATCAATATGAAAATTTTAGTTTTAAATTGTGGCAGTTCCTCTATTAAGTATCAATTACTTGAGATGGAACCGCAACCTGAATTGAAGGCTAAGGGTCTTGTTGAGAGAGTTGGTCTGGAAATGGGTGAGTTTACACACAAACCCGTAGGTAAAGACAAATATAACACACAGACACCCATCCCAACCCACGAAGCCGGTATTAAATTGATCTTAGAAGCTTTGACAGACCCGGTTCACGGTGTTATCAGTTCATTAGATGAAATAAACGCTGTTGGTCACCGCGTGGCACATGGTGGAGAATATTTCAAGCAGTCTATGGTTATAGGTGACAAAGAACGCAGTGAGATTGAGAAACTCTGCACTTTGGCTCCGTTGCACAACCCTGCCAGCCTTACTGGTATCGATGCTATGAAGAAGTTGCTCCCGAATGTTAAGCATGTGGGCATTTTCGATACCTCCTTCCATCAGACCATGCCGCCAGAGGCTTATTTGTATGCTCTTCCTTATGAGTATTATACTGAGAAGAAAATCCGTCGTTACGGTTTTCATGGCACTAGCCACAAGTATGTAGGACCGAAGGCTGCTGAGTTGGTTGGTATTCCTTATGAGAGTGCAAAGATTGTCAGCTGCCATCTCGGCAATGGTGCTTCCATCTGTGCTATTAAGAACGGCAAATCTATCGACACCTCTATGGGCTTTACCCCAGTTGAGGGCTTAGTTATGGGAACCCGTGTGGGTGACATTGATGCAGGCGCTCTGTTGTACATCATGGAAAACGAAAATCTCGACACGAAAGAGGCTAACAAGTTGATTAATAAGAAGAGCGGTTTGCTCGGAATCTCCGGCAAGAGTGTGGATATGCGCGATATCCGTGCTGGTCGTGATAGCGGTGACGAGCGATCCACCAATGCTTTCAATATGTTTGCTTACCGTGTGAAAAAATATATTGGCGCTTATGCAGCTGCTATGGGCGGTGTTGACATCATCCTCTTCACGGGTGGTATCGGCGAGAATGCATGGTTCCAGCGTGAAGCTATCTGTGACGGCCTTGAGTTCCTAGGTACTAAACTAGACAAAGAGGCCAACCAGAAGTATGCTGGTGAAGACGGCATCATCTCCACACCTGATTCCAAGGTTAAATTGGTATCTGTAACTACCAATGAAGAACTTGTGATGGCTATGGAGACCTATCAGCTGACCAAATAATCGCAGAAAAGGCTAAATAAAAGGGAGCGTCAAAAACGCTCCCTTTTTTATGCTAAAATATATGTTGAAAACAGAGAAAAAATAAAAATATTTTCTGCAAAATTCCGCATTTTTCGCAGTTTTCCGCAATTATCTCTTCAATTCTTGTAAGGTAATCCAGCACATCAGTCCGACAGTAGATTTAAAGGCTTCCTCATTGATTTTGAACTCTTCTCCGGAACCAGAACCATCCACGCCAAACTGGTAGAAGACTCCAGGACGACGTTGTAGATAATAGGCAAAATCTTCAGCCGTCATTCTTTGAAGAAGGCTAAAGACGTATTGTTTGCCAAGAAAGTCAGTGGCATCTTTTTTGGCGTTTTGGGTAACCGTTGGATTGTTGGTTAAAGAAGGATAACCATGTCGGATGTCCAGATCATATTTCACCTTATTTTCAATAGCTGTATCTTTGACAATTTTCTTCATGATGGCGAAGAGTTCCTCACGCCATACTTCATTGTAGGTGCGCAGAGAGCCTTCTATGGTTACTGTTTCAGGAACATTATCCGTATCACCTTCAGCTATGAATTTACCAAAAGAAAGGTAGGTTGGAGTATCTGCAGGACTCTCCTCTCTAATGTAATGTTGTAATTTTTCGATAATGGTAGCGCCAGCATTAACGGGATTAATGTATTCTGAAGGATTTTCAGCATTTCCGCCCTTACCTTGAATGGTCAAATATATTTTGTCCACAGAAGACATAAAGGCGCCGCTTTTGAAGCCTGCTGTGCCTGCGTTCATGCTTGTTGTAATCTGTTGTCCTATGATGACATCCACTTTAGGGTTTTCCAAGGCATTTTGTTCGATCATAAACTTGGCACCAATCTCCTCACCTACAAGGGTAGGTTGGAAGATAGCCTTTACAGCACCCGTGAATTGGCCTTTCATTTGTTGAAGCACCGCCATAGCACCTAATAGGGAAGCCACATGTACTTCATGTCCGCAAATGTGTACCTGGCCAGAAGCATTTTGCACGGATTGGGAGTCCATATCAGCATGTAGAGCGACAACTTTTCCTTTATTTCCGCCTTTGCCTTCAAGAATAGCTATAAGCCCGTTGCCTGCAGTTTGTTTCTTGTAAGGTATTCCTAACTCATCCAGAACTTGGCAGATGTAGTTTGTAGTGCTTTCTTCGGGATTTTTTGTTTCATGAATTTGATGCAGTTGTCGATAATGATTTACCACTGTATCAAATAGTTGGTTGACTATTTCTTTAAGTTCCTTCATAGTTCTGTTTAGAAAGGCAAAGATACACTTTTTAAACAAAAAACAGGCGCCACAATGACGCCTGTTTTCATAAAAAACTTATATAAAAGTTAACTTATTGAATGATCAATTTTTGAGTTCTATTACCGCTCTTAGATTGCAGGTTCAAGAAGTAGATACCATTGGAGAGGTTGCTGGTCTGAATTTGGAAGACCTGCTCGCCACCGTTGTAACCGAACTCATCGGAAAGGATGGTCTTACCGGCCATGTCAACGATGGTAGCGTAAACGGTCTGAGCCTCTTCTGCGGTGATAGCAACGTTAACCACACTGTTAGCAGGGTTAGGATAAACGTTAACTTCCATGTTATCGAAGTTTTCAACACCGGTAGAACTGGTATGGTAATTCAATACGAAGCCAGTACCTTCCTGATCGTTATCTGTACCGAAACGAACATACAGTTTGGTAGCATCGAGGAAGTAGTAGTCAGTTGTAAGTTCAGCAGCGTTGTCAACATCGAAGTGACGATAGAGGACAGGAGAGGAGGTGGAAGAGTAGTCATAAACATCCACGAAATCACCAGCCTTCAGATCGAATTTGCTGAATGAGAAGACATAAGCACTTGCACCTGTAGGACGGATTTGCCAACCGCAAGTCATATCAGGATGATAAGGATTGTCGTTTTCTGCATTACCAGCTTTGTCAGTAATCTTACCGCTCTCGGTAGTCATCATCTGCATATTGGAGCAGGAGCTGAGAGAGGATGAGTAAGAAGTAGCTTCGAAGTTAAGAACGAAACCATAATCACACTCAGAATTTGCGGTGGAGGTGAAGGTGATCAGGACGCTATCTGCATTCACGTTGAGGGAACCAGGCAGAGATTGACCTGTGAAGTCGCCAGAAACGCCGCCAGAAACGCTGCTATAATCATTGCAAGCAGCCATCAAATAGTCACCGCTATAGGTTTGTTTAACACCAGAAGCCTCAGTACCACCATTGTAGATAGTGACTTTGTCGCCAGCTTTCACTTTCAGTTTGGAGAAGGTGAAGCGATAAGCGGTAGCGTTAGGAGCGGAGATAACCCATCTGCGGTTGGAGTTCGGAGCATATTTCAAGTTACCAGCACCATCGCTAATAGAACCGATGGTAGCAGTAACTCTGGTCTCGCTGGTAGCGGGTTTTTGAATATCTGCGGAGTCCGGCATCAGCTTAACCATCATAGACTCAGAACCAGAAACGTTGAAGTTACCACTGTGAGTATTCTGATTGGTCAGCAAGAAGAAACCGTTGTCATAACCACCCCATCCCCAGTTAACGTGGAAATAGGTGTCGCTTACGCTGTCTTGGGTAATGGTGGTGTAACCATCCACGATCCAAGCGTGACCGCCGTCGGTTTCATTAGTACCGCTGAAGAAGAGAGGACGATGAGCATCCAACTCTGCAACAGCTTGGTTAACCCAACGATAAGTCAAGTCTGCAGAAGGAGCGATATCAACAATGCTAGAGAACTGAGCGGCATTATTGTAGTTGAAATAGGTCTGCATAGCGGTCAGAGCATATTCAGATTGAGAACCTGAACCATCATGACCATAACCCATACGAACAGAAACGCCACAATTGTATAACAACTTAGCCAACTCGCCATTATAAGAGGTCAGGTTGTTAGTCATGTTGTTATAGTTGTAGGTTTGGTTTCCAAAGTTGATGTATTGAGCAGGATAGGTGTAAATCAATTCACCTTCGTCATCATATTCCTTCGGAATGTAATAGATGGCACCTTGACCAGTTTCCGGATAGCGGTAGTAATAAAGGAGATTACCCATGGTTAATGCGACACAACCAACATAGGAACGCATGTCGATATCAAAATCGCTCTGAGGGTTGTAGGGGCACATTGTGTTGTAATAGGTGTCCTGATTCCAAGTGGTGGTAACCAGCGGTTCAACGCAAGGGCTACCCTTGGTCTGACGAACTGTGAAGTTGTCGCTGGTGTAATGTTTCCACATGTCTTTTGTAGAAAGAGCTGATGTGGGGTTTTGAATCAAATAAGCAAGATCTTCTTTGTATTTAGTACAATACAGATCGGCGCCTGTGCCCTCTTTGAAGTTGCTTTCCAAAGAGAAAGCCAAAACAGGAGTAGCAAGGTCGGTAGCAGAAACGATCATAAAACCCTTGTTGCCAATTTGGAAACGATAGAAGAGAGGTTCACCCGTCTCCGCATACTCGGTATAGACGAGTGTAAGTTCCATTCCCTTAGCATCGGATACGCCGACACGCTCAGAGAGGAAGTTTTTGGATGCTTTCATAGCGGTTTCCACGGGGACCACGTGAGAAGCGAAACCCCATAAGGAGACTGCCAAAAGACAAACTAAAAGAGTAATTTTTTTCATATATGAAATTGTTTAGTTATTAATATTTTTCTTCTTATCCTAAAGAGCGACAAAAATAAAAAAAATTTTGAAAGTAAAAACTTTGCTCTTTTCTTTCGTAAGATATTGTGAATAATTAAATTACAAAATAATCAGACTATATTAAATTGATATGAACTCCTGTTTGGTCGGTGACTTGGCCGATTACAGATGCCTTTTCGCCTAATTTGTCAAACATATCCACTATCTTGTTAGCCTCTTCAGGTTTGGCGATGAGGATCATGCCGACGCCCATGTTGAAGATGTTGAACATCTCGCGGTGGGGTATTTTACCGTATTTCTCAAGGAGGTTGAAGATGGGTAAAATCTTCCAGGAACCTTCTTGGATACTGACGCCCTGACCGTCTTTGAGCATGCGAGGAATATTTTCATCGAAACCGCCGCCTGTGATATGGCAGATGGCGTGGACGTCAAAGTGGTTCAGGATCTCCAGTACGGGTTTTACATAGATGCGTGTTGGGGTCAGCAATGTGTTGCCGAGAGTATCATCCAAGTCCTCGTACTTTTCGTTCAGATTGAGATGATTGTCTTTAAGAACGATTTTGCGGACGAGGGAAAAGCCGTTGGAGTGGACTCCAGAGGAGGCCAACCCGATGAGTACGTCACCAACTTCTACCTTTGAACCATCGATCAATTTTGATTTTTCAACGCAACCAACGGTAAAGCCAGCGATATCATATTCGTCTTCGTCATACATGTCAGGCATCTCAGCAGTTTCGCCACCAATGAGTGCGCAATTTGAGAGTACGCAACCGTCGGCAACGCCTTTGACGATAGTCTCAATCTTTTCAGGACTGTTTTTACCCACGGCCACATAGTCGAGGAAGAAGAGTGGGGCAGCGCCTTGAGCCAGCACATCGTTGACGCACATGGCAACGGCGTCTTGTCCGATGGTATCATGTTTATCCATCATGAAAGCCAGTTTCAGTTTGGTGCCCACACCGTCAGTGCCGCTGACCAAGACGGGTTCTTTGTAGTTGAGGGAGGCCAGGTCAAACATGCCGCCAAAGCTACCGATGTTGCCCATCATGCCAGGGCGGTTGGTGCGGCTGATGTGTTTTTTGATCAATCGGACAGATTCGTAACCGGCTTCGAGGCTCACACCGGCATCTTCGTATGTCTTTGCCATAGTATTGCAGTTTTTATAAGATTAAATAATCAGCATTGCGTCTCCATAGGTGAGGAAGCGATATTTTTCCTCCACGGCTTTATGGTAGGCTTCCATAACAAACTCGTAGCCACCGAATGCAGCTACCATCATCAGCATGGAGCTTTGGGATGCGTGGAAGTTAGTGATCATTGCGTCGGCTACCATGAAACGGTACGGCGGATAGATGAACTTGCTGGTCCAAAGGTCCTCTTTGCCGTTCATGTGGGTTGTCTTGACATGTCCATTGGAATAGACGGAGGACTCGAGCGCTTTCATCGTTGTTGTGCCGACGGCGATGATTTTGTGTCCATCATCTTTAGTCTTGTTGATGGTGTCCGCTACTTCTGGCAGAATGATCATTCGCTCGGAGTCGGGTTTATGCTTGGAGAGGTCCTCCACATCAATATCGTTGAAGTTGCTGAGGCCTGCGTGTAAGGTGATATAGGTACGCTCAAGGCCATAGAGTTCCATCTTTTTCAGCAGTTCTCGGCTGAAATGGAAGCCTGCGGCAGGAGCTACAACGGCACCCTCTTCAGTAGCGTAGAGCGTTTGATAGTTAGTTGCATCATCCTCTTCAATTTCGCGCAGACGTTGGATGTCGTCAGGCAGCGGAGTCGTGCCGAGATCCATCAGTTTTTTCTTGAAGGCGTCGTGGTCACCGTCAAAGAGGAAACGCAATGTACGTCCACGGGAGGTCGTGTTGTCAATTACCTCTGCGACAAGACTGTCGTCATCACAAAAACTGAGCTTGTTGCCGATACGAATTTTGCGTGCCGGGTCAACCAGCACATCCCAAAGACGACTTTCGGCGTCAAGTTCGCGGAGCAAAAAGACGCGGATTTTTGCCCGAGTCTGCTCCTTTTCGCCGTACAGTAAGGCCGGGAAAACCCTCGTGTTGTTCATTACAAAGAGATCTCCTTCTTCAAAATAGTTGAGAATGTCTTTAAATAACTTATGTTCAATGGTTTTCGTTTTTCTGTTGAGAACCATCATTCGCGCCTCATCGCGCTCTGTTTCCGGATGTAATGCTATCAATTCCTGAGGAAGATAGTACTTAAATTCTGATAATTTCATATAAAAAAATTGGCTGGCAAAATTACAACATTTTTTGCCGTTTGTCAAGAGACAAAATCACTTTTTTAAAATGTAATTATTTATCTTGAAATATAAGAGGCTTGTATTTTCTTTTTTACTACTTTTGCAGTTTGAAAAATTTTTATGATAATGAAGAAAATCGTTCTTTGCAATCTCCTGTTTCTGCTTGGCTTATTGGCCTTTGCTCAGCCGGCGCCAGTGAAAAATGTCATCTTGTTGATTACGGATGGAACCTCCACGAGCCTGCTTTCCTGCGCCCGTTGGTATCAGACATATCTGGATTCTTCTAAGACCACATTGTACATAGATCCTTACATCAAGGGTCTGATCCGTACCAACTCCTCGGATGCACCGATTGGAGATTCCGCACCTACGACTTCCTGCTATATGACAGGTTATCCTTCACAGACAGGCTTTGTTTCTACATATCCTGTCAAGACGGACCATGACCTCTTGCCTGTGGATGCTAACCGTGCATATCAGCCGTTGACCACTCTCTTGGAGGCAGCTCATTGGCGTCAGGGTAAAGCTACTGGCCTTGTCTTCACTTGTGAGTTCCCTCACGCCACCCCCGCCGACTGTGCTGCACATACATACTCCCGCGGCAAGTACAGTATGATTGCTCCGCAAATGGTCTACAATAACCTTGATGTGGTGATTGGTGGCGGCACCTCTTATCTCAAAGAACCTGAACGCGAATACTTGAAATCAAAAGGTTATAATCTCTTTTTAGACGATCTCAATGGTATGCGTAACTGTCATAAAGGTCCTTTCTGGGCTCTCTATCGTCCTTCTTCCATTGAATATTACATGGAGGCCGATAATACAGCAGTTCCTTCTTTAGCCGAGAGTACTGAGAAAGCTATTGAGATTCTCTCTCAGAATCCAAATGGTTTCTTCCTTATGGTGGAAGGCAGTAAAGTAGACTGGGCTGCTCACGACAATGATGCCAAAGCTGCTATCATAGAGTTCATTGAGTTTGACAAAGCTTGTAAAGCTGCCTTAGATTTCGCTCAAAAAGATGGACAGACTCTTGTAGTTATCCTTCCTGATCATGGTACTGGTGCTGTCACTATCGGTAATACCAAGTCCAATCACGGTTATGATAAACTCTCCCTCAAACAGATTATGGAGCCTATCGACAACTATAAGATCTCTCTTTGGTCTATGGGTGAGAAATTGAAAGCTGTAGAGACGACCGAGTGGCCAGCACTTTTCAGAACTTATTTTGACATCGATCTTCAAAAATCCGAAATCCAATATCTTTCTACTGCTAGCGACTATAGCAAATCCACCATGTCTAAAGAAGATCGCAAAGACAATCTTTCAATGGTTAAAATGCTAAGCCAAGTGATATATGGCCGTACTTATTTCGGCTTCACCACTTTTGGCCATACCATGGAGAATGTGTTCTATGCTATGTACCAACCCCATCATGATGAGTTGCAAGGTTACCATACCAATGTTGAACTGCACAAATATATATGTCATCAGATGGGATTGGATGGAGTTTTGGATGAGATGACAGATAATAATTTTGTGGATCATCGCAAGGTTTTTGAAGGATATGACTACAAAATTGATAGTTTGGACAAATATCACTACCGTTTTACAGCCAAATATAAGAGGAATACATTGACGTTTGATAGTTATACCAACTATGTGACAGTCAATAAGAAAACACATGATTTGGAATCAGTGTTAGTATATATGCCCATTAATAAAACTTTCTATGTACCAAAAGAATTATTCAGATACCTCTTACTAAAATAGCGTTTTGTGCGTTATTCAAATATGTTTAATCTTAAAAATCTAAATACAATGCAATCATCAACAGATTTTAACAACGAAAAAAATGAGACCCAAAATCCTTTAAAAAAATGGGTCATCATTTTAGGAATCCTCGCAGGATTGTTTTTCCTTTCCACTTTATATTTTGGTTTCTTTGCCAAACCCGTGGTCAACAAGGAATACATCAAAGTAGCTGATGAAAAAGAGTCTTTACAGGCAGAACTAGACAACTTGTTAGCAGAACACGAGAGCATCAAAGCAAAGTATGGCGACCTTTCCAATCAGTTGAGTGCCAAAGATAGTGTCATTATGGCAAATGCTGCTGAGATTGAAAAACTCATTAACTCACAGGCCGACTATAACAAGATCAAGAAGCAACTAGCCCGTTTGCAGAATATTTCCCAGGAGTATGTCCAGGAGATGGATAAACTCTATCAGGAGAATGCTGCTTTGAAAGAGGAAAATACTCAGGTGAAGGCCGATTTGGAAGTAGAGCGACAGAATACTGCTACAATGCAGAAATCTAACGAAGATTTGAATGCCCGCATCAACAGTGCGGCTGTATACAAAGCATACAACATCCGCAGTGGAGGTTATAATGTTAAAAATAACGGCACAGAAGAAGCAACAGACAAAGCATCTCGCACAGAACGCATCAAAACTTCTTTGATTTTGGGCGAAAATCCGTTGATTGAGCCAGGTCAGGTGAACATCTATTGCCGTATCGCTATCCCGGGTAGTGGTAAGGTCCTCACAATGGGCTCTGGCGACAACTACTCATTCGTACACGATGGTCAACGTCTCCAGTACTCTTCCAAACAGACTGTAGATTATAATAACACTTCCAAGAATGTGACTTTGAGCTGGGATATTCCTTCTGATGATAAAGCTATCAAGGGTAAATATATCGTTCAACTCTTTACCGACAACCAATTCTTAGGAGAAAGCTCTTTCACTTTGAAATAATTTCTTGAAAAATCCAAATACTCAATAGATGATAAGCAGACGACACATACGAATCAAAGTGATGCAGGCCTTGTACGCGTTTAATACGCGCAGCGAGGAGACGGCAACACAGGCAGAAAATGAACTGTTCAAGACGGTTGAAAACTGCCATGTGCTCTTCGTGTGGATTTTTTCTATCTTACCGGAAGTGGTCCGCTATAGAACCAACAAACTTGAAAGTTTCAAAGAGAAAAACAACCCGACCTACGAGGATCTGAATCCCAACACTAAGTTCATAGACAATAAAGTTATTTCGCAGATTGAAGACAACAAGACATTGCAGAGTCTGATTGAAAACTACCGCATCTTGTGGGATAATGATCAGGACTTTATTATTAGTGTCTTCAAAGAGATTGAGGCTTCTGAGTATTATCAGAATTATATGGAGACATCTGAGCGGAGTTATGAATCCGACAAGCAACTTGTGTTGGACATCATTCAGTATGTGTTTGGAGAAAGCGAATATATCCAGTGGTTCTTCAGTGAAAAGGATCCGAACTGGGTGGATGATTATTACGAAGCCCTCTCAATGCTCTATAAAAATGTTGATGCTTTTAAAGAGAATAAAGGCGCAGAATGTAAGATATTTCCTGCTTTCAACAACAAACAAGATGATGAAAACCTGTGCCGGCAGCTTTTCAGAAAAGTGTTGGCACACAATGATGAGTATGAGCAGATGATAGAGGGCAAGATTCAAAATTGGGATATGGACCGTTTAATCGGTATGGATATTCTGATGTTGAAGATGGCTATTTGTGAGCTGACGGAGTTTCCATTGATTCCGGTCAAGGTGACGATGAACGAATACATTGAGATTGCCAAGATGTATAGTTCAGACAAAAGTAAGCTCTTCATCAATGGAGTTTTAGATAAGATAATAGTAGATTTACGCAACTCCGGTCAGTTGAACAAGACCGGCCGGGGTTTGTATCAAAATTAAGAGTATGAGAAAATTAAGTATATTTTGTTTGTTTTTTGCATTGATTTGTTTCACAGCATGTCACCAGAAAAGTGCGGAAGGTGGAGATTTCAAAGTGTCGGATGTGCATAACCCTCAGACCGCCACTGGCAAGTCTGACAAAAACCAAAAAAACATGCCGGTTATCACTTTTGAAACCACCAATTATGACTTTGGGGAAGTGGTGCAAGGTGAAAAGCTGACCTATAATTTCAAGTTTAAAAACACAGGCAAATCCAATCTCATTATCTACTCTTCTGAAGCTACTTGTGGCTGTACTACCTCTCAGCCGCCGAAAGCTCCTATTCGTCCGGGTGAGGAGGGTGAGATTACTGTCACTTTTGATTCTAAGTCACAGAATGGTAAGGTTACCAAACGGATTTTGGTGGCCGCTAACACCTATCCTACGGAGAATATTCTGACTATAACCGCAAATGTTTCAAAAATTCAATAATTATTAATCTAAATCCTTAAAAAATGAACATGTTTACACTTTTAGCAGCTCCCGCTGCTGGCTCAGGAGCTTCCACCCTGATATTTATTGTCCTGTTAATCGTCATTTTCTACTTCTTCATGATTCGTCCGCAACAGAAACAGCAGAAGAAGATGGAAGAGTTCAGAAACAGCCTTACCAAAGGCGAACGCGTGACAACCGTTGGTGGTATCCACGGTAGAATTGTTGGTGTCAAAGATAACACCTTCCAAATTGAAATCGCAAAGGGTATCGTAATTGAGGTGGAGAAAAACGCCATCAATTATCAACCAACAGGCCAAAACCAAAAACAGCAACCCAAAGAAGACGATCGTAAACCAGAAGAACCCGAGACCACCATTTCGCAGGATGATGATCGTAACCCTAACCTCGACTAATTTTAAAAATTCATAACCATATGAGTGATAAAAAGATACCCATCAAAGCGCCCTCTTTAGCTTTTTTGATCTGCCTGTTACTTTCCGTAATGGCGTGGTTGGTGGTGACTTTTTCCCAAGACTACGAAGTGACACAGGATTATAAGTTGGTGTCCTACAATATTCCGGAAGGCAAAAAGACGGCCACTTTTTCAGATACAGTAATCTCCTTGACTTTTAATCAGAAGGGAGTCAACTATCTGATGAAACCCTATTCTAACAAGGATAAGGTGGTGTATGTGTCTATCACAGATCTTGTAAAAACTAAAAAGAAAGTGTCTGTTTACACGTTTACCAACAAAGAGATGCGTGACTTTTTATCACAATATAATTTCGGACCCGAATTGGTATCGGTGGAGGCACCAGAGGTGCTGACCATCTATGTCAAGTAGGATCTTTCATTTAGTCAATTATTTATAATCCAAAAAATTACTATTATGGCATTAGCAATTACAACAGAAAATTTTGAATCATTAGTGAAAGGCGACAAATTGGTTGTCGTTGATTTCTGGGCAACCTGGTGCGGTCCCTGCCGTCATATTGCTCCCATTGTGGAGGAGGTTGCTGCCGAGTATGAAGGCAAAGCCGTTATCGGCAAATGCGACACTGACGAGAACGGCGACATCGCCATGCAGTTCGGTGTGATGAACATACCCACGCTGGTATTCTTGAAAAATGGCCAGGAGGTGGACAGACATGTCGGCATCATCAGCAAGGATGAGCTCGTTTCTAAAGTAAATCAATATTTGTAACATTTTAAAACTACCTAATATGAGTACAGCAGCTTTAATTTGCCTTATCGGTACGATTATTATCATACCGTTTTTGATTTACTATGTACGGGAAGCTAAGGCCCATCATCCGAAGGGTTTGATCGCCGCCGCTTTGAGTAATATGGGCGAGCGTTTTGGTTACTATATCATGAACGCCGTTTTGTTGCTCTTCCTCGTTTCTAAGTTTGGTCTTCCTGATGGCACAGCCGGTGTTATCTACTCCGTCTTCTATTTCGGCATCTACGTGCTGAGTTTGGTGGGCGGTATCATTGCCGACAAAACTCAAAATTATAACAAAACCATCCAATGGGGTTTGATTATCATGGCTATCGGCTATGTGATTATGGCTATCCCGTTGTTCAGCAAAACAGCTGAAGGCGCCATCCTTGATAGCGGTGCTGGTTGGATGACAATCCTCATTGTTACTTGTATGGCATTGCTTCTGATTGCTTTCGGTAACGGTCTGTTCAAGGGTAATCTGCAAGCCATCGTCGGCAAACTGTACGACGAGTATGAGGCTGAGGCAGCAAAAGAGGGCGAAGAGGCTCTCAAAATTGCCAAGGATCGTCGCGACTCCGGTTTCCAGATTTTCTACGTCTTCATTAACATTGGTGGTTTCTTTGCCCCGTTTATCGCTCCGTTCCTTCGCGAGTGGTGGCTGAAAGCTCACAACTTCCTTTACAATGCAGACATGTCTGGTCTTTGCCATCAGTTCTTAGCTAATGGTCAAGAGACTCAGAAATTTACTGAGACTATGCAGAGTGTTCTCCAAAGTGGTTACGCTTTCGTTGACAATGCTACTTTCTGCTCTGACTACATCACTGTTTTCAATCAGGGTGTACACTTCTCCTTCATCGCTTCTGTTTTAGCAATGGCTATTTCTTTGGTTATCTTCTTAACCAACAAATATAAATTGCCGCAACCCGCTAAGAAAGAGGCTGCTCAAGTTGTTGAATATACCCAAGAGGAGAAAATCGCTATGGCTAAGGAAATCAAACAACGTCTCTATGCTTTGTTTGCAGTTCTCGGTATTGCCGTCTTCTTCTGGTTCTCATTCCACCAGAATGGTCAGTCTTTGTCAGTCTTTGCTCGTGACTTCGTCCAATCAGACAAGATTGCTCCTGAGATTTGGCAAGCTTTGAACCCATTCTTCGTGATTGTGCTTACTCCGATTATTATGATCGTCTTTGGAAGTTTGGCTAAGAAAGGCAAGTCTATCTCCACACCGCGCAAGATTGCGATTGGTATGGCTATTGCCGGTACGGCTTACCTCTTCCTGATGATTGTTTCTATCGTTAACAACTATCCTTCTGGTGATGAATTCCGTTTGATGGATGCTGCTGCTATGGCCTCTGCAGGTCTGGCAAAAGCCGCACCTTGGGTGTTGTTGGTTACTTACTTCTTCCTGACTGTTGCAGAGTTGTTCATCTCTCCGCTGGGTCTCTCTTTCGTTTCCAAGGTTGCTCCGCGTCACATGGTTGGCTTGTGCCAAGGCTTGTGGCTTGGTGCTACCGCTATTGGTAACTTGATGATTTGGCTCGGACCTGTTATGTACAACGCATGGCCAATCAAATACTGCTGGCTCGTGTTCGCAATCGTATGCTTCATCTCCATGGCTGTAATGCTCGGCATGGTTAAGTGGCTTGAGAGAGTGGCTAAGTAATTAATCATCTCATTTTATAAAACAAGGCGACTAAGAATTATTTCTGGTCGCCTTGTTTTTTATAAAGATAGGTGGATGCAAATAGAAAATATTTGGTATTAACACTCTTTAATAGTCACGCTATCACTTTTTTTTATAAATTTGCGCTTTCTTATAAATGTGAATAATTAACCTAGTATCAATAATATATAATACTCAAAACAATGAAGAAAAGTGCTCTTTTAGGCGTATTAATGCTTGCAATCCTTTTTAGCGGTTGCGGTTTCGGCAAGATGGTCACCAAATATCCTGAGGTTTCCATCACACTGGACGATGAAAATTTGGAGACAAGAGGTGGTCAGGTTGCCTATACTATTAAAGGTGCTATCCCGCCGAAGTATATGAAGAAAAAAGCCACAATGACTATCTCTCCCAGTTTGAAGGTCGATGGTCAGAATCTTTCTCCTTTTACCACCATTACCCTCAAGGGTGAGAAGGCTAAAGGCGAAGGTACTACCATCAGCTACAAGAAAGGTGGTACATTTACAAAGACTGGTACATTTACATTTAAAGATGAATATGACATGGCCGAGGTTGTAGCACCGGCTACTGCTCAACTCAAGAAAAAATCTACCACTTTGAATCCTGAAAAGACTCTTGGTGAAGGCATCGCCAACACCTCTTCTCGCGTAGGATTCCAACCTAAACTGGCTGATAACAATAATAACGGTACATCATTCCTCTACGCTCCGCATAACTATAAGACGGAATACATTGGCAAAACAGCTACTATCTATTTCGACCTTAACAGTTCTGCAATGAACTGGAGCAATAAGAACAATAAGTCTGCTGCAGCTAAAGATTCTATCAAAGCTTTCCAGAATTTTATGAATGAAGGCAATATCATCAGCAAGGTTATCATCTCTGGTTGGGCTTCTCCCGAAGGCGAAGAGAGCAACAACCAAGGCCTTTCAGAAAAACGTTTCGAACAAGGTAAGAAATGGTTCGAAAATGAGTATGACAAGTATCTGAGAGCTTATGCTAAGGCTAACAAGATCAAAATGAAAGATTTGCAACGCCCCACTTTCGAATATGTCAATAATGCCAACGGTGAAGACTGGGACGGTTTTGAGGCTGCTATTGCTCAATCCAATATCGCTCAAAAGAATCAAATTCTCAATGTGGTACACTCTCAGTCCAACAATGCTATGCGTGAGCAGAAGATTCGCGAGATGACCGACATCTATCCTGAGATTGCTGATGTCATTCTTCCTCCACTACGTCGTGCTGAAATGTCATTGGTTTGCCAGAAACATGAGACATACACCAATGAAGAACTGATTCGTCTGGTTAAGTCCAACCCCTCTAACTTCTCTGTTAACGAGCGTCTTTATGCTGCTTCTGTTTCCCCAGATCTCGCAGAGCAAGAGGAGATTTATCTTGCTTTAATCAATGATCGTAACACGGAAGGCGACTGGCGTGCATACAACGACCTTGGTGCTTTAAAACTCAACTCATATTATACAACAGGTAATACTGATGATCTTGATGGAGCTATCAACTACCTCACCAAGGCTGCTGCTCTTGCTCCGAACAACGGTGTTGTTTTGAATAACCTTGCTTTAGCTCAGTTCTACAAAGGTGATTTGACCGCCGCTCGCGAGAGCTTCAAAGCTTCTCAGAATGCTTCAACCAACGCTGTTAATCAAAATGAGGCAATGGGTGTCTTCGACATCGTGGACGGTAACTATGATGGCGCTTTGCAGTTGATTGGTAACTCTACCTGCAACTACAATGCTGCTCTCGTTCAACTTTTGAACAAAGATTATAACACCTGTTTGAATACTTTGAACTGTATTGCCAACCCGGATGCCAAGACTTATTACTTGAAGGCTGTTTTGGCTGCTCGTATGAAAGATGAAAATGCTCTCTACAGCAACCTCGGTTCTGCCATTTCTCTGGATCCTTCCTATAAGAAGACAGCAAAGCGTGATGCTGAATTCAAAAAATATCGTCATTCTGATACTTTCAAAAATCTCGTAAAATAATAACCATACCACAGCGTCTCCTGCCGTCGAGTAGGGGACGCTGTTTCCTTTTCTAACGGCACAACTATGAAAGAGAACAGAAATATGGCCATCGCCTATGACTTTGACGGAACGCTGGCTCCCGGCAACATGCAGGAGTATAGCTTTATTCCAGATTTGAACATGGACAAGGGAGCTTTTTGGCAGGAAGCAAATGAGATGGCCAAAGTTAATGACATGGATGAGGTGTTGGCCTATATGCACCTTATGCTGCTCAAAGCCAAGGAACAAAATATACCTCTTCGTGAGGAGGTCTTCATGAAATATGGCGAAAAAATCACCTTTTTCGACGGAGTCTCTACCTATTTCGATCGTATTAATGCCTATGCTGCTTCCAAAAATATCCATTTGGAACATTTCATCATCTCCTCAGGTCTGCGCGAATTTGTAAGCGGAACCAGTATTGGTGATAAATTTCGTTCCATTTTTGCCTCAGGTTTTCAATATGATGCCGATGGCAACGCCTGTTGGCCTGCATTGGCTGTTAACTATACGAATAAAACCCAGTTTCTCTTTCGCATAAACAAAGGTATCTACAACTCCTACGATAATACCTCTATCAATAAATCGATGCCGGAAGATACACGTGCGGTGCCCTTCTCCAACCTTGTTTATGTGGGTGATGGAGAAACCGATGTGCCAGCAATGAAGATGGTTAACCTATACGGAGGCACCACAATTGCTGTTTATAATCCTCAGTCTGTGGCCTCTCCCACACATCCTCGTTCTTCAAAAGATATCTGTATTGATTTGATTCGCCAAAATCGTGCTGACTATATAGCACCAACCATCTATACTGAAAACAGTGAGTTGGACGTTATTTTGAAGAAGATTATAGATAAGGTGGCGATGGAACAGGACTTGTTGAATATTAAATATCAAGAGTTAAACAATAACACTCCTTCAAAATGAACGTGTTAAGAAATATAATCGTTGTTTTGTTACTCTGTCTGTCTGCTTCTGTATTTGGACAGAGTATTCACTATGACGTGGAGCCTGGTGTACGCAAGATACAAGAGGATTACATCTCCAGTTGGGGCAAGGTGCGCAATGTTGATGGCTATCGTATTCAGATTATGGCCATTTCGGGACCTAGTGCCCGTACAAGAATGGAAGGCGCTAAAGCCAATATTAAGGCAGAATATCCTTCACTACCCGTGTATGCAACCTATCAGGAGCCCTATTTTCGCATTAGGGTGGGAAATTTCACTAACCGTATTGACGCTTATAGGATGCTTCAAAAAATCCTGCCACAATATCCGTCTGCCTATATCATCGCAGATCAAATAGAATATTAAACTCCAAATCTTCACATTATGCAGCTGTTAGACGGAAAAAAACTCGCACAGGAAATCAAAAAAGAGATTGCAGCGGAGGTTAACCGTTTGCGACAAGCAAATCAGCGTTTGCCAAAGCTTGCCTTGATTTTGGTGGGTAACCGTTCAGACAGTGTGTCGTATGTCAACAGTAAGGAGAAAAACTGTCACGCTTTGGGTATGGAGTGCATAAAGTATCATTTACCTGAAGAGACAACCCAAGAGGCTTTGTTGCAGATTCTACAACAACTCAATGACGATTCCAATGTGGACGGTATCTTGGTACAGCTCCCGTTACCTGCACACATAGATACAGGAAGAGTCTTAGAAAATATTGATTATCAAAAAGATGCAGATGGTTTACATCATGTTAACCTTGGTTTGATGCTGATGGGAGATCCCTATGTGTTACCGTGCACACCTAACGGTATACTGCATATCTTGAAAAGATACAATATTCCTATGGATGGACAGAAGGCCGTTGTTGTGGGGCGTAGCATACTTGTTGGTGCACCGACAGCTATCCTCTTGCAACAACATCACGCTACTGTTACACAATGTCACTCTCACACACGCAACCTTGCGGAGATATGCAGGGATGCGGATATTGTGGTGACTGCCGCCGGAGTGCCAGGGTTGCTTCGCCCTGAAGATCTGAAAGATGGTGCAGTTTTGGTTGATGTTGCCATGAATCATGATGACAATGGTCTCTGTGGAGATATCTATAGCAAAAGCACTGCCCCGGTATTGGAGCAGAGGCTTGCTGCCGCCACGCCCGTGCCAGGTGGTGTAGGTCCCATGACCATCGCCATGCTGATGTATAACGTATTGCAGTTGTACAAAAAGCATGAAACCAGCAAATAGTTGCTTAAAGAAAATTAAAAAGGGAAATCTTTTGATTTCCCTTTTAATATGAGGTTGTGATGGAAAGACCCAATTGTTTTGAGTCTTTCATAAAAAATCCTTAGTAGTTGTTTTTCATCACCTCGAAGTAAGCCTGCGGGTGTAAGCAAGCAGGGCATACCTCAGGAGCTGTTTCAGACTCGATGATGAAACCGCAGTTGCGGCACTGCCAGAAGGTCTTGCCGTCTTTCTTGAAACAGGTATACTCCTCAACATTCTTTAAGAGTTTGAGATAGCGATCCTCGTGACCTTTTTCAGCAACAGCGATGTTGCGGTACATGGCAGCGATCTCCGGGAAACCTTCTTGCTCAGCAACGTCTGCAAAATGAGGATAAGCCTCTGACCATTCCTCGTTCTCGCCAGCAGCAGCAGCGCGGAGGTTCTCAGCAGTAGTGCCGATAACACCAGCTGGAAAAGCAGCGTTTACCTCTACCATACCACCTTCTAAATATTTGAACATACGTTTTGCATGCTCTTTCTCTTGATTTGCAGTCTCTTCAAAGATGGCAGCAATTTGCTCGTAACCTTCTTTCTTAGCTTTAGAAGCGAAATAGGTGTAACGCATGCGAGCTTGAGACTCACCAGCGAAAGAGTGCATCAAGTTTTTTTCTGTTTGTGTTCCTTTGATTGTCATAGTAAGATTGTTTTAAAAATGAATATTGTTTTTCTTTTTATTCGCAGATAGTTTGTTGGATTACTTGACCTGTTCCTGTGATGTTGCCCAGTGTATCATAGCTGTGCATCTCATAAGTAGTATCAGTGTTCATCAAAGAGCACTCCAATTTAGTCTCTTCGGTAGTAGTGTCAACGTTAGTGATAGTTTGTCCCGGACTTACAAATTGATATGTAGTTACACAAGTACATTCGTTCATACAACTTGCACATATCAGCGCAATAGCCGAAACGGCTAAAATAAGAATTTTTTTCATAATATGCTAATTTATTGATTTTCTTTGGATTGAAATGCTAATGCATAAAGTTTCACTTGCTTGATCATAGAAGCTAAACCATTGGAACGGGTGGGGGAGAGATGCTCCTTCAGCCCTATGGCGTCGATATAGGAGAGGTCATTGTCGAGAATCTCTTGCGGCGTGTGACCTGACATCACGAAGATTAGTAGATTGACGATCCCCTTGGTGATAATAGCATCACTGTCGGCAGTGAAAAAGATGCGACCATCCTTATATTCAGGGTGCAGCCATACTTGCGACTGGCAGCCATCAATCAAATAGTCGGCGGTTTTGTACTGTTCCTCAATCATGGGTAATTCTTTACCTAACTCGATGATGTAGTTGTATTTGTCCATCCAGTCGTCAAACATCGAAAACTCCTCGATAAGCTGCTGTTCTTTTTCTTTCATTGATGCCATACTATTGCTTTATGAATTTAGTAGTGAACAAGTTATTAGTTTGGTCTGTTACCTTTACAAAATAACAGCCGGAAGATAAACGTGAAATATCCATATTTATTTGAAGGTCTCCAGTTTTTTCTTCCATCAAGACCTTGCCAAAAATATCCATTATTTGTACTGTCTTTTCTTCCTCAAAATCGAATTGGATAATGATATTGTTGCTGGCCGGATTAGGATAGACATTAACTATCTGTTCGTAGTTAGGAATACCCACATATTCCATATAGTCAAATTCCATAAACTCAGGCGGATAGCTGAGATTATAATTGGATATATTGCCAAAAGATACATTTACCACATCACCATTGGAAAGGAATGGATACGGATCAGTTGCGGGGTTAAAAGCATTGTGAGCCTGGCTGAAGTTAGCCTGTGTTGTGTTGTTGTTACGACGGAAGACATAGACTTCGTCCAAGATGTCATCCCCATTATAGTCAGAATTTCCATCCAGTAGAGGATTGACGCGGTAGAAAATCATGCCACCTCGTGGAGTAGGATCGTAAAGTTTTTTCTTATCACGGTACTCCATTATGATAAATTCAAAGGGGTTTTGTGTAGCAACTCTGTATGCTAGTTGGTCAATGGTGTCGCTTAAATTGCAGCGAAGACTATAGTGACCATATTGAGTTATCTCAGGAATTTCATCCCAAGAGACCCAGTTGCCATATTTGGCTTTCATATAAACTAGCATCTGTTGAGGATATGGCGCTGTGTTAGAGCACATTAGATCCCATTGACCTACGGCATCTGAGTTTGTGGAGTCGTTGTAATGATACAGGTCTGGAGCTCCGAGAGTGTGGAACATCTCGTGGCATAAAGTGCTGTTAGAGAAATAGTAGCCAGCATCTGCTAGTTGGAAGTTAAAGTCCCATACGCGCTTGCCGTGAATGTAGGAATCTACTCCATAAAGAGACCATCGGTGAGGCCATAATAACACATTCCAATCGCCTACATCTCCGCGTACGACAAAACAGACATTGTCCACATAGCCGTCATCATTGTAATCGATGTCGAGATCTGCGGGAATCATACTGTCCACATAAGCTACAGCACGGGCCAGGAGACTAAATTCGCGCTCTCTACGTTGGTCATCATCCACATAGCCGTTAGTGTCAGTTTCAGACCAAGGCACATAATAGTCGCGTGTCAAAGAATCTTGATACGACAAAATAAGGTCACCCGAAGGTTGCGGATAAAAGTGAGTTTTTATAAACAGTTGATTGTAGGATGTATGCCGGAAATAAGTGTACATCGAGTTGTACGGCTCTATAGAGTCATTGAACATTTCATTGACATCGTTGAAGCTGTTGGTGAAGTTGGTATCGTCAGCAAAACGGATGAAGATGGCAAGATTGTTCATGTGCCCTTTGTTGGTGTTTTCGTCACGGACGACGGGTCGTTTCGCAGGTTCTAACATAGCTTGCTTTCGCAGGAGATATTCTTTTTGCGAGATTTTCATCCAAGGACGCAAACCGCTTTTGGTAGCAGGGTTAACCTTTCCGGGAATCCATTGAGTGGCCACCAATTGACCTTTTTCTTGAGCTGCATAAACAAAATAACCAGTTGTCTTATTCTGAATGATGGTATAACCGTCACTATCGTGCAACCAGTTGTAAAACTCATCGCCAGAAGCGTAACAGTGAAGAATTTCGCCGTTAGGTTGGGTCAATGTGCGTGGGACAAAAGAGAAGTAGGCGGCATTTGTTGTGAGACAACACATCAGCATCGCCGCCATAAACATCCATATTTTGAGTTTTATTTTCATATTCTATTTTTTAATTATTGGTGTCTTTGTCTTGCCAATCTTCTTTCCAGATAAGCAGTTTTGGTACAACAGGTTCGATAAACTTGTATGCAAAAGAATTCTCTTTGGTCTCTTTTTTGATTAGAATTTCCTTTTTATCAACCATATTAAGCAAGTAGAATATTACACTGACCCCTACAATCACTTTACAAACGCCGAAAACGAGACCTAAAAGATGATCGATAATATCGGGTAAGGTAATCTGTATTAAACTTTGCATAGCTTTACCCACTAAGTGGACCAAAAACAAAACTATAAAAAAAGTAATGATGAAGGCAATAGGTCCTGCCATTTCTATATTGATCCACACTTGTAGTAAATGGGAGAAATGTCTAGCTGCCCAGAAGCCAATGATTAATGCGAGGATAGTAAAGACTTCATAAATCAAACCATTGCAGAAACCTTTAAATCCCCACCAACATATTGGTATTAATACTAAAAGATCTATCCAATTCATATTAAAGGTTTTGACGTATTCTTTGGGTTAAGGGTTGTGCGTAGATGAAGTCGTTAAGGAGTTCATTGTCAGAGGTTAACACATTGTCTTTGTTGCCTCGCCACTGAAGATGTCCTTGATAGATGTAGGAGATGGTTTCACCTATAGTGATGACAGAGTTAAGATCGTGGGTATTGACGATGGTAGTGATGTTAAGGTCGTGAGTGATGTCAGTAACGAGTTCATCGATGAGGAGAGCGGTTTTGGGGTCGAGGCCAGAGTTGGGCTCGTCGCAGAAGAGATAGCGCGGATTGCAGGCGATGCCACGCGCAAAAGCAGCACGCTTTTGCATACCACCACTCAATTCGGCAGGGTAGAGTTTGTTTACATTGTGCAAATCTACACGCTCAAGACAAAAGTTGACGCGCTCTCTTTTCTCGTCTAACGACATCTCCGTAAACATGTCCAGCGGGAACATCACATTCTCTTCTATCGTCATAGAGTCGAATAAAGCTGAACCTTGGAACACCATTCCCATTTCAGCACGCAGACTGTGTTTTTCTTTTTCGGGAAGGTCATGAAAACTACGTCCGTTATATAACACTGTGCCCGAATCAGGAGAAAAAAGTCCTACCAAGCATTTCAGCAGTACCGTCTTGCCCGAGCCGGAACGCCCGATGATGAGGTTCACTTTGCCCTCTTCAAAAGCGGTGTTGACATCAAATAGCACCTGCTTCTCTCCGAAAAACTTGCACACGTTATTAACCTCTATCATATTACAGCATTATTTGGGTGATGATCACATTCAAAATAAGGATAATGAAACTGGAGACCACAATACCTTTGGTGTTGGCTTTTCCTAACTCCAGAGCACCGCCGTCGATGCGGTATCCGTAAAAAGCAGCCACCGATGACATAACGAATGCAAAGACGAAGGTCTTGGTGACGGCATAGAAGATGTCATAGGCGCGGAAACAGTAGGTGAGACCGTCGATAAAATGATAAGTTGATATGCATCCGGTCATGACAACTGTGAGATAACCTCCCACTAAAGCAAAGAAGATACTGAAGATAATCAGGATTGGGTTCACAACCATTGCAGCAATTACCTTCGGCAGCACCAGGTATGAAGCTGGATTTATACCCATAACCTCCAAAGCGTCAATCTGTTCCGTAACACGCATACTACCAATTTCAGCCGTGATACGGGAGCCGAGGTTACCTACCAGTAACAAACTGATGATGGTAGGACAGAGTTCCATAACGATGGAAGTACGGGAGACAAATCCCACAGTCCAGGAGGGAATCCAACTGCTCTCAATCTGCATGGCCGTCTGCGTGGTGATAACACTACCCATAGCGATGGATACGATGCTTACAATCAGCATGGAACCAATACCCATGGACTCCATCTCAAAGAGCAGTTTTTTGAAGAAAATCTTAGTCTTGTCAGGTTTTGAGAAGACTTTCTTCAAAAAGATAAAGTATTCACCGATAATAGATAGTGCATTTTTTAGCATAATACGGAATAAGGCTGCAAAGATACATTTTTCTTTCAAGAAACCCTGCGTTTTAACAGGCAAAACCAGAGTGAAATACAAGAAAAAAACCATCTCAAAACGAGATGGTTTTTAGTATTTTTTATGAAGTAGTAAGATCTGTTAGAGCATGGACTCCAGATCCTTTTCAATCTCCTCAGGGGTAATAACGGGAGCATAACGCTTGATCAGACTACCGTCTCGGGAGATGAGAAACTTGGTGAAATTCCAGCGGATGTCACCCTCTTTGCGACCAGTGGTGAGACCTTCCACCATTTTCATGGTAGCTTTGTTCTTCAAACCAGAGACCTCTTCATCCGGTACCTGCTGAGTGAGATATTGGAAAATCGGGCTTGCATTCTCACCATAAACATCCACTTTCTTCATCAAAGGGAATGTGACACCGTAGTTGACCTTGCAGAATTGCTCGATCTCTTCATCGTTGCCCGGTTCTTGGTGTTTGAATTGGTCACAAGGGAAACCTAAAATCATAAGTCCGCGGTCTTTATATTTCTCATATAGACCTTGTAAACCGTCATATTGCGGTGTAAAACCGCATTTGCTGGCGGTGTTAACGATCATCAGAACCTGTCCTTTGTATTGTGCCAGGTCTATTTCTACGCCCTTGTTGTTCAGAGCTTTAAAGTCAAAGATTGTTGCCATTTTTTGAGATTTTTAAGATTATTTGAGTGAATATTAATGATTGTTTTTTTGTAATTGTTGCAAGAATTGAATTTCTTCAGCCCAACGCGACTCGTCCGGAGTTTCAAGGATAAGAGGCATGTTGTCAAAACGAGGGTCGTTCATGAAACGTTCAAAGAAGGCTAATTCGAGAAGTCCCTGGCCGATGCTCTCATGACGGTCCACTCGGGAAGCCAAAGCTTTCTTCGTGTCATTAAGATGGATAGCTCTGAGGTAATGAGCGCCGATGACTCGATCAAACTCTTCAAAGGTGGCATGATAACCATCTTCAGTGCGGAGGTCATAGCCAGCGGAGTAGGTGTGGCATGTGTCGATGCAGACACCTACACGACTCTTGTCCTCTACCTTGTCGATAATGACAGCGATATGTTCAAAGCTGAAACCTACGTTGGTACCTTGTCCTGCCGTATTCTCGATGACGGCAGTAACTCCTTTTGTCTTGTCCAATGTCATGTTTATGCTCTCAGCAATACGGGTAAGGCACTGGTCTACAGTAATTTGATTTAGATGGCTGCCTGGGTGAAAATTGAGCATTTTGAGACCTAACTGCTCGCATCGCTGCATCTCATCTAAGAATGCATTACGGGATTTTTCAATCAACGTATCATCAGGCTGACCTAGATTGATGAGATAGCTGTCGTGCGGTAAAATGAAATCAGCGGAAATATTGGCCTCTTCACAGTTGACTTTGAAGAGTTCAATGCTCTTAGCGCTTAAGGGTGCTGACACCCATTGACGTTGATTCTTGGTGAACAAGGCGAACGCGGTTGCACCTACCGCCTTGGCATTCAACGGGGCATTTTCGACACCGCCAGAGGCACTTACATGTGGTCCTATATATTTCATAATTAGTTGATTTTATATCCTAACATTACTTGGAAACTGAAAAGACGTTCAACATAGTTGTCGCCTGCAAACTTTTTATTCATCATGTTGGCCAAACCGAAATCCACATGAGCGCCCACATAGAATTTTGAAATTTGATAACCAACCTCTCCGGCAAGACCAAAGTTGAAACGATTCAGAATGTTTCCGCGATAGAGGTCATATTTATCCGTGAAGTCATCGTTGGATTTATGGTAGTAGAGATATTTATGGTCGTTTTTGAAAGGATCAAAAGATCCGCTGCCCATATAGTCCGTAATCTCATTGTCCGGGTCTGTGATTTTTGCAGAAGCATCGTAAGTGAGTTTTCCACCTAACGCCACATCTGCAAAGAGACCTAAGCCAACCATGAAATGATTGGGTTCCAGAGAAGTGTGATAATAAACCATTAAGGGAACTTTGACACGATGCATGGTGTACAGATTCTCTGAAGCAATAGAATATTTGTATGAGTCTTTGTCGTAAAGGGCAAATTGTTCTTGATGAAAACGTTGCCATCCATACATCACACCAGTCTGCAGAAACCATCTGTTTTTCAGATGGATATCCACGATTAGACCGCCAGTGACACCCAAACGTAACTGTTCCGTGGCGCTATAGCCAAAAGCGGTTTGGCTGGTGAATGTGGAGTTTGGAATCAGCATGGTAGTGCCCCCGAGGCCAACACGTGCCGATACTTGTGCCCGTTGAACATCATCCTGCGCATTCACAAGGATAAAAGGACATAATAAGCAGATTAAAATGATGAATTTTTTCATAATATGATTTTATAATGTTAAACTTCGCATTGCGATGGCCATACAGCCATATAATCCTGCAGTCTCCGTCCTCAGTCTTCGATCACCCAATTTGATTTCTATAAAACCTTGTTCCCGAGCTTCTTCAACCTCTTGGGTGCTGAAGTCGCCCTCAGGACCTATCAGCAAAATAATATTTTTAAAGTGTAACAATTCTGTCACAAGCTGTCTGTTGTTGTTTTCGTCGCACCAAGCTATGAACTTATCAGCCTCAATACCTTCTTGTTCTTTCATAAAATCTCTAAATTTGAGGACTTGGAGATTGGGCAGTAAGGTGGTCTGCGACTGTTTCAGGGCCGAGATGGCGATACGGGAAAGCCGATCCAGATTGACACGCGGTCGTTCCGAGTGGTCGCAAATCAAGAAGGTGATGTCGTGAATGCCAACCTCCACGGCCTTTTCCAACAGCCACTCCATGCGATCCATATTCTTAGTTGGAGCGATAGCTAGATGAAGGTTGAGTTTTGGAAGACCTACATTTTGTTCAAAATCAATAATTTCCAATGAACAAGCCTTGGGATTGTCGTCGGTAATGGCGGCCGTGGCCACCCCGCCTTTGCCATCGGTGAGTCGCACTTGGTCTCCTACACGATGACGAAGTGTCCGCACACAGTGTTCCGACTCTTTGTCGCTAAGCGTGACATAGGGCTGTGTCAGGTCGGGATGGTAGAAATATTGCATATTTTAAAAATTTTATGATTCTTTTTCGCTGAGTTCGAGCCAACGCATGGATTTTTCATCAATTAATGGACAGATTTCAGCATGGCGTTTGCCCCAGGCGGCAAAGTCGTCAGCAGATCCTTCGCCAGCACTCATTTTCGCTTCAATATCAGCTTTTTCCTGCTCTAGATCCGCAATCTCTGTCTCCAACGCCTCCATCTCCCTTTTCTCCTTATAGGTCAACTTGTTTTTGTCGGGCACGCGGGCAGGCTTAGATGCAGTCTCCTGTTCTCGGTTCTCCTTTTGAATGCGTTTTTGAATGCGTAAAGCTTTGTCTTTAGCCTGTCGATATTCAGTATAGTTGCCGTAATAGTCTTTGATGACTCCGTCACCTTCAAAGACGAAGATGTGGTCCACCAGCTTGTTCATCAACCAACGGTCATGGGAGACTATAATCATACATCCTTCGAAGTTGGTGAGAAAGTCTTCCAAGAGGTTGAGGGTGTCAATGTCAAAATCATTGGTGGGTTCGTCTAATATGAGGAAGTTTGGATTTTTCAGTAGAGTGATGAGGAGGTGCAGTTTGCGCCGTTCACCACCGCTAAGATCCTCATAATATGTATATTGCTGACTGAATGGAAACCCGAAATGATTCAAAAACTGGGATGCACTGATATAGTTGCCGTTATCCATTCTGATGACTTCGGCCTGTTCTTTGACCAGTTCGAGGACGATTTTGTTGCCGGGATACGTATAGTCGTTTTGAGAAAAATAACCGAACTGGATGGTCAGACCAGGGGTAATCTTTCCGCCGTCGGGTTTCACCTCGCCCATAATCATCTTGAGGAAAGTGCTCTTGCCCGTTCCATTTTTACCTACGATGCCACATTTCTCACCTCTTTTAAAGATATAGGAAAAATCGCGGATGATTGTCTGGTCTGGATAAGCAAAATCCAAATGACTAATTTCCAATATCTTATGTCCGATACGTTCAGATTGTACCTTAAAAGCTTCGGGGGCAGCCTCAACTTTTCTATTGACTTGCTCTTGCAGTTTCTCAAAATTGTTGATGCGGGCGCGGGCTTTGGTGGTTCGCGCCTGCGGAGAGGTATGTACCCACTCCAACTCACGGCGATAAAGGTTGCGCAATCTGTCATATTCCGCTGCCTCATTGGCTAAGCGCTCCGCCTTTTTTTCCACATAATAGTCGTATTTGCCTTTGTAATGGTAAAGGTTGCCATTGCTTAGTTCGAAAATGTCGCTGCAGACATTGTCCAGAAAGGCAC
The DNA here is from genome assembly GCA_024686335.1 of Bacteroidales bacterium. GTDB lineage: Bacteria > Bacteroidota > Bacteroidia > Bacteroidales > WCHB1-69 > F23-D06. The sequence goes on along the minus strand of JAILCI010000054.1, from coordinate 138,913 downwards.
GGTCGTGGGTGACCATCAAAAGGGTGATGTTGGCAGATGAGAGGTAACCCTCCAACCACTCGATCATCTCAACATCAAGATGGTTGGTGGGCTCGTCGAGGATGAGCAGGTCGGTGTCGGCAATCAAAGTTTTGGCTAAGGCCGTCTTTTTTCGCTGACCACCAGACAACTCGTTGATATTCTTGAAGATATTATCAATGCCAAAACGGGAGAGTATCTCTTTGATCTTCGATTCGTAATCCCACGCGTTGAGACGATCCATCTCCAGTACCGCGTTATCCATACGTGATTGAGGCACCTGATCGTGATGCCCCTGTTCGAGCAAGGTGACGCAGGTTTCGTACTCCTTGACAGCTTTGACAATGGGCGTTTCTTCAGAGAAGAGGCTTTCAATGACAGAGTCTTCGTCATGGAAGTTATCCATCTGCGGCAGATAGGAGACGGTGATGTCATTGCGTACCACCACAGTGCCGGAATCGGGCTCGTCGCGCCCGGTGATGATGTTAAGCAAGGTACTCTTGCCCGTTCCGTTGCGCGCAATCAAAGCACTCTTCTGTCCCTTTTCCAAACCGAAGGTGATGTCCTGGAACAGAAGTTTCTCCCCAACACTTTTGGATACGTTGTTGACGGTGAGATAGTTCATCGATAAAAGACTATGACTTCAACTAGTTTATAGTCAAAGTCATAGTTTATTGTGGTTTAAAATTATTTAATAGCGATAGATTCGATCTCTACCATAACGCCTTTGGGCAGGTCTTTAACAGCGAAGGCAGCGCGGGCAGGCGGCTCAGAGGTAAAATATTTGGCATAAACTTCGTTCATAGCACCGAAGTTAGCGATATCGCTCAACAAGCAGGTGGTTTTAACTACGTTAGCGAAGGAGTAACCAGCCTCTTTCAAAATGGCTTCAATATTCTTCATAACTTGCTCGGTCTGAGCTGTGATACCTTCGGGCACAACGCCAGTAGCAGGATTAACGGGGATCTGGCCAGAAATGAATAACATACCATTGGCTTCAATTGCCTGACTGTAAGGACCAATAGCGGCAGGAGCCTGCTCAGTGTGGATAACTTTCTTCATAGTATCTGTTTTTAAATGTTATAAAATAATTCTATAAGATTCCGTTTGTTCAGCGGAGCGGCAAAGATACAAAAATATAAAGTTTGGAAGTGACAACGCATCATTATATTTTGTACTTTTGCCGCGTCATTTGAGACCACAAGTCTTACGTGACATATAAAAAAACTGCGAGGACGCAGTTTACTCCTTTTAACCTGATCCAAAAGTGACACTAATGGAAAAGAGAATCGGCACCATAACGGTGTTTATACACGACCGTGCGACAGCGTCGCAAATCAACAGCATACTTTCTTTATATGCCGGCATTATCGTTGCCCGGCAAGGATTGCCCTTCCGTGACCGTACTATCTCGGTAATCTCTCTCATTGTTGAGGGCGATACCGATGAGATCAATGCGCTCTCCGGAAAATTGGGCAAGCTGGCCGGCGTGGAGGTCAAAGCCGTAATTTCTAAAATCTAAATTTGAAAATTTTCACACTTAAAACTATATATTATGCAATTCAATCCAGAAAAATGTCGTATTCCCGACGAAATTGGGAAACCCTTTATTGACGAACAGGAAATTTGGGATTATATCAACCAGACAAAGAGCACACCCGAGCGTGTCCGTGCCATCATTCAAAAGTCTTTGGACAAAAACCGTCTGACCCTTGAGGAAACGGCAGTTCTTGTGAACACCACTGATCCCGAGTTGGTTGAGGAAATCAAAGAGGGAGCCCGTGAACTGAAACGTCGCGTCTATGGTAACCGTATCGTTCTCTTCGCCCCGCTCTATGTAGGCAACTATTGTATTAATAATTGCAAATATTGTGGATTCCGTTCTTCCAATAAAGATCAGGTGCGTACCACACTGACCGACGAGGAATTGGTACACAATGTAGAAGCTTTGGAGGAAGATGGCCAAAAACGTTTGATTTTGGTTTATGGTGAGTCTCCGAAATATTCTCCGGAGTTCATCGCTCATACTGTTAAATTGACGTACGCCACCAAGAAGAACAACGGTTCTATCCGTCGTGTGAACATCAATGCTGCTCCTCTGGATGTAGAAGGTTTCAGAACGGTAAAAGAGGCAGGTATCGGTACATATCAGATCTTCCAAGAGACCTATCACAGAGGTGCTTACGCTCAATATCACCCCGCCAACACCCGCAAGGGCGATTACGACTGGCGTCTTACCTCCATGGACCGCGCCCAACAGGCCGGCATCGATGACAATGGTCTCGGTATTCTCTTCGGTCTTTACGATTGGCGTTTTGAGGTTTTGGCTATGATTCGTCACACCAACCACTTGGAAGCTTGTTTCAACGTTGGTCCTCATACCATCTCCTTCCCGCGTATCAAGGATGCTTCTGGTCTCGACATCTCCCAAGAGTACATGGTGGATGATGATACCTTTGAGAAAATCATCGCTATCTTCAGATTAGCAGTTCCTTATACGGGCATGATTTTGACGGCTAGAGAGACTGCAGAGTTCCGTGCTAAAGCTATCCAATACGGAATTTCTCAGATTGACGGTGGTACCAACTTGCAGATTGGCGACTACAAATATCACCACGAGGATACCGACAAAAACTCCGATAAAGTGGAAAATCAAAACCTTGACCGCGAGCAGTTCAAGATTGGTGATGACCGTACATTGGGCGAGATCATCGAAGAGTTGTTAGACGGAAATTATATCCCGAGTTTCTGCACGGCTTGCTATCGATTGGGTCGTACGGGCGAGCACTTTATGGAGTTCAGCGTGCCTGGATTTATCAAGAGATATTGTACTCCAAACGCTATTCTGACATTGAGCGAGTACCTTGTTGACTATGCAACTCCCGAAGTGGCTGCGAAAGGTTGGAAAGTGATTGAAAACAACCTGCAGAATGTGGATGAAAAATTCCGTCCGGAACTTCTCAAACGTATCGAGCGAGTGAAAGCTGGTGAAAGAGATCTCTATTTCTAAGATAATCAATCAGATAACAAACTCATTAGTAGACATTTGGAAATTTTCTTAAAAAATGTAACAAAATGAGTTGGCCGCACGTAAAAAAGAAAGTTTTTTTATAATTTTGCAGTCTTAATTTTATCATTAATGGGTCTGTTTTCAATTTTCACTAAAGAACTCGCTATAGACTTGGGCACAGCTAACACCGTGATTCTTCATAACAATCAGGTGGTGGTAGACGAGCCGTCTATCATTGCTATTGATACGAAGACCAATCAGGTGAAGGCTGTCGGTAAGAAGGCTTTGTATATGGAAGGCCGTTGTCCGAAAGGTACTATCACCGTACGTCCGTTGAAGGATGGAGTCATAGCGGATTTCCAGTATACGGAGCTGATGCTTCGTGAGTTTATTAGAATGACGGGCAGTAAAGGTTATCTTTTTGCCCCTTCATTAAAGATGGTTATTTGTATTCCTTCAGGTATCACCGAGGTGGAGGAACGTGCTGTGCGTGACTCCGCTGAGCAGGCAGGAGCCAAGGATGTCCGTATGATCCACGAACCCATGGCTGCTGCTATCGGTATCGGTTTGGATGTACTTGAGGCAAATGGTAATATGATTATCGATATTGGCGGTGGTACCAGCGAAATCGCTGTGATCGCATTGGGCGGTATCACAACCAGTACCTCTGTGAAAGTGGCTGGTGATAAGTTCAATAATGACATTATCGCCTATATGCGACGGAATCATAATATAGAAATCGGTCTGGCTACCGCTGAGCAGATTAAGATCAATGTCGGTTCAGCTGTGGAACACCTCGATAGTCCTCCACCAGATTATGAGGTTACTGGACGTAGCCTTGCCAAGGGTGTGCCTATTGCCGTTACAGTCAACTATCGCGAGATCGCCCAGGCTCTTGACCTCTCTATCGCATCCATTGAGAATGCAGTGAGCAACGCTTTGGAGCAGACACCTCCCGAGTTGTCATCCGATATCTACAAAACAGGTATCTATATGGCCGGCGGTGGTTCCCTCCTTAGGGGTCTCGATAAGCGATTGTCAGCCAAGACAGGTCTGAAGGTCTATGTGGCCGAGGATCCTCTTCTTGCAGTTGCCCGCGGTACTGCTATCGCCCTGAAGAATTTTGACAAATTCCCTTTCCTAATGAAGTAATAAATTATCTACTCTTAAAGCCGGTTTCCAAGCCGGCTTTTTTTATGCAATTTTTTTTTATTTCTTTTGGAAAATTTGTATTTTTGTCCAATCTTTTTCTCATTGTGAAAAAGACTGATATTTGATTTAATAGTATTAATTTTATAAAAACAAATCCCTATGAAAAATATTCTCGTCGGTATTGACTTCTCCAACAGTGCTATGACAGCCATGCGTCATGCTGTAGCTATGGCATTAAAATCCGAATCTACACTGCATCTCGTGTGGGTAAAGACCCCTGGCGCAGAAAAAAATATTGAAGAAAACAGCAATTATCTGGCCGATGTCCAAGCTAAATTGAACACATGGGTGGAACTTTGTAGAGAAGAGTCTCCCAAGACTCCTGTTAACAGCATCATCTTGGAAGGTAAAGTGCATAATGCCATTACCGAATATGCTAAAAATCTGCCTGAATCCATTATTGTAATGGGTGCTCATGGTACTTCTGGTTTCGAAGAGGGTTATATCGGTAACAATGCTTATCGTCTTATCAACTCATCTGATGTACCTGTGCTGATCATGCGTGAGAATATCCAGATAAACAGAGACTTACATAAGATTTTCGTTCCTATTGATACAAGCTTTGAAACATTGCAGAAAATCAAATATGCTGTCCAATTGGCTAAGATGTTTGCTGCACAGATTGTGCTCTATGGTGTTTATTATCCCAATACTCCCGATGTTCGCCATATCATCAATGTGCAGTTGCGTCACGCAGAAGATATGTGCGAAGAGGGTAATGTCCGCTACGTCATCGAGACGGAGCATATCAACCATAATGATGTGTGCAACACCATCTTGGAGTCTGCAAAGAACTATGACGCTAACCTAATCGTCATCATGCGTGAGGAGAATGAGACAGACTTCACAGCCTCTCGTAATATGCGTCAGATTTTGAGTACATGCTCTATGCCTCTGTATATCATTCCTAACGTCAACGCCTATACCGTCAGCCGCTAATGGTTAGGAACGGGAAACGCGTCATGCGTGCTGGCAACATGCTCAACCCCACTCCGGTGGTGATGGTGTCGTGTGGCAGCACGTTAGAAGAGTACAACATTATCACAGTGGCCTGGACTGGAACAATATGTTCCGACCCGCCACTGTGTTATATTTCTGTCCGACCCGCACGTCATTCCTATGAACTGATCAAACAGTCTGGTGAGTTCATTATCAATTTGGTGGATAGGGATTTGGCGCCAATTGCTGACTGGTGTGGAGTACAGTCGGGAAAGAAACACCATAAGTTTTTGGAGTCGGGGTTGACACCCGTCAAGGGTAGCAAGGTGTCCGCTCCTATGATTGCCGAAGCCCCAGTTAACATTGAGTGTAAAGTTCAGCAGGTCATCCCGTTGGGCACCCATGACATGTTCATTGCGGAGGTGGTAGCTGTCCATGCTAAAGAGCAACTCTTCAACAAGAAGACCGATGCCCTGGAACTGCGTCGAGCCAATTTAGTGACCTATTCCCATGGCCACTACTATGATTTGGGTAAAATAATCGGGAAATTTGGTTTTTCAGTAGAGAAAAAATAATCGTAAATTATGCTGATTAAAGAAGTTACAGCTTGTCTTGAACGTCGCTTTCCCCTTTGGTTACAGGAGGATTTTGACAATTGCGGTGTTCAGTGTGGAGATGTTCTCCAGGAGGTTACAGGCGTTATGGTCTGCTTCGAGATGTCCATTCAGATTATAGAAGAGGCTATTGCAAAAGGAGCCAATCTGGTTATTTCTCACCATCCACTGATGCTTAGACGTGGCTTGTGCAAAATTCAACCTTCCGACAGAGTGGGTGCTATGATTTGTAAGGCTTTAGAGCACAAGATGGTACTCTATTCCATGCACACTAACATTGATAGTGCAGCAGGTGGTGGTAATGATGCTTTCGCTGAGAAGTTAGGACTGCAGGAATTGTCTGTGATGGAACCTCATGCAGGTCATCTGCGTAAAGTAGTTGTCTTTGTACCTACAGATCACGCTGACCGTTTACGCCAGGCTTTGGCTGATGTTGGCTGTGGCAAGATTGGAAACTATGACAGTTGCGCCTATTTGATGTCCGGGACAGGAACATTTAGACCGTTAGAGGGCTCTAATCCATTCATTGGCAAAGAAATGCAATTGGAACGTGTAGTCGAGGAACGTGTAGAGATGATTTTTCCGGCAAATATCATGTATAAAGTCATCGATACAATCTACAAAAATCATCCATACGAGGAACCTGCTTTTGACATCTTACGTTTGGAAAATGCCTCTCGTACAGAAGGTCTTGGTCGTGTTGGTTTCTTGCCCAACCCTATGAGCACCTTAGAATTCCTGCAATATGTGAAGGAGAAGATGGAAATACAACATCTTCGTTATGCTGGCGCCTCGGAAAGAATGATCCAAAAGGTGGCTGTTTGTGGCGGTGGCGGTGCCTCTTTTATTGAGTCTGCTATGGCCTCCGGAGCAGATGCTTATGTGACGGGTGATGTCAAATATCATGACTTTTTTAGGAGCAACGACAGCATGCTGATCGTCGATATTGGTCACTATGAAAGTGAATACTTTATAAAAGAAATAATTTATAAGGAATTAAAAGAAAATTTTTCTACCTTTGCCGTTTCAATTGCCGAGTTAGAAAAATTAAAAATTTTTAATATATAGTATTTAGAATCAATTAATTACAAAAATATGCCTGCAAAAAAGACTACGAAGAAAAAGGAAGAAAAAGAGGCTGTAGAAGTACGCCAGGTTGCTGCTGAAGAAGTAACCATCGAAAAAACCGCTGGTGGTGTTATTGAAGTTAAAAAACAAGACCATACTCAGAATAGTGCTGAGGAGTTGTCCATCGAACAAAAACTTCTTTCTCTCTACAACTTGCAGCAAATTTGTTCCAAAATTGACCAAATTAGAATAATTAGAGGTGAATTACCTGAAGAAATTAGAGATAAGGAAGACGAATGTGAAGGTAAAAAAACCCGTATCGCTAATTTGCAGGAAGAGATTAAGAATCTGAAAGCCAACATTGTTGCTGAAAATGCTAAGAAATCAGATGCTACATCTGCTATTAAACGTTATGAAGAACAACAGAATAATGTCCGCAACAACCGCGAATATGAATCATTGAGCAAGGAGATAGACTATCAGAATCTTGAGATTCAGGTTGCAGATAAGCATATTGCCAAATACGAGGCTGAAATAGAAGAAAAGGAAGCAAAGATTCAAGAGACCCAAGAGCGTCTTGCCGAGTTGGAAGAAATTCTCAAACAGAAAAAATCAGAATTGGAAGTTATCGTTGCTGATACTGAAAAGGAAGAAGAAGAACTGACAGCTCAAGCAGCTGAATTGAGAGCAAAGGTCGATGAACGTCTTTTGTCAGCATTTGAACGTATTCGTAAGAATGCTCACAACGGTTTGGCTATCGTTAAAATTGAGCGTGATGCTTGTGGTGGTTGTTTCAGCAAGATTCCTCCGCAACGTCAGTTGGATATCGCTTTGCATAAAAAGATCATCGTTTGCGAAGCTTGTGGCCGTATCTTCATCGACGACAAATTGGTTGCTAGTCAGCACGAACCCGAGGTTGTCACAGCAGAGTAATTGTAAGGAATTTTAACACCGCATATTGACCGTTATCCGTAAGGGTAGCGGTCATTTTTTTATACTCTCCAACGCCAAAAACCAATAACACTAATTATTGAAAATTGCTATCTTTGCACTTTATTATTCATCTTTAAAAATATAGAACAATGGCAAAATTTGATTTAATGACATTACCATATGTCCCTGAGGCACTTGAACCTGCTATCAGCCGCGAAACTATTGGATTCCATCATGGAAAGCATCATCAGACATACGTCAACAATCTAAATGCTGCTATCGAAGGTACTCCTTTTGAGACAAAGACGTTGGAGGAGATTGTAGTGACAGCAGAAGGCGGTATGTTGAACAATGCCGGACAGATTCTGAATCATAATCTCTACTTCGGTCAGTTTATGGCTCCAAAGGAGAATAATAAGCCTGAAGGTGCATTGGCAGACGCTATAAACAAAACTTTTGGCTCTTTTGAGGCTTTCAAAGAGGAGTTTGTTAAGAAGGGTGGCTCTCTCTTCGGTTCAGGTTGGGTATGGCTTTCTGCTGACAAAGAGGGGAACCTTGTTATCACTCAGGAACCAAATGCCGCCAATCCGTTGCAGAAAGGATTAAATCCGTTGCTTACCTTTGATGTATGGGAGCATGCTTACTATTTGGATTATCAGAACCGCCGTCCCGATCATCTGAAGGCCTTATGGTCTATCGTTAACTGGGATGTGGTGGCAACACGCTACGGAAAATAATTATCAATCTTAAAAAATCTCAATTTTACGTTATGGCAATTTTAGTGACTAACATCAAACAGTTGGTGCAGGCCGAACCCCGCAAGATAACATTCCGCGCAGGTAAGGAGATGCAACATCTTCCTATCATAGAGAATGCTTACCTGTTGACAGTAGGCGACACCATTAAGGACTTTGGCAAGATGGAGGACCTCGACCGTACAAAATTGGCGAAAATCAAAGAACCTATAGAGGAGATTGACGCCACAGGACGTATGGTATTTCCCTCCTTCTGCGACTCTCACACTCACATTGTCTATGCAGGCAGTCGTGAAGTGGAGTATATTGACAAGATCAAAGGACTTAGCTATGAGGAGATTGCCAAACGAGGAGGTGGTATTCTGAATTCCGCTAAACGTCTGCACGAAGCCTCCGAAGAAGAACTTTTCGATAGCGCATGGCAACGCCTAGAGGAGATGGCATCATATGGTACCGGTGCCGTTGAGATCAAGAGTGGTTATGGTCTTTCCACCGAGGATGAACTGAAGATGCTGCGCGTCATCCGCAGGCTTAAAGAGAAATCCCCGATGCTTATCAAGGCCAACTTCTTAGGCGCACATGCTGTTCCGGCAGAATACAAGCAGAATCCCGACGAATATGTAGATCTCATCATCAATGAGATGATTCCTATGGTGGCCGCAGAAGATCTCGCAGACTTCATAGATGTTTTCTGTGACAAAGGTTTCTTTACAGTGGAACAGACAGAGCGGATGCTGATGCAAGGTATCAAATATGGTCTTCGTCCTAAAATTCATGCAAATGAACTTGACTACTCCGGTGGTATTCAAGTGGGCGTGAAGTATAATGCTTTGTCAGTTGATCATCTTGAGTATACAGGAGATGCGGAGATTGCTGCCCTGTTGAATAGTGAGACTATGCCAACGATTTTGCCAGGTGCAGCTTTCTTCCTTGGTATGGTCTGCGCTCCGGCCCGTAAGATGATGGATGCTGGCCTGCCTGTGGCATTAGCTTCCGACTTCAACCCAGGCTCTTGCCCTTCCGGCAATATGCAGCTGGTGGTTGCCATGGGTTCTATTATGTACAAGATGCTGCCTGAGGAGATTATCAATGCTACAACTATTAATACGGCCTACGCGCTAGGAGAACAAGAAATAGTGGGTTCCATTACCAAGGGAAAGAGAGCCAACTTCTTCATTACTAAGCCAATGGATACAGTCTATTTTATGAATTATGCTTTTGGTAGCAATAAGATAGAACGCTATTTCCTCAACGGAAAAGAACAATAACGTCTAGTCGCTATACTATACTTGTATATATAAAAGGGTGGTCATGAACCACCCTTTATTTTATCATTATATTCTTTTCTTTATTTCATTTTTAAAACCTCCAAGGCTTTCAAAACAACAGGATCTGTGGTGTTGAGTGTCTTATAGTATGCCTCGTCACCAAAGAGGTTGCGTCCGATGAGAGCCTTCATCCATACTTTTAACTCTTTTTTAGACTCTGCATTGAGCTCCGGAGCATCCTTCTTGGTCAGATTCGTGTAATATTTCAAAAGGTCTTTTACCTGTGCATCGCTAATAGTCATCTTAGCGCAGAAGGTTTTTGCGTCAGGATACTGTTTTAAGAGTGCTGCTTTGTGATCATTGGCGTAGTGGAATGCGTATTGTACTAAAGCCGCTGTGTTGGAAACAGCATAGAAACTGCTTTTGGTGTCGGAATATTGTAGCGGAACGAAATAGTCAGGCATGATTCCGCCTCCACCATAGACAGTCCGCCCGCCCACAGTCTTGAAGATCTGTGTGGAGTCGAGTTTTATGCTGTCCACATTCTCCATCTCTCCGTTGACCAGTCTGTTTACAATCTCCTCATAATAGGCTTCTGTGCCATTTTTATAGTTTCGCTGGATACAGCGTCCACTAGGGGTATGGTAACGGGCCGTGGTTAAACGGATTGTAGAATTATCTTCTAATTCAAATTGTCTTTGTACCAATCCTTTACCAAAAGACCTGCGTCCAACAACAAAGCCACGGTCATTATCTTGTACGGCACCAGCCACAATTTCAGAAGCGGAAGCACTGTAGTCATCAATGAGGACAACCACTTTACCATTTTCAAAATCTCCTCTTCGGGAAGCGCGAATCACTTCCGGGCGCACGTTGAGGCCTTCAATAGAGACGATTTTCTCTTTGTTTGGGAGCAACTCATCGCAAACACCTACAGCAGCATCCAAGAAACCACCAGCATTGCCGCGCAAATCTAGAACCATAGACTTCATACCTTGGCTTTTCAACTTTCTTATAGCCTTTTGGAACTCTTCAACTGTAGTGCTCCCGAACTCATTGATCTTGATATAGCCAGTTTGATTGTTCATCATAAAATATGTATCTACAGTATAGATAGGAATCACATTTCTCTTTATCTCATAAGTATATATCTCCTTAAAACCTGGTCGCATGATGCCAACCTTCACTTTGGTGCCCTTTTTGCCGCGCAAAAGTTTGTAGGCTTTTTCACTGGTGATGCCGATGATAGATTCACCATTAACGGAAATCATTCGGTCACCAGCGCGGATACCTGCCTTTTCGGAAGGACCGCCTGAGACTGTGTTAATGACCATCAAGGTGTCATTCATAATATTAAATTGTATGCCAACACCTTCAAAAGAGCCCTCCAAAGACTCCATCAAGACCTTGTTGTCTTCAGCAGAAGAGTATGAGGAGTGAGGATCCAGATTTTGCAGAATCGCATTGATGGAGACATCATAAATGGAATCCACATCGATTGAGTCTACGTAATAACGGTCGATATAATTAAGCACTTCATTCAATTTTTGAAGATGTGCGTTGCGAGTGACCACTTTTCGTGTGTTTAAAAAATTTACTGCCACCGTCATGCCTAAAAGAAAGGCGATGAGCAGGTAAAAAAACATCATCCACCGGTTGTATCTATCTGTATTCATGTTGTTTATGATTCTTGAAAAGAGTTGTCATCCTGTTGTCTCAGGACGGAATATTGGTGTAATAAAGAGAGAAATTGATCGAGAAAGCGGGCATAAAGCTCGTCGTGTTCAGTTTTATGGTAGCGTTCCACCACTTTTTGCCATTGTTGTGGCTGTACTACGGGCAATTGTTTTTCCCTTTTGATGCGGGCAATCTCATCTACAATAGACATACGTTGCCAAAGCAGCTGACTGAGTTGATTATCGACATTCTCAAGAAGAGCGCGTTGTCTGACCAGCTTTCTATCAGGTGCGTTGGTCGGATATTTGAGTTGGTGAATCATCTCGGCCCACTGTTCGGGTGTCAGTTGCTGAGAAGCATCGCTAAGCGCCTCTTTTGGTGCATAATGACACTCTGTCATTAGTCCGTCAAAACCGTAAGTCAAGGCTATCTGTGCTATTTGAGGAATATAGGAGGTCTGTCCGCAGAGATGTGACGGGTCGCAGAGGATGGGCAAGTTTGGATAGTGTACCTTGAGAGCAATAGGAATCTCCCAACAAGGTGCATTGCGGAGAACATTTTCTTTGTTGTCGGGGAAGCCACGATGGACAGCCATCACCTTCTTGACATCTGCCTGCAAGAAACGTTCTATATTGCCAATCCATAACTTGAGGTCGGCAACAAGAGGATTCTTAACCAAGACAGTGAATGGTTTGTGACTTACCGCGTCGGCTATCTTCTGTACCTCCACAGGGTTGACGCCCGTGCGGGCACCCACCCATACTGCATATATGCCATATTTTTCACATAATGAAACGTGCTCTGGTGTCAGCACTTCCACGCATACTTGAAATTCTAACTTTGATTGTATCTCTGCTAGCCAAGGGAGAGCTTGCTCGCCCAGCCCATTGAAACTATCTGGATGACTGCGTGGTTTCCAGATACCGGCACGAAAATAGTCTAGACGTAAGTTGTCACGCTGTACTATTTCGTGTAACTGTCGTGCGGTGGTCCACACCTGTGTTTCACTCTCGACAGCGCACGGTCCCGCAATCCATATAGGTTTCTGTTCTTGGTTATTCATCGCTCTCAGTTTCATTATCATCTTCAACATCTTCCTCTTCTGGCATGAAATAGTTCTTCACAAATTTATTCTTCCAGCCTCTGTTTCCTAACTTGTAGGTAAAGGAGGGTAAACCATTCTCCGGAGCTAGAGATCTGTTCTTCGGTTTTATCTTACTGATACCCTCATTGAAACTCTTGTCTGAAGAATAGCCGGAAACAGCATTGTTGTCGAATTGGAAGTAATAGAACTGGTCGTCAAATTCAAAGTAGAGGTATAATTTATTACGAGAACCTTTCTTTTCAATGACAATACGACCTGGTACCATCTTGAATACCTGCTTAGATCCGCAGATGATAAGCGGCAGAGTGCGTTGTGACTTGAACGTATGTTGATCCTTATCCCATTCAAAATAGAGGTTGGAGAAAAGGAACTTAACCTGCAGCGCCTCCGGCAGGTGACGACTGGTGTTGCCCAATGCCAGGTTGTGAGTGAATCGTTGGTACTCTTCACGGCCTAAAAGAGACTTCAACGACTGATCGAAAGCCTCGTCATCAGAGATGTCCACAAAATCCATAGAAATGGAGTTTTCCAGCATTTTGTTCATCTGTTTCATGGATTCATCACTGAAGAAGAAGTCTATGGAGGTGGTCAGATTCATATCCGCGGAATCGGCTGTCATGTAGTTAACAATGGTACCATTTGTAATGAAGTCCACACGACCTAACTTTGCTCCCATATCAATTTCACCCACACCGGTTGAAATGCAGTTGTCGGTGCTGAGTGTAATGATGTTGCCAGGTGCTTCGGGGTCTTCTAGTTTTTCCGCTGATGCAGCTATGAATTGTCTCGTTTCTTTGTCGTATTTGATATAACCGAACACATTAATATACTCGGCATCATTAAACTCATCTTTGGCTGTACCGAAAGCGGTATAGATACGACCAGTCTTGTTGGATGAGGCGATGGCAACCACGGCTTTTCGTTCATCCATATCCTTGGAACGGTCGTGAATCTCAATCATGATGTTGTTGGGATCCACCTGTTGGAGGATTTTGAGGCGAGCATGATGCAATGTATCACATCCGGTGCGAATCTCTACACCACCAAAGTAAGAAAGGAACGGTTGGGTGCTATGTAACTCGGCACGTCCGTCGAAACCAAACTGGTCGCTGAATTGGAAGTTCTTTGTTATCGGGATCTTAGCTGCACCAAAGGTTTCCTTTGTAACATAGTAAACAGTGTCAAAGAAGAGTTTCTGTACGTTCAGATTTTCATCGATGTAGTCATAATAGCCATTACCGTACATACGAGTGGCAGTAGTGATTTTGATATCACAGTCGTAGAGTTCATGATACTTGTTTTCACGTCCAGCCAGCAACCGTGATTTGGTCAGTCGGTCCATATTAGCTTTTTCACGGATGGTGACCTCTCCACCATGTGGGACGACGGCAGCATCACCGACATTGATGAAGCGTACGCCGTGGGCATAAATTATATTTTCGGTGAAATCAAACTCAGCATTAAGTGCATTGAAACGGTAACCTACAGAAGGGTCGGAGGCATAGAGTTCGTTGCCTTCGCTGTGCATATCCACCAACTCTTTGATTTCCGTGTTGTCAATGTCCACATCTTTGTAAGGATCGTCCCATTTGAAACGCAGTTTTGTGGAGTCGATAGGATCCCAATCAAACTCTGAAGCGACACCTTTGATTTCATTTTTGACGAAGAAAATTTCAGAGGCTTCGCCATTTGCCTTGAAGTTACCCTTACGAGTCTTGAAGTCCACGTGAGATTTATAGTTACGTGTCGAAAATGCAATATTATCTTTGTTTTTGCTAAGGTCGTAAATTTGTAGATCGGCAGTGTCAGCTAACACCTCATGATGCTTGAAGAAAAAGTTTTGTGAGGTGATGTCTGCACGATTGAATTTCACGACACCAGTACCGAACATACCATTTGGAGTAATTTTTGAGTTGCCTGTTAACTCGGTTTCGCGGAAGACGGCCATCGGATTGTTAATGGTGTGGATGAACATCTGATCTTGATAAGGTTCCCAATGGAGGTAGCCTTCATCAACTGATGCAGGAGGAAACTCTACACCAGCCATCTGCTCTTCCACTACGTGATTGTTGGCAGCACCGTTGGTGGAATCAAGATAGAAGACCAAACTGTCGGAAACAGTATGAGAAGTAATATAGTCAATGGTACCTTTGCCGCGCAAACCTTCGTGTGTCATGCTGATACTGCCCGCATAACCACCTTTTGTACCATACATTGGCAAACCATTTGTCTGATGTCGAATACCTAGGGAGAAGTCTTTCTGCACCTGCAACGGTTCGTTGATATCTGGGAATATGCCACCGGAGACCAAGCGTCCTGTGAACTTCATGGAGTCAATCTCAAAATTGTCGAGGTTGACAATGCGGAATTCGTTGACAGAATAGAAGAAACGGTCACGGTCATATACACCGCCCAAGATTTCAGGTTTGTCATAGAAAACCTTACCACCTTTTCTTGCCTCAAATATTGGATAGTCGGGGTAGTCGGTCATACCGGACTTGTTGCCAGGGACATCCACATATAAAACACCAGACAATTCCTCAATTTGACTCTTGACACGTTGTAGTTTATAGTCTCCGTACATATCCATAGGACCCTCTTTGTCTTCTACGTACATGATGAGGGTGTCAATGATGTCCATATCCACAAGAAAACGGTCATAGTCGAACTGGCAATTGTGAGTTACAAAATCGAAAAGACCACCGATGACACGGCCGGAGAATACCATGTTGCGGTTTTTCTTTACGGTTACCAATTCATCCTTCGGATATACATTCACAATTTGTGGATCACTGAGAACGAAGAACTCGCAGCCGGTGATTTTCAAATCATTGGTAAGAAGATCTAAGGACGCGTAGTGAGTTTTGGATTCAAGTCGGATGTAGTCGTAATCGCGTTTTTTGATTTGGTTATTAAGATATTGAGCAATTTTACTACGATAGTGTATACGATTATTGATAACGTCGTACTCTACAAAACCACGTGCAGCAAAGTCAATGATCAGCGCTTTGATGTCCAATGGTGGCTTTCTGAACCAACGGATAACATCTTCAATGGTCACATCTTCGTAGCCGGCAGAGTTGAAGAGTTGCCAAAGCGTATAAAGAGGGTTTTCTTTGTTGTAACCCTCTATTTCATGCATTACGGTCTCATCATAGAAGTTCTGTGATTCAAAGATAGCAGTCTGTTTACTCGTGTTGCCCACAATGGGTTTGAATTCAATACGTTCATCGTTAGTGTTCCAGTGGATAGATTCAATGGTGATATCCAGTTTATGATAAGAGTCAAAGAAAGGAGAGCGACCCACACCTTGCTTAGGACGAGTGATTAGCAACTCTTGGTTGTCGTTGTCGTATTTGAAGTTGGCGGAAGGGTGGTAGATGGAGTCTTCTTCAATGTAGATGCTAACATGCGCATCCTCAGCGAGTAAGTTAGTAGGTTTGATAAGAAAATTTTGAGATGCGGCTCTGATGATAGTTTTTCCCTCCCGTTTGATATTTACGTTGGCTAAGGTGTCGCCCGAGGAGGTTCCGTAAATGGAGGCTCCTCTCAGGTCAAAACCACCAATATAGTCTACATTGGGATATAACGATGGGATGGCCATGGACTTGTCATAGCTGGTAAAACGGGGATAGGTAGCCTTCTCTTCAGTAGTGGCTAAGACAGCTTTTTCTTCTAAATGACCTTTGATAGGAGCGGAGAAGAGATCCGGGTAATGGAACGTAACATTTTCAGCAGAGAGTTGTGCAAAGCGAACATCCACAACAAATTCTTTTAATTCTGCCTTTACATCGTCAGTGAGACCAGCTCGAGTCCAATATACAGTTCCAGTTTTTGCTTTGAATTTCAGTTGGCCAGGAAAATAACGCCCGGCTACATCATAGACTTGTAAACTATCCTGATTGGAATGACCAGTCAAGACGATATCGTCAAAATCGAAAAAAGGTTCCTTGTCAAAACCCATTTTTGATGGCATAGCATCGGATTCCCACCACACATTATCCTCAGTATTAAGTACATACCGTGAGAAAAGGTTTTCGTAGAGTTTCATCTTCGCTTGATATTGGGTGACACCGTGTGTGGCGTGATACTCCAATATTTTGACCCATGTATCTGTTTCGTCAGCGAAATCACTCAAGACAAATGCTTTATAGGCATGGATATAAGATTCAAAATGCGGGAATGGACGAAGTTTGTGCTTCAGCATCTGGTTAGCCTCTTCTATGAAAGCCATCTGAGCATCATATACCATATTTTGCTCCCACATCTCTGTAAAGAAATTCAATAGATCTTTAGCTTCCCCTTGACGGTCTTTTGGCACGGTGGAGAGCATTTCTTTCATCTCTTCAACAGTCTTGGCAGGGTCATTGGAGAAACGGGTAAAACGCTGTGCCTGAGCAAAAATGGTAAAACACAGCAATATGCTGACAAACAATATTTTTTTCATCATTTTAAAAATGGTATGAAAATACGATAACTAACCCTCAGTTTTTTATCCGAGCTTCTGGAATTTTGCGGCTACCCAATTATCTCTCATCTTGTGGTCGATATATTTCAGACCATTCTCTTCACAACATTTCCGTATGATGTCCAGGTCGGGTTCTTCGTAGAAACCGCTCATGAAGAGAAGTCCGTTAGGCTGAAGGCAGCGTACATAAGTCGGAATATCCTGCAGCAGGATGTTGCGGTTGATATTGGCAAGGATGACGTCATATTTTTTTTCACCCAACAACGAGGCGTCACCTAAAAGAACTTGAATATCTGCACAGTTGTTGTGCGCCACATTCTCCAGTCCGTTCCTGTATGCCCACTCATCGTTGTCGATGGCAGTGACATCTGTGGCGCCGCGCATCTTGCTGAGGATAGCAAGAACGCCGGTGCCTGAGCCCATATCAAGGACATATTTGTTTTTCATCTCAGTCTCCAGCACATACTCAGCCATTTGCGCAGTGGTGGCATGGTGAGCTGTTCCAAACGACATCTTTGGTTCTATGATGATTTCAAACTCTGTCTCAGGACGTGCCGGGTGAAAAGGAGCTCTGATGTAACAGCGGTCAGCAATCATTACGGGCTGATAATTGGCTTCCCATTCTGCATTCCAGTCAATGTCGGGCATCTCCCGAATGCTGTATGTCACTTCAACATTCTCAAAACCATGATCTTCCACCACCTCTTTTAATGCAGCTTCATTATAGTCTTGGACGGGAATGTAACACAGGAGAGTCCCTTCATCCTCGTCATCCATGAAGCTGTCGCACCCGATCTCTCCCATCATGGAGGTGAAAATCTCTTTCCAAGGGTCGGCAGGGGTGATGTTTAATCGTATTTCAAAATATTTCATAGGGTTAATGGTTTAGCTGGTTTGGCGGCTTACATCTCTACAGGTTTGCCGTTAAGAGAGAACCAAAGCTCGTCTTCCATACCAGACTTTTTGTCTTGGATGAGGACTTTGTATAGGGTCTGCTTGTCGGCAATCTTCTTTACGGTGTAATATTCCACCACTTTGCAGCCTTTATGTTCTTTCTTCAGATAGTCTTGAATAGTTGCAGAGAGAGCGTCGGGTTTGCCCATGATCCAAGTCTCTACAATTTCGCCATAAGGATTGAAAACGCAAATCTCTTTGCCACGGGCAGTGTAATAGATGGCTTGGAAGTTGAGGTTGTCGTCCTCTTGCCACTCTACGTTGGTAACACGCGGATATTTGAGTTTGAAAGCAGCTTTGACACTCTCGGGAACACGCTGAGTGTCATCCTCTTTGACACTCATATTCATCTTCTCGTAATATTTTTCGAGAGCCTCGTCCTCGTCTGATGCCTTGGCACCACCACCGCCCAGTTCATAGTCAGGATCGATAGTGCGGATCAATTTACCCGTCTTGTCAAAGATGATAGTTGTGACCAACTTGGCTTTATAATTGGCTTTCTCATAGAACTCAACCATGGTCTTGTCTTGCTTGTCAGCACGCTGTTCCTTGACTGCGGATTTGAATTTGAACCCTTTGTAATAGTCGTTCAAGTGTTTGAGCATAGGACCTGTCACAGACTCTTCAGGGAGTACGGTCAGAGTTTTGTCCCAAAGACCGTCTTTGGTGATATAGACGGCAGTCTTCTTGCCGGTGTTGATACATCTTGCCACGTAGGTGCTGTCGATGAAGAACCAGTTGAGTTCTTCGGGATGCATCACCTTCTTGGCTAGGGCTTTGGTGACCACAGCAGGCACTTCAGAAGCCTTGATGGCAATGTTGCCGTATTCGTCTTTAATTACGGGTTCTGGTTTCTCCTTTTTGGGTTTTTCCGGCTTGGGCTCAGCTTGTTTTTCTGGTTTTGGAGCGGGAGCAGGCTTCTGAGTTGCCGGTTTGGGGGCAGGTTTGCTCTCAGCAGGCTTGTTTGCAGTTGGCTTTGTAGCAGGTTTGGTATTGGCTGCAGTCTGCTTGTTGTCTTTTTCTGCCGGTTTCACGGGAGCCGGTTTCTCTACAGGAGCTTTGGGATCCTTGAAGTCCTCAGGATCCACTCGACTGATCAGCTCGTTAGTACCTGTCGTGCTGAAGGTCAACTTGGATGGCTTGAAACCGACACCGTCAGGCTTTACCTCCAGATAATAGTGCGTCTTTTCGTTATCTTTTTCCTCTAGGCAGGACTCTTCAATGATGAATTCCGGGTAGTTTTCCTTCACATAAGCGGTGATGGATGATGGCAGCTCATTTTGCGGTACTGCAAAGGTGGTGCGCAACCACTCACCAGTGGATGAGATGTAGACCTTTCCTGTAGAACCTTCATCCTTGATTGTGGCAATGTATTGATTCCCCTCTTTAAACCAACTCGTCACCTTGGCATATGAATATTGCATGTCCAAAGCTTGCACAACATCATCAGGAACTTCAGTAGGTTTCAGCTTTTGGGCGAACATCTCTGTAGTTCCAATTGCAAGTATTTGAATAACAGCTAATAACAAAAATAAACGTTTCATATTTTTCATATTTTTCATATTATACAAAAGTAGGTGCCAAAAATACAAAAAAATATAGTAATAGCGCAATTCTCAATTTTTTATGTAGGCTAAGAAGAAAACGAATTTCTTCTAAAAATATTTTTCTTATTTGAGACAATGTTTTTATTAATCCTTTCCTATCCCTTTTTTGTCCATGTAGTGTTATTTTTTTATATTTTTGTGCCCGCTTTAATTATTCATAATGAAAAGATAATCAAACTTATGGTCAACAAGATAACAAAGAAACTTTTTCTAACAATAATTTGTTGTTGTACTGTATTGACGATGCTGGCAGGTCCTGTGGATTCCGCAAAAGCTCGTGTTGCAGCGCAGAACTTTTGGCAACGTCAAGGTCGTGCTACTTCTGCAATGGTTGACATCACATCGCAGGTGCCTTTTTCCAATCTTTACATCTTCAATATGGCAGAGGGAGGGTTTGTAATTATCTCAGCCGATGATTGCGCCAGACCAGTGTTGGGGTACTCCACGCAAGAATCTTTTTTGTCTGAGGAGATGCCTCCGGCTTTACGTTATTGGCTTGGCTTCTTTGACCGTCAGATAGCGTGGGCGCGGGCCTCCAAAGTAACCTCACCCATCACCGAGCACGCGTGGAAATCTCTGTTGAACAACGCTCCTTCAGAGGCTAAATATGCCGACACAGTTGCCCCACTGGTTACTACCACATGGTCTCAACGCCCCTGGTACAATGAGATGTGCCCTGTGGACTCCACACTTTATACTTACCATCCTACAACCGGTTGCACAGCAACAGGCATGGCCCAGGTGATGAAATTTTGGAACCATCCCCGTCATGGATATAGCCACTACTCCTATAGTTGGGAGGGCGTGCAGCCTCATTGGACTTACGGAACCCTGAGCGCAGACTTTGAAAACACGGAATACCTTTGGGCTTCAATGCCTAATGCTTTGGATTGGGGTAGTACGCAAGAGCAGATCAATGCGGTGGCTCTTCTGATGTCTCATGTGGGTATCAGCATTCAAATGAGTTATAACTTGTATGGTGATAGCGGCAGCGACGCTCCTATTGCGCTGTTGGAATTTACAGATTCTATGTATCTGGATCATGAATATTGTCCAGAAAATGCCTTACCTAAGTTCTTTGGATACAAAGCTTCTCTACAAGGTATTGCCCGCGAGAATATCTCTGATAGTATTTGGGACAATATGTTGCGCGAGGATATCTCCAACGGCCGTCCCGTTCTCTATGGAGGTTTCGGTATTGATCCCACGACAGGCGAAACAAACGGCGGTCACTGTTTTATCTTGGATGGTTATGACAACAACGGTCTTTTCCATGTCAATTGGGGATGGGGAGGAAGTCATGATGCCTATTTTCCCACGACTGCGCTGGATGTGTCAGGATATAGTTTTTCCGACCGGCAAGAAGCTCTTTTCGGTATAGAACCCGACTACAGTTATCTCGAGATGGGAGCTGACCTGCAAGTTGCCCCCACCATCTGTTTTGCGGCAGGAAGTGGCTATTTTACATACAATTACACAGTAACCAATAAAGGAGACTCCACTTTCAATGGGGTTATCGGCCTTGGCGTTTATGATGACAACCAAGAATTGATAGGCTGTCTTCATAGCGAGAATGTGACCCTTGAAGCTGGTGCATCCCATGTTGTCATCGATGGTTTGACTGAGCTGCCTCTTTTGATTACTCCTGGTCACACATACACCTTCGTCGTCATGTATGGCGATGACAACCTGCAATATTCGGTCAACACAACAGATTTCGTCAACTTTTTTAAGTGGATTTACCCCGCTTCTGGAATCTCAACACATGAAATTTCGCAGCCAGTTGTCTATGCACATGGCCACGAGGTTTTCATCAAACAAGACAAAGCTGCGCCCGTCACTATCTTTGATGCTTTGGGACGCACCATCTATGAACAGAAAAACTGTTCAACAACAACAGTCCATATATCGACATCCGGCCTCTATATGGTCCATGTAGGCGATACAACCACTAAGATCATTATCCCATGATCACCGTAAGGGCGAATAATCATTCGCCCAACGTCGCCACCTGTAAGGGCGAATAATCATTCGCCCCGATATCAGTAAGGGCGAATAATCATTCGCCCCCACAACCAACGAAAAATTATCAATTAAAAAACCCAATAATATGAACCCTTTATTTGAATCAACTGTTTATCAAAACCGCAGAAACAAACTTACCGAATTGGTGGGTCATGGCATTGCCGTTTTCCTAGGCAATCACGAAGCCCCGATGAACTATCCTGACAACACTTACAACTTCCGTCAAGATAGTGACTTCCTTTACTTTTTCGGCTTGTCTATTGCTGACATT
The DNA here is from genome assembly GCA_024686335.1 of Bacteroidales bacterium. Lineage (GTDB taxonomy): Bacteria > Bacteroidota > Bacteroidia > Bacteroidales > WCHB1-69 > F23-D06. The sequence continues at coordinate 116,989 of JAILCI010000054.1, read as the reverse complement.
GCCGCTGTCATCGATTTTGATGCGCACAAGTCCATTATCTTTGGTAACGATTTTACCATTGATGACATTATCTGGATGGGTGACCAGCCGACAATCGCCTCTTTAGCTGAGAAAGTTGGTGTGACCGATACTATGCCGCTCGGTAAATTGCAGGACTACATCCGTGAGGCTCAAGACAAAGGTCGCAAGGTGCATTTTACGCCGATGTATCGTGGCGACAACCAAATTTGGCTTTCTAATCTTACAGGTATCAATGTCAATGAGATTCGCGAGGCTGCCTCTCTAGAGCTTATCAAAGGCATTGTGGCTTTGCGTTCCACCAAGGAGCAGTGCGAGATTGACGAGATGGACAAGGCTTGTGAGATCGGCGTGAAGATGCACACCACCGTGATGCGTCGTTGCGTAGCTGGGGCTTCTGAGCATGAGTTGGCCGGTTTGGCTGAGGGCATCGCTCTCTCCTACGGTAACGGAATCTCTTTCCCGGTTATTCTCTCTCAACATGGTGAGACACTGCACAACCATCTGCACAACGGCATTCTCCAAGAAGGTAACATGCTCCTTATGGATGCTGGTGCCGAAGGTCTGATGAACTACTGCTCTGACTATACCCGTACGATGCCTGTCGGCGGCAAGTTCACCACTAAACAACAGGAGATCTATGAGATCGTCTTGAAAGCTAACATGGACGCTATTGATGCTGCTCATCCGGGTATGTACAACAAGGAACTGCATCGCCTCTCCTGTGAGGTTATTGCCCAAGGTTTGAAAGACCTCGGCTTGATGAAAGGCGATGTAAAAGAGGCTGTCGAGTTAGGTGCTCACGCTCTGTTTATGGTTCACGGCCTTGGTCACCAGATTGGTCTTGATGTGCACGATATGGAAGGACTCGGTCAGATTTACGTTGGTTATGACGATACCGTACGTCCCAGCAATATCTTCGGCTGGGCGTCTCTGCGTATGGCTCGCGAGTTGAAACCAGGCTTCGTGGTCTCCATCGAGCCGGGTATTTACTTCATTCCTCATTTGATTGATATCTGGAAGAAAGAAAATAAGTTCGCCGACTTCATCAACTATGATGTGGTTGAGAAATATCGTGACTTCGGTGGTATCCGTATCGAGGATGACCTGTTGATTACCGAGACAGGTCACCGCGTGTTAGGACCGCACTTGCCGAAAGGCGTAGACGAGTTGGCTGCTATTATCGGGAAATAGTTTATTTCCGACAAACGAGAGAACTCAGTTTGCATCAACAAAAAAACGGGCCAGATTTGAAAATGATCTGGCCCGTTTTTTTTGAAAGTAACGACGATTATTTTTTGGCGTATTGAAGATACGCTATTCGCAATATGGAGTAGTTAGAATCGTCCTCCGGCACCTCCGCCACCGAAGCCTCCTCCTCCGCCAAAGCCGCCGAAGCCTCCACTGAAGCCACCGCCGAAATCACCACCGCTGAAACCACCGCCACTACTCTTGTCCCAGATAGGGCCGAAGAAAGGTCCACCATAGTCACCCCCGTAGTCGCCACTGTTATGACTGGAGCCTCCAGTATGTTTTCCTTTGTCTTTGAAACTAATGAGGATGAGGATTAAGAGTAAGACGGTGAACCCAATAATAAACATAGCCTCTTCCGTGGTCATTTTGTTTTCCGATAACCTTTCTACAGAGATCTCTCCAGCTGCCACCGGCAACAGGTAAGTCAGAGCGGAATCGATAGCAGCTGTGTAGTGCTGTTGCGATAACTCTGGAATCATCTTCAGGTCGATGACGCGCTTGGCAAAAGCATCTGTGATAACGGGCTCAAGATCATAACCTACAGAGATGTAGACCTCTCCGTCATGATTGGTGCTCGGCTTGATAAGAATGACGACACCATTGCGATAGCCTGAGGAACGAACACCCCACCGTTCACCTATTTCGTATGCGAATTCACCGGCAGAGTAGTCTCCCAAGTCGTTGACTGTCACAACACAGAACACATTGGAGGTAGAGTCGTTAAAGGCCACCAACTGCTGTTCTAGCCGATTAACATCGGACGCACTTATCACACCCGCGAAGTCGTTGACCAGCCTTGGTGGATCTGGAACGGGAGGGATGACATCATCCACATTGTTTTTAGCAAAAAGCAGTGTGGAGATGCAGAGCAAAAATCCGATGATCGGCAGTCGGCGCATAAATCTTTTCTATTAGTCGAAATCAAATTCTACCTTCGGTGAATTTTCAGCACCAGGAGAAGCCTTGAAGTAACCCTTGCTCTTGAAACCACAGATACCGGCAATGATATTGTTTGGGAATTGTCTAATGTATGAGTTGAAAACCTGAACAGTCTCGTTGTATTTGTTGCGTTCTACTGCGATGCGGTTTTCAATGCCTTCCAGCTGTGCTTGCAAATCTCTAAACCCTTGTGTTGCGGTTAGCTCAGGATATCTTTCTACAGATACTAACAAGCGGCTTAAAGCAGAGCCGAGTTCGTCTTGAACTGCTTGAAATTTTGCAATATTCTCTTCTGTGAGATCGTCAGAATTTAGAGTGACAGAAGTTGCTTTTGCACGTGCATTGATGACAGCCTCTAATGTGCTCTTCTCGAATTCAGCAGCACCTTTCACAGTGGCTACTAAGTTGGGGATGAGATCCATACGACGTTGATATACGTTTTCCACATTAGACCATGCTTGATTGCAGGTCTCTTCTTTGGAAACCATCTGATTGTAAGGACGTACAGCTGCTCCAATAAGGAGAATAACTATAACGGCGATAACTAATGCAATTGAAATACCTTTTTTCATACGATATGTTTTTTGATAATATTATAGATTCTGTTGCAAGAGCCAATGTTGGCTTGCATATATTGCTGGCAAATATCGCAAGTTTTTTGATATTCTGCCGGATTATTTGCGAAAAGCTGAATTTTCTGTAACATCTGATCAGCCTTGGTTACAGAAAAAGCACCCTTTAGATTTGTCAGCATAACAGCCTCGTTGAAGCGATGAAAGTCAGGACCAAAAAAGACAGGGATGTTGTAAACGGCAGCTTCTAAGATATTGTGCAAACCAGTTTTGAACGCACCACCCACATAGGCAAATGTTCCGTATCGATAAATCTTCTTCAATAGACCTATAGTATCAATAATAAGAACCTGACTTTTACTTAACTCCTCATCTGTTGCGGAGGTGTATCTGCAAGTTTTGTATGCCGAGAAAGTCTTTAAAACAGAGTCCGTTCTGTTGATTTCATGGGGAGCTACAATCAATTTATAACCAGGAAGATGGGATAATAGATTTGCCAACAATTCCTCGTCTGGCTGCCAGCTACTGCCCGCCACAATGAGTTTGGACTGCTGCTGAAACTGCTCTACCGCCGGAATCTCTTCAGCCTGTTGGGCCACATCATAGACACGGTCGAAACGAGTGTCGCCACAAACCTCTACTTGCTGTATGCCAATACCCTCCAACAACTTTTTTGACTCCTCATTCTGCACGAAAAAGTAGGAGGCTTTTTGCAGTTGCCGAGCAAACCATCGACCAATCTTTTTGAAGAAGTATTGGTTAGGACGGAAAATTGCGCTGATGTAATAGAAGGGAATATTTCTCATGTTCAACTCATAGATATAGTTGAACCAGAACTCATATTTTACAAAGATGGCCATTCTTGGCTGCACAATCTCAATGAATCGTTTCGACATACCTCGCAAATCTATAGGCAGATAGAAGATATAGTCGGGAAGTCGATCGTTTTTACAAACTTCGTAACCAGATGGAGAGAAGAAAGTAACCAACACCTTTGTGTCAGGATTCTCTTTTTTGATCCGCTCAATGACAGGTTTGCCCTGCTCATATTCACCCAATGAGGCGCAATGTACCCACACAGGATGATCTTCTTTGCCGATAGCTTTTTCTAATCTGGAGAAGAGATTCTTACGTCCCTTTATCCAACTTTTAGCCTTCGGATTGAACAGTGAGGCTATCGCAATGCCACATCTGTAGAAGAAAATGCCGATGGAATACAGCAACTGCATGAACATGGACTTATCGATAATAGAAGGTGGTTACGGATTTTTTCTCGTATAGAGGGATGTTCCAACCAATGCGGAGGCCTATCAGACTGCTGAACTTGTTCTTTAAGCCGGTGGTAGGACCTTCATTGAAGATGTAGTTGCGGGAGGGTTTACTCCAGATTTCATAGAATTCGATACCTCCATAGAAACTGAGAACACGGTTTTTCTGGATGAAGAGGTAACCGATGAACTGGTTCATGGCAAAACCAGCAGATAGATGGTCGTAGCCTTTCTTGTAGTCACCATTAAACTGCGGAACTTGATTGTCATAGTCGCTGATGCGTATCTTGTGACCGAAGTAGCCCATGTTCATCTTGATCCAGATGCCTGAGTTTCTCCATCTGTTCACGGGAATGATCTTGCCGACGCCCGCACCGAAGAACCAGTAACGGCCCTCCATGCTTACACCTCCTGCTGCATATCCGTTGCCATCGTATATGATGTGGTTCTGATAGAGGCTACCCAGAAAAGCAAAACTGGTGTCGCGTAAATTGGCCCCGAACATGTAGTTCATCGCAATATCGAAAGTCCAGTTAGACTTTGTTTTGAATGTGAAATCCACACCCACGGAGAGATTAGGCTTGAACCAGTCGTGGAGATATCCAAGAGGAAGATTGCCGGTCACATTGGCCCCAAGCCAAATCATGGTGGCGGAGGTGTCCACAAAGTTTTTATCTCTGAAATTTGTGCGGTAATATGACTGGCCTTGCATCGCCAACGGGAGAAGGCATAATAGCGTCAACCATATATAGATTGTCTTTTTCATCACAACTTTTTTGAAGATGCAAATATACTATTTTTAAAGATAAGTGACGGTTCCCACTTTTTTGAGCGCAGTTACGATACGCTCAACCTCCCTTTGTCTGACAGAAAAGCGTATAGTGCAGTTGAAATCGCTCCGCTGCTCTAAAATCGTCACGAAGGGATCTTTCATCAGCTGCATCACGGAATTCATCTGTAAATATTCAAAGGTCACTTCAAAGGTCTCGTCGATTGTCTTCTCAATAATGGTGGCGGCATCGAGAGCTTCTCTTGCTGCTATCTTGTAGGCATTTTGTAAACCACTGACACCCAATTTGATACCGCCAAAATAACGAACTACGATGACTAAAGTATTGGTGAGATCTTTAGACATCAGCTGTCCATGGATAGGTCTTCCCGCAGTGCCTGAGGGCTCGCCGTTGTCGTTCATCCGATAGGCATCCTTGCGCGGACCGATGATGTAGGCGTAACAGTGGTGCCTGGCATCATTGTGCTTCTTCTGTATCTCGGTCAGATAGCCCTTCACCTGCTGCTCGTTCTCCACAGGGAAGGCATAGGCGAGAAACTTACTCCGCTTCTCGCTATAGCTACCGGTGCTGGGACTGGCGATGGTTTTATAGGTGTCTTCGAACATAAACTATCTGATTTTTGTCAATGGTTTCTACACGTTGAGGTTTCTGAGTAAGGACTGGTGCCTTCAAACCCCTTTCAAATTTGCAGTCACCAACTAAGATTCTGGCTTCATCCCAGAAACCAGCTTCGATGAAACGGTCTAGCGTTTGTCGCCCACCTTCTACGATGACTGATTGTATCTTCTTTTCATACAAAATATTCAAAGCTTCCGAGATGTCTTCTGGCAGGGGAATGTAGGGTAGCGGAGAGATGATCTCTTCACCACGCTGCATCACAAAGCGTTGCGGATCTTTTCCTGGGTAGCAGCGAGTGGTCAGCTGCGGCTTGTCGTTGTGCATGGTGCGCCAGCCGACTAAGATGGCATCTTCCTCACTGCGCCATTTGTGCGTGATGACCTTCAGTGCGGGGTTGGTGATCCAGTAGTCCTGCGGTTTCGAGTCGTCACTACGGTCGATGTCCATAAATCCATCAGAGGTTTGTGCCCATTTGAGGATGATATACGGTCTGTGTTCGCGATGATAAGTGAAGAAACGCTTGTTTAGCTCAACACACTCTTTCTCGCAGACAGGCATCACGACTTCCACGCCAGCTCCTTTCAGTTTGCGGATGCCAGCACCGTTGACTTTGCTATGGTAGTCTTGCGTGCCCACTACGACTTTTGGTATTCCTCGTGCGATAATGGCGTCAGCACACGGCGGCGTTTTGCCATAGTGAGAACAGGGCTCCAGACTGACGTAAAGAGTAGATGAGGTGAGTAACGAAGTTTCTTTAACCGACGCAATGGCATTTACCTCTGCATGAGGCTCTCCGTAAGCATGATGATAACCTTCGCCTATGATTTTTCCATCATGGACGATGACGGCCCCGACCATCGGATTCGGCTGAACAGCCCCTAATCCGAGTGACGCCAGCTGAAGACATCGATGCATATAGGACTCATCAATGGTCATAAGCCTTATTGTCTTGGGAGAAAGTATGATAACGGCTGATTCTGTCTGTCAAAATGGAAATATTGACACTGCAGGAAGTTATCCGTGTTGCCGTTCAATATGGCATAGAACTTGTCGCGGTTGTAGGGAAGATTGACTTCTTCTTGAATTGGTCCAACAATAGCATCAAGATAGGTATCTTCTGGTACATATTTACGATACATGTCCAAACGAGTCTCCTGTCCGTTTACATCTTTTAACACGATAGTTTTGAAGCGGCAGTTTTGAAGAGTGCTATCAATTTCAGATTTTGGGACGTCTAGCATAAGACGCTCGTAGTTCAGGTCACGGTATTCAGCCAACATGTCGAGCAATTTCACGGTGTCGTAATGCATGATTTGCTGATGTTGTCCGTCGAAAAGATTGAAGAAACGGGCACCGGCTTTTTCAACGCTGAAGGAATTCTCAGGATGCTCGTAGTCTGTTACGGTAAGAGATTGTATACGAGTAATTTTGGTACTGAAAAGGTCGCAGTTGAACCACTCCTCCGGGCGGAAAGAGTAGGAGGGTGTTAAGAATCCGCGGAAACCCGGGATGTGAACAATACAAGGCTCGTCGTAGCCTTCCAAGATAGCAAAATTGGCCATGTTGTCCATCGTAGCGGGACCCATGTAGTAGGTCTTTACCAGTCGCTCTTTTACAAAGAAGGGTTTCTTAAAAAGAGTGAATTTTGGTGCGGTTTGATAAACCTCAACCTTGATAGCGTTGACAGACATCATCTTGTTGATGTTCGACTGTGCGGATTTGGCAACGGTCTGTTGTAATTCCACATTACTAATGGTGGAAAGCAAATCGGCGACTTTATATGGTTGAGCTTTGATGCTGTCTTGCACATACCAGACACCATCTTTGCGAGTCAGCAGGGAACTTTCCCCATTCATATCCGCAATGAACACTTTGGTAATAGAGGCGGTGTCCTTGACCGCAAACATATCAGCTTTAAGTCCTCCGTTGCTACGGGAAACGGCCTTGACAATTACAAGGCAAAGACATGCTGCAATCACGATTCCTGCTAGCAGGAGGAGAAGTTTCTTCTTTTTCATCTTCTAAAAATTAGGGTGCAAAAGTACAAAAATCTGACTATTTCAGAGCACCTTAATTGTAAGACTTTACAATGGCTTCCACTTCGCGAATATAGTCGCGTTTGTGCTCTTGCGGAGCATAGATGAAGCCGTCGATGGTAATGCAGGACTCGCCGTCGGGAGAGAGAGTCGTAAAGCTGTAGAAGGGACCGCCCATCTTGTCATTGACGGACTCCCAAAATCCTCGCTGCTCCACACCTTCGTGATAATGGATTTTCACAGAATCGGTGATTGGGAAACCGGAAATTTCAGAAACAATCGGGTAGGCTCCCAAGACAGCACCTTGGATGTAGGCCTTGGTGATGCGATTACGGGCAGCAACCAGACTGTCGCGTGACAACTCGTGAGCAGGTGTCTTGTATATCATTATAAAACGGTCGTTCTTCGGCGTTCTGTAGCATAGCCATAGGAAATCAGGCTCTTCACGCCCAACGAAATAGTTGTCAGGGATGGTTAATCTGACACCAAATTTTTTAAATACCTGATCTTCAATAGCAGGATTATTGAGTTTGCGTTGAGCATTTTGTAATCGTGCTATATCATTGTCATATAATGCCTTAATAATCTCATCTTGATGTTGTAAAAAGAGATTTAAGCACTCTTTCTGGTCATTACCCTTGATGACGACTTGGACTTGCGGAGAGGTGAATGGGTCTTTTTTAATATCAAAGCTGTTGCTACCGTAGGTCTTATTATAGTCAAACTGTACAATGTTACGATGACGCATAAAAGAGGCGGTGAACTCTTTATTATTGCATTGGATTACATCGAACATCGGTTCCTGTTGGTTGATGGCAGGTTGCGGCTGTTCCAATACGGCCAAGATAGTCTTTTGAACCTCGGGGGACCAAAGCGAAGAGTCTAAGACCAAAATCATCTCTCCTGCCTTACCGGTAGAAAAGTTCTCCACTTTAATGCCGCTGCTCTTGGGTTTACAAGATGTCAGCACTATAACTACGACCAAAAGAGCGTAAATAATTTTTTTCATAACAAAAAATTTAAAATTTTATAACGATATTTTTCTTTTTATTACTATTTTTGCAGCATCATAATATAACGATATAAGAATATATTTTAGTATAGAAAAAACAAAATAAATATGTACTCTGAGATTTTTTATCGTCTTGCTTTACAATACCTTGAAGACTACAAGCCGAGTATGTTAAAGGAGATGCTGCGTTATTCGGGCACGGCGAAGGCTCTTTTTGAGACGCCGGAGACTTGGCAGAGTCGGGTGAACAAGCGGACGGTAAAAAAGCCTTTGCCTAAGATATCGGATGCGATAAAACGTACAGTTTCAGAAGAACTTATGTTGATGGAGCGCAACAATATTTCTTACTGTTTCTATACCGACGAGTTCTTTCCCTATCGTTTGCGCAGTTGTTCGGATTCCCCACTGGCCTTCTACTATCGCGGCAATGCCGATATCTTTCAGCTTCCGCATATCATAGCAATGGTTGGAACACGTGACGCAACTGAGTATGGACAGCAGTGCGTTCGTAAGATTATCAGAGAGCTACAGGAAACCAATCTAGTGACCATCAGTGGATTAGCTTATGGCATTGATACGGAGGCACACACCCGGTCTGTAGAATACAATATTCCCACCATAGCAGTGATGGGTTGTGGGTTTAGTACGATATATCCATTTCAAAATCAGCAACTTGCGCAACGTATCGTGGATAATGGTGGAGCGCTGATCACGGAGTATAGTTTCCGTACACCACCAGATAGAAATAATTTCCCCAAACGGAATCGTATTATTGCCGGTATGGCTGATGCGGTGCTGGTGGTGGAAACGGGCTATAAGGGTGGCAGCATCATTACGGCGCACATTGCCCACTCCTATAACAGGGATGTCTTTGCCCTGCCCGGCTCTATTTTTGATGAGCATCACAACGGTTGTCACAACTTGATACACAAGAATATAGCAGCTCTGGTGACTTCTGGCCAAGAGATTATCAACTTGATGAATTGGGAGACATCCTCAGCACCTATGCAGATGCAGCTCTTTGCGGATCTTGATGAAACAGAGCAAAAGGTGATCTCTCTGCTTCGTGAGCAGTCGTTGATGTCGATAGATCTTCTCTCTGAACAGATGTCTGAACTCTCTCCGTCAAAGTTGGCGGGGGTTCTGTTAGGCTTGGAATTGAAAGGGGTAATCGAGACTCGCCCTGGAAAGAGTTATTCGCTGGTACGCTAATCTATTTTTTTAACGTCTTTATCATCAGAATGTTGGATACGGCACGCTCACCTTGGTGGTCAAACCGACCGTTGTCAACGGGACAGTTAACAATGCCGTTTTCGGGATAATCATACACGTACATGGTGGTAGAACCTCCGCCATCCAGGTTGATGGCTTCGGTGCAGCCTAACCATTCTAATGTGCGCGTCAGTTCTTCGAGACTCATGCCGGCAGACTCTTTGATACGACCATCTACGGTGAAGAACAGAATGGTGCCGTCAGGACGGATGCCTACGGCGGAGCGCGGGTGACGGTTGGTCACGAAGGTGCGGTCAGTACGGTACTGTTCCCTCTGACCATTTTTGAGCAACAGAGGTCCGCTCGTCATGATGTTTGAATAGGGTTGGGTGCGCTCCCATAGTCGCTCGCTCTCCGTCTTGATGAGATAAAGAGAGTCCTGATCTAGCACAATGGCCCCGTACTGGTAATATTTGCGGGTGGATGGATCGTTTCCGGGCGTGTTGACGCCGACCTCCACACTATCGATGCGAAGGTAACAGACTGGATTGTGTAGGTCCATGTCGAAGAAAGAGCCGTTTATGGCAGCGAGGGCACCATGTTTCTGCGCAATTTCGGAGGTGGTGGTGCGACGGGGTTCGTAACCAAATTCAAAGGTGACGGGTGCACCGGGGGCAATTTCTAGTAGACAGATATTCTGGTTGGCTGCAAATAAACCCGGTTCCACAAAATGATGCCGTTTGAGAACAATGCCTTGCTGTATGGTGTCGGTTTGCCATGGTGCACATACCAATGCGATGGAGTCGCGCTGCGCTGCCAGCGTTATGCACACCAGAAAAAGCCAAAGACTTAACCCTAATTTTTTCATATCGGCAAAAATAAAAAAACTCTTCCTTTGTGGGGAAGAGTTTTTAGACATGTTATCTTGTTTAGGACTACTCTTGTTCAGCAACCACATTCAGGTTCAACGTTACTTTGTTGAAATCCTTATGCAGGTTAACAACAGCTGTGTATTGTCCTAATTCTTTAATGTGACTCTCATTCAAGATGATCTTTCTGCGGTCAACCTCAATCTCGTGCTGAGCTTGGAGAGCTTCAGCAACCATGATGTTGTTGACGGAACCGAAGATGGTACCCTTATCGGAAGCCTTCACCGGGATGGTAACTTCAAGACCTTCGATTTTACCAGCGAGGAATTCAGCTTCTTTTCTGAGTTTCTCAGCCTTGAAAGCGCGTTGTTTGATCGTCTCGGCCAGTTGTTTCTTCTCAGCCGGAGTTGCTAAAACTGCCAAACCTCTAGGGATGAGGTAGTTGCGTGCATAGCCGTCTTTAACCTTTACGAGGTCATCGGCATAGCCTAAATTATTGACGTCTTGTTTTAATATGATTTCCATAATGATCTCTTAATTAGTTGGTTTTTAAATTATCGGTTACGAACGGCAGAAGAGCCAGATGACGAGCTCTTTTAACGGCCTGAGCCACTTTCTTTTGGTATTTCAAAGAGGTACCGGTCAGACGTCTCGGTAAAATCTTACCTTGCTCGTTAACGAATTTCTTTAAGAATTCACCATCTTTATAATCGATGTATTTGATACCGCTCTTTTTGAAACGGCAGTATTTCTTTCTTTGAATATCAACTGCTACAGGAGCAATGTATTTAATATCTGATTGTTGAGCCATAATAATTATTCTTGTTCGGTTTGATTTGTTTCGTTTTTAACTTCTTCTGTAGCCTCAGCAGCGGGAGCAGGAGCGGCAGCAGCCTCTTCTTGAGCCTTAGCGGCTTTCTCGTTGCGGATGTTACGTCTCTTCTCGGCGTAAGCGATAGCATATTTGTCCATGCTAACGGTCAAGAAACGCATGATGCGCTCGTCACGACGATATTGGAGCTCCAATTCGGTAACGACATCACCTTCTGCTTTGAATTCAAATAAATGATAAAAACCGGAGGACTTCTTTTGGATAGGGTATTCCAGCTTGCGGAGGCCCCAGTTCTCCTGATGAACGATTTCTGCACCCTTGTCGGTCAGAATCTTCTCGAACTTTTGTACCGTTTCCTTCATCTGGTCTTCAGATAAAACGGGCGTCATAATGAAAACGGTTTCGTACTGATTTGCCATAACTTTTTTTGGTTTAGTAAAATAATTAATTTTTAAATGGGCGGCAAAAGTACAATTTTTTTTGAATAATTGTATCTTTGCCGCGTGAAAAATTTGAAGATAATTTTTGGGGTTCTGACGCTGGGTCTGATTGTGCCATTAAATATTGTGGCACAAAGAGTTACATTGGCTCCTAAGACTAATTTAACCTATGAATCCTATATTCTCAAGGGCGACTCTTGTGCGATGGTTCATGACTATCAGCAGGCACAATTCTTCTATTTTAAGGCGCAAGAGCAGCCAAAAATCTCCAAAACGGAACGAAAGGACGCCTACAATAAGATCCTTTCAATGAAGAAATATCAGCATCTCGACGACCTGGTTTCCAATGCGCGCCGACTGGAGGAAGGTGGCTATGCCTCCGCTTCCCTTAAATACTATAATGATGCTATCGCGTACGCGCGCGATGAAAACCTTAATCTTATCTCCCCAACTTCTGATTTTAATATGGAGTTGATTCGCCAACTCTCCGAGATTGAGACCTTCTTGGCACAGTCTCAAAGATATGAGCAGATGAATGACCAAGAGCGTGCGCGCCAATCCTATATCGAAGCCGTAACCCGCTCTTCAGAGCTCAACTCCCTGATGAAACAGAATAACCTGTCCCCCGCATTTTCACAGACAATCAACAATATCCAAGACTTCATGTCACGCCGTGACGAGGTGGTCCTGGAATATAAAGAGGTTTATCCCGATCATTATGATTCTTTGTCGAACTATTTTTCAAAGCTTTTACATGGTTATCTGGACAATGCTCCTGCATTATATGTACCTCAGTTGACAATCACCTGCTCTATCGATACGCTTAAGTACGTTTCCTCTTTTTGTGAGGGATTCAAGATACATTATAAAGATAATAAAATCGATACATTTCTGATGGATGTGCGTGATCTCTCCTTTATTATTTTTGAGAATCCCATCTCCAAGCAGGATGCCGCAGAGCCCACATTGCGCCAACCTTATATCCATGGATTTCCCATGTCAGCCAAGACGGAATTTCATTTTTATGATTTGTATAAAAACGAAATCATCCTCAAAGCCAGAAAAACATACAATGGTATCCGTTTTTCAAAGATTTACTCTACCTATTGGGCTCTTGACCAAGGACAGTTGCTGAAATATCACAAATATCTAGAGTCTGTTCTCAAAACGCAGCCCAACGGGACCTTTTATATTAAGTTGACTCACACCCACTTTAACGGTACCGAGTGTCGTAATGTCAAACTGGCCTCCCGTAAGGAGAACCTTTAGTGACTAGCTGTCGCGAGAGTTACGACGCTTACGGTCACCCCCTCTACTTGTATTAAATGTTGTATGGCCGCCTCCATGGTGGCGCCAGTGGTAAGCACGTCATCGCAGACTAGCACATGTTTGTAGCGAATCTTCTCCGGATTCTGCACGTCAAAGACCTCCTTTACGTTCTCCCATCGGTTAAAACGGCTCTTTTTTGTCTGCGTATCTGTAAAATGTGTACGGATTAACACATCAGTCATGTATGGAACACCGAGACCCTCCGACAATCCCATGGCGATCCACTCGCTCTGGTTATACCCTCTCTTGCGCTGTTTTTTGGGATGCAAAGGAATTGGCAGGATGCAGTCCACACTTCGAAAGCGAGGTTCTTTGCGTAGCTGCCGTCCGTAATAACGTCCCAAAAACTTGCCAATCTCCTTTTTCCCTTTGTACTTGAGCTGATGCAGGATGTTCTGCACGATACTTCCTTTGTTGTAAAACATTAGCGAAGCCACCTCCCGTACGGGAACTCGACCCGCAAAGATATAACTAAGAGGTTGGTCATGTTCTTGGTGATAGTGTGTTTCCGGTAGATGAAGGAGGCAATGTAGGCACAATTGCTCCTCATGCTGCCTCAAGGCATTTCCGCATCCGACACACAGACGCGGATAAAACATCGAAAAAATATTGTCTATAAATCGTTTCATAGTACAATACCTAACGATGATATTTTAAAAATATTGTAATATAATTATAAAATATTATTAAGTATTAAACAAAACTTTTTATTTTATACTGTCGTCTCAATTATTTTTTACTCTTTTCGAGTTTTGCAACCATCTTCTAATCAAAAACCCTAGAAAATATGGGAATGTATAGAATTTCCCATTCCATCCGATGTTTTTGTATCCAAGTTTAATGCCGAACTTTACGTCTGGATATGATTTCCATTCAATCAGATGGTTCAACGAGGTTGTAGCACTGTCTTTTGCCTTTACTTCCACGGGAATCAGACTATCTGCATCCCGTACGAAAAAATCCATTTCCAGAGCTGGGTTGTCGTTCATATAGTAGAATAATTGCTCATAACCCGCCTTAATCAGCATTTCACCCACTATATTCTCATAAATGGCACCTTTGTATGTGCCGAAGTTTCGGTTTTCCCTTAGGTCCTGCTGTGCTTCCTCGTCCAACGATGCTATCAGCAGTCCAGTGTCATGGTAATATAGTTTATACATGTTTGGCACGTAATTGCCCTTCAATGGAAGCTCTGCATTGTTTAGACAGTAGCACACATTTACCACACCGGCTTCTTGGAGCCATTCGACGGAACCGAGGTATTCTCTACTTCTCGCACCACGAGCTACCTTTGTGATCTGGAACTTTTTGTTTTCTTTGCCCAGAAATGTATTAATATGGTTATACACAGCGAGTATTTTTGCTTTGTCCGTGTTCTTTGCATATTTTGTGATGTCCTCCTCGTAGTCTTTCAGCAATTGACGCATCAGTTTCAGCGTACCTCCGAAATGCCCATTTTTTACAAACATAGCGACCACCTCAGGCATACCTCCAATACTCATATAGTCCCTGAAATGCCCCATCAGAGTGTCCATCTCTAGTCGAGAGAAAGGTGTTAGTGTTTCCATGTGCCTATACAGGTCTTCGACCTGATCCTCAGAATACCCCTTAGCCCACAAGAACTCCTCAAAGTTCAGCGAGTGCATTTTGTAGTCCTCTTTGAACCCCACCGCATTAGATTCTATCTCCTCGTAGTAGATACCCATTAGTGACCCGCTGCAAATTACGTCATAGCGATTATCTTGACAGAACGACTTTAGCGAAGTGGCGCATTTTGGACATTTTTGTAACTCGTCGAAAAACAGCAGCGTCTTCCCTGGTATCAGTTTTACCGAAGGATTCAGCATCGATATGTTTTTCAAAATAGTATCTACATCATACCCGTCGTCAAAGATGCGTCGATACTTTTCTTCAAGTACAAAGTTTATCTCTACAATAGAGTCATAATGCATCTTTCCGAAGGCCCTTATAGATACAGTTTTTCCAATCTGTCGAGCGCCATTGATGATAAGAGGTTTATGTTTAGGGTTCTTAAACCAATCATCTAAAAACTTATCAATTTGTCTCTTAAGTAGTTTCATAATCAGTCATCACATTTTACAACGGCAAATATATAATAAAAATCACATTTTCGAAATAATTTTTCAAACTTTTATCACATTTTCGTACAATCGTTTTCCTTAGAGGAACGGGGGCGGGTATTCCTTATTTCTGAATAACAAATTGTTCTTCACTATCCCAAAAGGCGCGTATTGAGATGGCGTGGGAGAAGAACCAGACCCGCTCGGCTTGTTGTTTGAGGGCATAGTTGCCAGAGTCCCAACGACCATTTTTGTTGGCATCCTCAATCACCTTGACGCGGTAGTTGCCAGGATCTAAATGGAGGTATTCTATCTTGCAGGTCTTTGAGAAAATGTTTTCTTGAATCATCTTCTTATCCATCCATAACTGGGCGATATAATGGTGTCCGTTTCCAGGACAAACATATTCCATGGTGAGATTTCCGTAGTCCTTAACCGAATGGGTCTCAAATTGCGTTTTGATGGAGTCGTTGGTCTTGCCATTGTAACCCCAGAAGACAGAGTCGGGGATGATGAGGATGTAGTTATTTTTATCTTCAAAGGACAGTGGCAACTCTAATCTCTTGACAAAAGTGTCGGGTACGGAGATCTTGGAAACAATCGTATCTTTTTGACAGATTAAAGTGACAGGGATGGAGTCGGCAGGACGAATGGGATAAGAGAAGGATAGGGCGAGTGGTTTGAAACGGTGTCCGACATTTTGCGTAGCAACTATCAACTTGTTTTGTTGCGGTGACGCACTGCCGCGTCCACCTGTGGTCTTGGCCTTATATGGTTTGAGATAGATTGTATCAGATTGACCATCAGCATTTAAGACGAAAGAAAGCGTGTCGTTGAGCGGCTCTTTCATATACCAGAAGATAGAGTCGCGGTTGGCATTGATGGATTCAAAATAGGGCAGTGTTTTTCCGATGGCTTCTGCAGAAAAGTTGGTCACAGGAGATTTGTAAGGAATGATGTAGGTGCCTAATGCTGGATTTTCCACACGCGTTAGTTGTGGATGTTCGGCAGATTTTTCAAAACTGAGGATCTGAACCTCTTCACCAACTTTAGTGACGGAATCATTTTTTGGGACCGGAAAAGCGCTCACCAGTTTGTCAGCATAGGCAATCTGCTCGTTGGGTAGGTCGTAGAGCATGTTGGCGTTGATGTCCTTGAGGGCGAAGAGTTTGTAGTCGCCGGGCGCAATATTGTTGAAGGTGAAGCTGCCGTTGGCTAACGACTTGGTGACGTAGTCAGGAATTGTTGTCAAAGGCAGAGAGTCTACATCCTGAAGATAGAGCATCACGAGGAAATCCTTGTTGCTTTCCAAGGTGACGGCGTCGAGTACGTTGCCTCGGATGGAAAACGAATCGATAATGTCGCCCGTGGAGAAACTATAGTGGTAATAGGAGAGCTCGTTGCTTTCGTGGAAGTCTTTGATGCAGTTGGAGAACACCATATTGTAAGTGGTGTGGGGCTGCAGGGTATCCGTGAATTTGATAATAAGTGACTTGCCATTGGTGGTATACTTTGGCGCGGAAGATAAGGGAGGAGAGATAAGAACATTTTCCGACGGGTTGTTCAATGTGAAAAACTCATCAAAAGTGATTTTGATTTGATTGTCGGAGAAGTTTACGGAGCCTGCTGGCGGGTCTTCTTTGAGCATCTTAGGAGGCTCGGTGTCGCGGGGGCCACCGGAGGGCAGCACCACCTTGGCGCATCCTGCGAGCAGGAGCACCGTTGCGAGCAAGACCGGAAGAAGCCATCGTCTCATGGTTTACTGAGGCACGTTGTTGTAACTGTAATAGACCACGTCGTTGCGGATGTCCCACCCTTGGGAAGCCCAGAACTGTTGGCCGAGTTCGTTGTTGCGCATCACAAGGAGTCCGCTCTTGTGGATGCCTTCCTTCTCTGCCACCGCCATAACAGCTTCTAATAATTGTTTGCCAATGCCCTGGCGGCGGTAGGCAGGGTTGACCACCGTGTGGTAGATATAGGCGCGTCTGCCGTCAATGCCGCAGAGGATGACACCTACAATCTCTCCTTTTCTGATAGCTACAAAGTTGGAGTCTGGATTCTTTGCAATGAACTTGGTGATACCCTCTTCGGAATCGTCATAGCTGCGGATAGCCATGCCCGCGGTCTCGGTCCATAGTTTGTACACCGGCGTGTAATCCTCCGGAGTCATTATGCGAATGGTAATCTCTTCTTTTTCCATGCGGCAAAGATACAATTTTAGTTGATAGTTGGTAGTTGATAGTTTTTTAGTGAGGAGTCACTTTGTAGAGACGTTCCATGGAACGTCTCCAACGATGATAAACGGGTTTAGTTGATAGTCTTGGTGAGCTTCCCTTAACTTCTTAGTTTCTTAACTTCTTAACCTCTTCACGCCTTAGTTTTCCTTCATCTCTACCACCGTGATGCCACTGCCACCTAGTTCGAGGATCTCATCGTTGAAACTGGCTACGTCTTTGCGTTTGGCGAGGAGCTGCCGCACCACATTGCGCAGGATGCCGTTGCCCTTGCCATGCAGGATGCGGACATTGCGGATGTTCAGGATGGCGGCCTCGTCGAGATATTCCGATACGGCATCGACCATCTCGTCGGCGCGCTGCCCTCGCACATCCAAAGTAGTGCTGAAAGCTGACAGTTTCTTGTTCATGGCGTCGGCCAAAGTGCCCTCGTTGTAGCGGACCACATTGCCTCGCTTTACTTCTCTTGCTTCTTTCTTGCTGATTTTCACCAACTTGCTCAGGTCGGTCTTTAAGGTGATGGAGTTGAAGGAGATGGTGGCCTCGCCACCCTGGATCTTCAACACTTCGCCCGTGATCTGCATGTCGGCCATGAAGACGGAGTCACCTACCGTGATTGGTTTTTCGTCAGCAATTACTTCCGGCTTGCGCTCTTTCGGTTTTTTGTTCTTGATTTTGATCGGTACTAACGGCTTGAGGACCTCTTCCTTCTCGATGGAGTCAATCTCTTTGTCGAGTTCTTTCTTGAGTTTGGATACATTTTGGCGCGCTGCCTTGGTTTTCTCCGCCTCCGCCTTGGCCTCCTTGATGTCGCGGATGGTCTTCTCTATCACTTTATTGGCACTCTCCACGATGGAGTTGGCCTGGTTCTTGGCTTTCTGCAGGATCTCTTTGCGCTGTTTGTCGAGCGCGGAGAACTTCTCGGCATACTCGCCAATCATCTCAGCCAGCTGGTCGTCGGCCGCATGAACGGTCTTCAGCAGTTGTTCAGTCTCCAGCCGCATGGTCTCGATTTCTTCCAATTTCCGCTCGTAGTCGATCTGCGCCGTGCCCGACTTCTCGATGGCATTGTGGATAATATCTTCACGCAGTCCGATGTGTCGTGCTATTTCGTAGGTGAAGGAACTGCCCGGATTTCCAATTTTTAGCTGGTAAAGTGGCCGAAGTTCTTGCGTGTTGTAGAGCATGGCTCCGTTGACGGCCTCGGGATGAGTGTCGGGGAACATCTTCAAATTTCCGTAGTGGGTAGTGATGATGCCGAATGAGTGTCGCTCATAATAGCTCTCCAAGATAGCCTCCGCCAACGCACCACCCAAGGTGGGCTCGGTACCTGAGCCAAACTCGTCGATGAGGAACAGCGACTGCTCGTCCAGGTTGTCTTCCATCACCTTGAGATTGGATAGATGGGAACTGTAGGTACTGAGGTCGTTCTCGATGGACTGCTCATCACCGATATCGATGAAGATATGCTGGAAGATGCCCATGTCGGAAGTGCTCTGCATGGAGACAAGCATACCGCACTGCATCATGTATTGCAACAGTCCTACACATTTGAGACACACAGACTTACCGCCAGCGTTAGGACCGGAGATAAGGAGTATACGCTGATCGGCGGTTAGGGTTATATTGAGAGGGACTACCTTTTTACTGCTTTTCTTTAAGGTGAGATAGAGCAGAGGATGGATGGCCTGCTGCCACTCGATGCGTGGGTAGTCGGATATGTGAGGCAATGAGGCTTCTATGTCGATGGCGTAGAGTGCCTTAGCTCGCAGAAAATCGTAACGGCCCAGCAATTGCTGTACATCCAGCAGTTCGGGAATGGCAGGGCGCAGATTGTCGGTGAGCTCGGTGAGAATGCGGATGATCTCGCGCTGCTCGGCATTCTGCAGGTCGCGAAGCTCGTTGTTGGCATCGAAGACTTCCGCCGGTTCGATGAAGACCGTCTGGCCCGTGGCCGACTCGTCGTGGATGAAGCCCTTGAGACGGCGCTTGAACTGGGCGGTTACCGGGATACAGAGACGTCCGTTACGGACCGTCATCTCAGCATCCTCCTTGACCAGACCATCTTGCTTGGCACTGTTCAGTATCTTGCGGATCTGCCGGTCGGCCGACTGCGAGATGCGGTTGATTTCACTCTTGATACGGCTGAGTTCGTCAGAGGCATTGTCGCGAATCTGTCCCTTCTCGTCCAAAATACGGTTGAACATCGCCGTCAGCTCACGTTGGATGGGCATCTCCTCGCATAGACTCCATAGGTTGGGGTATTTTTCCGATTCATGGCGTACCTTGAGGTAGACGAAGATGTTGGTCATCGTGTTGATGAAGGCGCGCAGCTCTGCCAGAGTCTCCGACTCGATGTAAGTGCCTTCTATCTGCAAACGTTTCAGCTCAACGCGGAGGTCGTGGTAGTCTTGTGCGGGGAAGGGTTCGTCGAAGAGCAACAGCTGGCGGAACTCCTCAGTGAGAGTCAACTCGGGCATGATTTCCTCCAACGAGGTCATCATCGACACATCATCCACCCTCTCTACTCCCATCGGGGAGAGACAGAGGGTGCGGAGACGCTCTCTCACCTGGTCAAAACCGATTTTCTCTTCAAAATTTTCCGGATACAGCATAGTACATTTTAGTTATCAACTTGTTCCTTTGTTGTGAAATTTAAAAAGTTATTTTTAGAGACCACCTCAAAAGAAATATCTGGATAATTTTCTTTGAAGGCGCGCGGACATTTTGGTTCTTTGTCTCCCCATTTGAATTCAAAAGCTTTCCTAATGCCATTACTCTCCTCTATAAGATCTATTTCTTGGCCGTTGTATGTGCGCCAAAAGTAATAGGAAGCCATTCTATGAAGATTGTTGTTGAATTTTATTCGTTCAGATATCATGAAATTCTCCCATAATGCACTTGTGTCCTGTCTTAAAGCCAATGGACGAAAATCGCCGATCACTGTATTTCGAATGCCATTATCCAAAAAATACCATTTACTTGATTTTCTAATCTCTTTTCTGGGATTTTGGGAAAAGGCTGGCAATTTGAAAATGACGAAAGTTTTTGAGAGCAAATCAAGATATTTTTCAACAGTATTTCTGCTTAATGAAAGTTGCCTGCTTAATTCGTCATACGAAACCTCACTGCCTACTTGGAAGGAAACCAATCGTAGAAGATTTAACATCTTGCTTGAGTTTTTGATTCCATCCAAGGAGAGAATATCTTTTAAGAGATATGATTCAGATAATTCAGACAGATAATGCTGCTTGCTTTCAAAGTCTGTAAAGGATACTAATTCTGGATATCCTCCATAAATTAATCTTTCTCCTAAATCTAAGTACAATTGGGCATTGGACGTTTGAGAGAGCCATTCGCTAATGGCCAAGGAAGACAGATGGAATGTATAGGATCTGCCTACCAGTGGTTCTCCTGTTTGATTTTTCAAATCGAAAGAAGAAGAACCAGAAGCAATAACGCGAATATTTTCAATTTCATCCACTATTAATTTCAGAATGCGTCCGATATCGGGAATGTTTTGTGCCTCATCCACCACCAGCAAGTCTATTCCACTAAACAATTGGCGGTAATGGGAAGCACTTCTTGTCAGGAACATGGTCTCCACTTCAGAATCTTCACCGTTTAAAAAAAGTGTCTTTCCTGAAAACTCTTCCGCTATCTGTTTAATTAACACTGTTTTGCCAACTCTTCGGGCACCATATACCAGAATTACTTTTCCTGGTTTGATGGTGCGCATAATAACTTCTTTAATGGTACGCTGAATCATACTTTACAATTATTGAAAGTGCAAAAGTATAAATTTCTTCAATACAATGAAGAATTTAGTCCGAATTTTTTCAACAGATTGAAGAATTTTAGTTATGCAAACAATGTTGCTGGGGTGCAGCGTTGCACGGTGACATCAATATATTCTCCTATCTTGTGGTCTCCTTTCGGGAAGATGACAACTTTGTTCTGACTGTTGCGGCCGTACAGAAACTCGGGGGAACGCTTGGAGACTCCCTCTACGAGAATGGTGAAGGTCTTGCCTATGTCGCGGAGGTTGCTCTCGTGTGACAATTCTCCCTGCAGCGCGATGATCTCCTCCAGTCTGCGGGTCTTCTCTTCATCGTGGATGTCATCTTTAAAGCGTTTGGCAGACATGGTGCCGCCGCGTTCAGAGTATTTGAACATGTAGGCATATTCATAGCCCACCTCCCGCATGATAGAAAGCGTCTGCTCATGGTCCTCCAGCGTCTCGCCGCAGAAGCCGGCGATAATATCGGTGGAGATGGCACAGTCGGGCATCAGCTCCCGGATTTTGCGCACCCTGTCAAGGTAATACTCGCGGGTGTAGACGCGGTTCATCTTTTTGAGCATGTTGTTGCTGCCAGACTGTACGGGCAGGTGGATATACTTGCAGATGTTGTCGTAGCGGGCCATCGTCTCCAATAGCTCGTCGGAGATATCTTTGGGGTGGGAGGTCGCAAAACGGACTCTCAGCTCCGGCGACAGTTGCGCCACCATTTCCATAAGCCGGGCAAAGGAGACGGTCTCGCCGTTCTCTTCCCAGTGGTAGGAGTTGACGTTCTGTCCCAACAGAGTAACCTCTTTGTATCCGTTGGCAATCAGGTCTTTAGCCTCCATGAGGATGGTCTTGGGGTTGCGGCTGCGCTCGCGCCCGCGGGTGTAAGGCACTACACAATATGAGCAGAAGTTGTTACATCCGCGCATGATGGAGATATAGGCTGATACGCCGTTCATGTCGTAGCGCACAGGCAAGATATTGTCGTAGGTCTCCTCTTCGGAGAGCATGACGTTGAACTGTACCTCACCTTTGGCGGAGTCTTCAATTAATTGAGGAAGAGAACGATAAGCATCCGGGCCTGCGATAAAGTCCAGCACTGGTTCCGTCTCCAACAACTCCTCTTTCATGCGTTCTGCCATACAGCCCAAAAGGCCAATCTGCAGATGGCGGTGACGTTTTTTCAACGCTTCCAGCTCGGCCAGACGCTTGTGGATACGCTGTTCTGCCTTGTCGCGGATGGAACAGGTATTGATGAGGATGAGATCTGCCTCCTCTATCTCTTTTGTCAAGTCGAACTTATCTTTTAAAATGGATGCAACTACCTCACTATCAGCAAAATTCATTTGGCATCCGTAAGTTTCAATGTATAATTTTTTCATGGCTGCAAAACTACATATTTTTCAAGAAATTAGTGCTGTTAATGCGGAAAAGGGCGAAAAACGCAGAAAATTGCGGAAAAAGTTCAATTTATTCTGTGTTTTCAGCATAAAAAAAGAGACGTTCCATGGAACGTCTCTACAGAAATATTGGGGATATCTATTGTAATTTTGCGATATTGAGGATCACCTCTGTGGCTTTTACCATGGCTTCCAATGGTACGTATTCGTATTTGCCGTGGAAGTTGTGGCCGCCAGCGAAGATGTTGGGGCAGGGCAGGTTGCGGAAGGAGAGGTTGGCGCCGTCGGTACCGCCACGGATAGGCTGCACTTTGGGTTCCACACCAGCATCCTTGATGGCTTTCAGAGCTCGCTCCACTACGTAGAAGACAGGTTCTACCTTTTCGCGCATGTTGTAATATTGGTCTTTGATCTCGCATTTGATGCGTTGACCATATTTTTGGTTGAGGAAGTCCACAATCTGTTGCATCAGTTGTTTCTTCTCTTCGAATTTGGCGCGGTCGTGGTCGCGGATGATATAGTTCATCTTGCACTCTTCCACAGTGCCGTCGATGCGGGTGAGCAAGAAGAAACCTTCGTAGTCTTGTGTATATTGCGGGCGTTCGGCCTCGGGCAGCATGGCGTTGAGCTCCATGGCGATGAGTTGGGAGTTGACCATCTTATTCTTGGCATAACCCGGGTGAATATTTCTGCCCTGGATGTGGATAGTCACACCGGCAGCGTTGAAGTTCTCATACTCCAGTTCTCCGATGGCGCCGCCGTCCATAGTATATGCGAAATCACAACCGAACTTTGCGGTGTCGAAGTACTTGACACCTTGACCAATCTCCTCGTCAGGGGTGAAGGCCACCTTGATGGGACCGTGTTTGATCTCAGGATGTTGGATCAGGTAGTCCATAGCGCAGACGATCTCTGCCACGCCGGCTTTGTCATCGGCACCTAGCAGATGTTTGCCATCGGTAACCAGCATGGTCTGACCCTTATAATCAGCCAATTCGGGGAAATCTTCCAATGTGAGGGCAGTGTTTGTCTCTTTGTCGAGCATAATGTCTTTGCCATCATAATTCGGGATGATAACAGGAGCGCTGATGCCTGGCATGTCGGGAGCAGTGTCCATGTGGGCAATGAAGCCGATGGTAGGCTGCTTGCTGTCGGTATTGGAGGGCAGCAAGGCGGTCACATAGCCATATTCGTCTTTGGCAACCTCGCTCATGCCGATACTCTTGAGCTCTTCTACCATCACGTCGGCAAAGTCGGACAATGCCTGCGTGGAGGGGTAGGAGGTGGAGTTTTCGTCTGAGGTGGTGGCGTATGAGATGTACTTGGAGAAACGTTTTAATAGGATGTTTTTCATTATTTAAGATATTAAATTATTAAACTATTAAATTATTATGATGGGCTAGTGATTTCCCTACGGAGCGGCAAAGATACAAAACTATTAATTTAGAGACAAAAAAAAGACGACCGAATGGCCGTCTTTTTTTTAAAGTCTTGTCAAGAATTATTTCTTGATGATGCGTTGGATACCACCGTTCATGCGAACGAAATAAACGCCGCTCTCAAGGCTGCTGATGTTGAATTGAGCAGTACCGTTTACTTCACCAGCCATGATCATTTGGCCTAAGGTGTTGTAAATCTCAGCCATACCTTCACCTTCTACGGTAATCATAGAGGTAGCAGGGTTAGGATAAACTGCGAAATGCTCAGCCTCAACGTCTTGAACACCAGTACCGGAAACGGTAAGAGTGATGCAGTCGTTGTAACCACCGAAGGTAGCGGTGAAGGTGTAAGCCTTACCAGCTTCGAAGGTGTAGGTGGAGTTGGACTCGTCACAGTTGCTGGAAGCAATGTAGTTGGTGCTGTAAGATGCACAACCGGGGTTGAAGATGACATAGGAGTAAGTACCTGCAGGAACAGAGATAGACTCGATACCATCAACGATAACGTTAGCGTCATCAGCAGAAGCGTTAGCGGGAATCATATACTCCCAACCATAGCTGTCATAAGAAGAACCGCAGTCAGGACCATGAGTATCAGACCAACCAGCTGCATCAGCGTCGAGAACCAATTGATAGCCAGTGCCGTCGCCCCATACATCGTGAGCTTCCAAAGCAACAGTAGCGTTTTGTGCGTTAACAGCGAAAGCTGCGAAGCAAACCATTACAAGAGTAAAAAGTTTTTTCATAATTAATGTGTTTAGGTTAATAATTAATTGAGTCGCAAAAGTACGATTTTTTTTTAATATGTTATTATGTTTAGTTTTTTTTATAAACAGGTTGTTGTAAATAATTCAAATAGTCGCTAAAAATGCTATTTTTGCGGCTCTTATCTCAACAAGTAATTTTTATAGTATGAAAGACATAAAACGTTACACCATCACTTCTGCACTCCCTTATGCCAATGGCCCTGTGCATATTGGTCATCTTGCCGGTGTCTATATTCCTGCCGACATCTATGTACGCTATCTGCGTAACAATGGCCGAGATGTTCTCTTTATTGGCGGTTCTGACGAACATGGCGTGCCCATTACTATCAAGGCTCGCAAGGAGGGTGTTACACCGCAGGATATTGTGGATCGCTACCATAATATTATCAAGAAGTCCTTCGAAGATCTCGGCATCTCTTTCGATATCTACTCTCGCACATCAAATCCGACGCATCACGAGACGGCCGCCGCCTATTTCAAGAAACTCTACGATGAAGGCAAGCTCATCGAGAAGACCTCTATGCAATATTATGATGAGGAGGCACAACAGTTTCTCGCCGACCGCTATATCACCGGTACCTGTCCGCACTGCAAGAACGAGCATGCGTATGGTGATCAGTGCGAGGTGTGTGGTACTTCGCTGAATGCCACCGACTTGATAGATCCCAAGTCTGCGCTTAGCGGTAGTGTGCCGGTGCTCAAAGAGACTAAACATTGGTATCTTCCTTTGGATCAGTATGAACCGTGGCTTCGCGAGTGGATTCTCAAAGGACACAAAGATGACTGGCGTCCCACAGTCTACGGTCAGTGCAAGTCTTGGATCGACCAGGGTCTTCAACCGCGTGCCGTCACCCGCGACCTCAACTGGGGTGTAAAGGTACCGCTCGACGATGCTGAAGGCAAGGTGCTCTACGTCTGGTTCGATGCTCCTATCGGTTATATCTCTGCTACTAAAGAATGGGCAGCTGCACATAATACCGAATGGGAAAAATGGTGGAAAGATCAGGATACGAAACTGGTTCACTTCATTGGTAAGGATAATATTGTATTTCACTGCATCATCTTCCCTTGCATGCTCAAGGCCGAAGGTTCCTATATTCTGCCTGACAACGTGCCAGCTAACGAGTTCTTGAATCTCGAAGGCGATAAGATCTCCACTTCCCGCAACTGGGCAGTTTGGGCGCACGAGTATGTAGAGGAGTTTCCTGGCAAACAGGATGTGCTTCGTTACACGCTGACTTCCATCGCACCAGAGACCAAGGATGCAGATTTCACCTGGGCCGATTTCCAAGCTAAGAACAATAACGAGTTGCTAGCTATCTTCGGCAACTTCGCCAATAGAACGATTGTCCTGACTCATAAATATTTCAACGGTCTTGTGCCCGAGCACGGCGAATATTCAGAGTATGAGAAGGAGATTGTGGCCAAGATGGCCGAGTTCCCGAAACTTATCGGTGACTCCATTGAGCACTATAAATTCCGCGAGGCTCTTGCAGAACTTATGAACCTTGCCCGTATGGGTAATAAATATTTGACGGACACCGAGCCATGGAAAAAGTGGAAAGAGGATCCGGAGGCTACCAAAACCATTATCCATCTCTCCTTGCAGATTTGTGCTTCTCTTTCAGTGTTGTGCGAGCCTTTCTTGCCCTTCACCGCACAGAAACTGCAACGTATTTTGAATATTAATACCAAAAACTGGCAGGATGGCGGTCGTGCTGACCTGCTTCAAGTTGGTAGTCAGCTCAACCCTGCCGAATATCTTTTCGAAAAGATTGATGATGAGACAATTGCTAAGCAGGTCCAAAAGTTGCAGGACACCAAGAAGGCAAATGAAATAGCTGCTGCAGACGCAGTGGAAGCTAAGGAAGATGTCTCCTTTGAAGATTTCCAGAAGATGGACCTTCGCGTGGTAACCGTATTGGAGGCCGAAAAGGTGACCAAGACCAAGAAACTTCTGAAGCTGAAGGTCAACACGGGCGTTGACACCCGCGAGATTGTGTCCGGTATTGCCGAGTATTATGATCCCGCCGATCTGGTTGGCAAGCAGGTGCTCATGCTCATTAACCTCGCACCTAAGAATATCAAGGGTGTTGAGTCCCACGGCATGGTCCTTATGGCTGAGAATGCCGATGGCTCCCTCTCTCTGATGCAACCCCAAAAACCTGTCAAGGAGGGTAGCACGGTGAAATAAAACGAATAACTAAGAATATTTTAAGATCGCCTCAAAAGGGCGATCTTTTTGTTTGTTCAATGCAATGCAACAATCCCTTGGAACTCCTTCAAAGGGTAAGCATGATTATTTCTTTATATTGAGGAGGCAATGCAGGCCGATAGGTCTGCAGGTATGTGTAGGGTGTTAGGATGCGCGTGTTTTTACCTCAGGCCGATAGGTCTGAGGGTAATGGCGAAGATTTATAGGATTATTTTTTTTCTTCCAAATACCTTGTCAGATGTTCAAAATCCTCGATGGTGAGTTGCTCCGCCCTACGTGTAAAGAGCGGATCGTTTTGGACAACCTCTGCTGGGAAGTTCAGGGTACTGAGAGCGTTGCGCAATGTTTTCCGCCGGTAGTTGAAAGAGGTCTTCACGACAGTCTTGAAAAGTTGCTCGTCACAGTTCAACCTCTTGTCGAAGTTGCGGGTCAGGCGGATGACGGCCGACTTGACTTTTGGCGGTGGCGCAAACTCGTGCTCTCCAACGGTGAAGAGATACTCCGTATCATAAAAAGCCTGCAACAGCACGCTGAGAATGCCAAACTGCTTGTGGCCCGTCTGGGCGGTGACCCGCTCCGCTACCTCTTTCTGGAACATGCCCACCACCTCCAAGGCTTTGTCTTTGTGGTCTAAAACCTTGAAGAGAATCTGTGATGAGATGTTGTACGGGAAGTTTCCGATGATGACGAAGTTGTCGTCAAAATACTCTTCCAAATCAAATTTCAGGAAATCGCCATGAATAAGCCGCTCTTGTAATTGAGGAAAATGTTCCTGCAGGTAGGCAACAGACTCTTCATCAAGTTCTATAACAGATAGATCGGTGAAGGACTGTTGGAGTAGGTATTGTGTCAGCACGCCCATGCCAGGCCCAATCTCTAGCACGTGAGCATCAGAGGTGCGCACTGCCTCGGCAATCTGTCGTGCAATGTCTTGGTTGACAAGGAAATGCTGACCAAGTCTTTTTTTGGCGTGTACTGATTTCATCATTACTCTATGGTGTCGCCGCGCAGGGCTCTGTAACGCTTCCGGGCATCCACCACGTAGAGGCTTCCGCTGTAGTCGCGCATGATTTTCTGATAATACTCCATGGCCTTCGTAGCATCTTTGAGGTAATATTCGTAGAGCTGTGCCAACTGATAGGTGGCGTCGTCTCCCAGCAACTCAGTGCCATGCGAGGTGATAATCTTCTGCAATAAAGCCTCAGCTCCCAGATAGTCTTTCCGTTTGATCAGGATGAGGGCTTTCTGGTAGAGGGCGTCATCCACAAGCGTGCCGAAGGGCGAAAGTGTTATGACGGAATCCAAGGCGACCATTGCTTCATCGTCTTTGTTTTGGAAGATGAGGAAGTCAGCCTCGGCATATTTTTTCAAGGCAGGGTTGGAGACACCGCCGTCAAAGACCAATGCCACGGTGTCCTCTTCTTCATCCTCTTCTTCGTCTTCCACCAAGTTGTCGGAGATGAGCAATGAGAAGTATATGGCATCATTGGAGATCAACTTGGTGGTGGCGGCACTGAGCACGTCAAGCTGACTCTTGGCCCAGTTGAACTCGCCAATGTAGAAGGATAGCTTGGCGTTTTTGAATTTGGCCTCTTGGCCCAGCACATCCGTGGGCATGTCCTTGTCAATCTGAGAGTAGTTGAGCGAAGCATCCCAGATGTTGCCCATATATAGCTGAATATCAGCCATGTCGAGCTTATATGTGTTTTTCTCCTTTTGGTCGTTGGTGTTGGCCATGGCCTGAGTGAGCAGATCGATGGCCTCCTGCGGCTTATTGACGTAGAAAGCTAACAGATGAGCATATTTTCGGATCCAGTCAGTAGTGCCGGAATGCAGTCCATTTTCGTCCAGCAGCTTCTTGAAGTCACGCTCCAAGTTGACCGCGTCCACCATCTTGATGGGCAGGGTGTTGGTCAGCATAAGGTAACGCACATCCAGCAGTTTCATCTTGGCTAATACGTAGTTATGTGCATCTTCACCTTTGCTGATGATATAGTTGAGAGCCTCGATGGAGGTTTCATAGTCTTTGTTGTCAGCTGCTGTACGTGCCAGTTCGTATGTCTTGATACCTTCCATCTTGGTGCGCTTGTCAATGGCTTTGGCCATCAGCAAGGCGTTGGGGTAGTCTTTGTGCAATTGGTAAACCCAGTAGAGCAAGGAAAGGCAGCAGATGTTGGAAGGATTTTTCTGCGAATATTTCTGCAACGTGGTGTGAACCATGTTGTAGTTCATATCGTCTTCATCATCTAAAAGCATGTCTTGGATGGCCACCTCGGCCGGCTCCAGATGTTCTTGTTTGTCTTCTTTGATGAGCGAGATGACCTCCTCCATAATCCTACTGTTCTGGTGCAGGCTTTGATACATCCTAAACAACTCTTTGGATAACAGATAGTTATTATTCAAGAGCCGGCGTCCTTTTTGGATGGCCTCGATAGCATGTTCGTACTCAAGTCGTGAATAGAAAGCGTTATATAGCTCCAACACTGAGGACTCCTTAGCGGGGAGATCCTTCAGTAGATCTTGGTAGACTTTCTCTGCCTTAGCGTGGTCACCAGCTTTGTCATACACATAACCCAGGTCTACTTTGTAACGCTGAACGTTAGGAAATTGTCTGACCTGTTTCTTGACCATCTTCTCGGCATCATCGTAGCGTTCCAGGTTGAGAAGGGAAGAGTAGTAGTAATAATAGAGGTATGAATTCGGATTTTTGGCATGAATCTTCTCCAAGAGTTCGATGGCTTTATCGTACTCTTTGTCCTTGTAATATTGCAGAGCAAGTTGCTCGTCCTGACTTTGTTGGGCGAGGAGCATGCCGCAGGTGAACAAGAGGCATATGAACAAGAAGATTCTTTTCATCGCGATGGATTAGTTGATGATGTCGAAACGGGTGTAAGGACGGAGCACTTCGGGAACGATGATACCTTCGTCGGTCTGGTTGTTTTCGAGGAGGGCAGCGAGTACGCGCGGCAGGGCGAGGGCGCTACCGTTGAGTGTGTGTGCCAGACGGGTCTTGCCCGTGGAATCCTTGAAACGCAGTTTCAGACGGTTGGCCTGATAGGACTCAAAGTTGGATACCGAGCTGACTTCCAGCCACTTCTGCTGAGCTTTGGAGTAGACCTCCAAGTCGTAAGTCAGGGCGGAGGTGAAACTGATGTCGCCACCGCAGAGACGCAGCACGCGGAAGGGCAGCCCCAATTTGGTGAGCAGACCCTTGGCATAGTTGGTCATCTTCTCCAGTGTCTCGTATGAGCGGTCTGGATGCTCGATGGTCACGATTTCGACTTTGTCGAATTGGTGGAGACGATTAAGACCGCGCACGTCTTTGCCGTAGGAGCCAGCCTCACGACGGAAGCAAGCAGAGTAGGCGCAGTTACGCAACGGGAAGTCGCTCTCTTTGAGGATGATATCACGGTAGATGTTGGTGACGGGCACCTCAGCGGTTGGGATGAGGTAGAAGTTGTCTACGGTAGCATGGTACATCTGACCCTCTTTGTCGGGGAGTTGGCCTGTGCCGTATGCGGAGTCTTCGTTGACCATGTAGGGCGGCTGAATCTCCGTGAAACCAGCAGCTGTTGCGGAGTCCAAGAAGAAGTCGATGAGCGCGCGCTGGATGCGGGCACCTTTGCCTTTGTAAACGGGGAAACCGGCACCGGTGATCTTGTTGCCTAACTCAAAGTCGATAATGTCGTATTTTTTTACGAGTTCCCAGTGAGGAAGTACTGGACGGGTGAAGTCGGAGGCGTCGCCTTCAGTATAGACGATCTCATTGTCTTCAGCGCCTTTGCCGGGAGCCACAGAACTGTGCGGCAGGTTGGGCAGCAGCACCATCTTGGCCTGCAAAGTCTGCTCTTTCTCTTGTAACTCAACGCGAAGCACTCTCTCTTTCTCTTTCAACTCGGCCATACGGGCTTTGATGGCTTCAGCTTCGTCGCGCTTGCCCTCTTTGAACAGACCGCCAATAGCCTTGGCACCCTGGTTCTGCTCCATCAGGTTGTCGTCAATGGTCTTCTTCACGGCACGGTTTTCCGTGTCTAATTTTAATATCTCTTCCACCAAAGTGGCGGCATCAAAATTTTTAATTTTCAGTCTGTCAATGACATATTGTGGATTTTCACGCAGTAGTTGAATCTGTAACATTGTAAATGATTTTAAAAAAGATAACTAAGGTGGCAAAATTCAAATTTGCCGCCGCAAAAATACTCAAAAAAATAATATTGTATCTTTAAAAGATGATTAGGACGTGCAGATAGCTCGAATAGTCGTGTTATCCTCTCTCAAAATGGGTCACACGAAGCAAGCGGTGTGTCTCAGGATCAACCTCGTCACGGATATATTCGGTGGCAGAGATCTCCTTGCCATTGTCGTCATAACCATATTCTGCCCAGCCAACCAATTTGTCGTCGCGCTCGAAGAGGTAATTCTTGACAACCTGTTTGCCCTCGTACTCCAATTTCACTTTGCGATAGCTATCCAGATCCTCCTCTTCTGACATAATCAAGTTGCCCTCCTCGTCGTAAGTGTTGTACTTCTTGGCTATCAACATGTTGTCGTAGTCGTAGATAAGTTCTTTGATGCGATGGCCTTGGTCGTCGTATTCATAATCATAACTGCGACGATCTTTGTTTTGCACCTCGTTACGCACGTAATGGGAAACCAATCCCTTGTCGTTGTAGCTGTATAAATGCTCATACAAAGGTTTCCCGTAATCGTCATTTTCTACCTCTTTGACGAGTAATTTGTCTTTGTACTCTTTTTCGTTCTCCACAAAATCCAGTTTTCCGTCCACATACGATTCCCGACGAATTTCCATTCCATTTGCGTCATAAACGTATTTGGTCATGTATTCTGTCGTATCCTCGCCAAAAGAGTATTGTTGACTGATAAGAAGATCTCCGTCGTAGGTGTTGACGATTTTCTGCAGAAGCGTATTATCTTGGTCGAACTGTTCAGAAACGACAAGTTGTTGCTTCTCGTTATACTGATTGGTAGTCAGAGTGTTAAGAGTCCCGTCGGGCTCATAACGTTCTTCGCGTACCAACAGATTGTGGTCATCGTATTGTGCCGATACTTCCATGTATTCAACTGGCTCCACATCGTTCTTGTCATAACCGGTGCGGTGATATTCTTTTTTGATGATTTTAAGTGTACTCATGACGACAAAGATTTTAGAATTATACAGGGGCAAAGATAATATTTTTTATTAAAGTTGTGAAATAATGAAACTATTATAATATGGAGTTAAGAAACTAAGAAGTTAAGGGGACGGATGTTGAATTGTTGAACTCCGGAGCAAACTGCGTCCTCGCAGTTTGGAGACAACAGATTGTTGAGTTGTTTAATTGTTGAACTGAAAAACTGAGAAATGTCCCGTCTATCACCGTAGGAGACGTTTCATGGAACGTCTCTACAAAGTGACTCGGCAACTGAAAACTGATAATTGAAAACTGCCAACTGTCAAACCACTTCTTATTAATTAACAAGTTGATATGTAATATTTTAAAATAAAAAAAGAAAAATGTTAATAAGTCTGTTAGTAAGTATTTATTTCTGTTCATAAATTCAATTTTTGTATTTATTATTTTTGCCGTCGAGTTTAGGTTCTCAATGAGATCAATAGGGAACTTCGTGAGATTCGAAGGCTATACCCGTAGCTGTAAGTTCTATATGTTTTTCCAGCAGATGTCACTGACAGAAGCGTCGGGAAGGCGCTGGAAAAAGGAGCAAGCCAGAAGACCTGCCTATACTCAAACACGTGGCTTTCGGGATTAAGAGCTTGTGTGCCTGTTTCAAGGTTTATATCCCAAAGCTTCTATTATGAAACCATTAACCTACTATGATAGAAGAACTTTATATTATTAAGCGTAACGGGAAACGAGAACCGTTTTCAGCCGACAAAATTAAAAATGCCATACAGAAGGCGTTCCTCTCTGTGAACAGTTTTGCCACTAAGGAGGTTCTGACTGACATTTTAAGTCGTGTCCAGGTGCACGATGGCATCTCTGTGGAAGAGATCCAGAACCAGGTGGAGGTGTCGCTGATGGCGGAGCGTTACTATTCCGTTGCGAAGTCGTACATCCTGTACCGTCAGCGTCATTACGAAGATCGTGAGGTGAAAGATAAGTTGAGCTTTTTAATCAACTACTGCAACGCTACCAATGCGGCTACGGGCAGCAAGTATGATGCCAATGCCAACGTGGAAAAGAAGAATATCGCCACCCTCATCGGTGAACTCCCTAAGTCAAACTTCATCCGCCTCAACCGCCGTATGCTGTGCGACCGTATCAAGGAGATGTATGGTAAGGAGTTGGCAGACAAGTATATTCAGTTGCTGAACCAACACTTCATCTACAAGAATGATGAGACTAGCATCGCCAACTACTGTGCCAGCATCACTATGTATCCTTGGTTGCTTGACGGCACCAAGAGCATTGGCGGCAACTCCACGCGTCCTAAAAATTTGAAGTCTTTTTGTGGTGGGTTTGTAAATATGGTCTTCATGGTTTCCAGTATGCTCAGCGGCGCCTGTGCCACTCCTGAGTTCCTGATGTACATGGACTACTTCATCCGTAAGGATTATGGCGATGACTATTACACTCACGTTGACGATGTGGTGGACCTCTCCTCCCGCAAGCGCACTATCGACAAGGTGATCACCGACTGTTTCCAGCAGGTCATCTACTCTATCAACCAACCTTCCGGCGCCCGTAACTATCAGTCCGTGTTCTGGAATATCTCCTATTACGACCAATACTACTTCAAGAGCCTGTTCGGCGAATTCCGCTTCCCGGATCAGACAGCTCCGACATGGGATTCCGTCAGCTGGCTGCAGAAACGCTTCATGCGCTGGTTCAACGAGGAGCGTACCCGTGCCGTCCTGACCTTCCCAGTCGAGACGATGGCGCTGCTCTCCAAAGATGGCGACATCATGGATCAGGAGTATGCCGACTTTACCGCCGAGATGTACGCTGCCGGTCACTCTTTCTTCACCTATGTGAGCGACAACGCCGACTCCCTCAGTAGCTGTTGCCGTCTGCGTAACGAGATTCAAGACAACGGTTTCAGCTACACGCTTGGCGCGGGCGGTGTCTCCACCGGCTCCAAGAGCGTGCTCACCATCAACCTGAACCGCTGCATCCAATACGAACATCGCAACAATATCCCGTTCCTCCAGTTTGTGGAGGAGGTCATCGACCTGATGCACAAAGTACAGACGGCCTACAACGAGAACTTGAAATATCTGTTGGCGCAAGGTATGCTGCCACTCTTTGATTCCGGTTTCATTGCTATCAACCGTCAATATTTGACCATCGGCGTCAATGGTCTCGTCGAGGCAGCCGAATTCATGGGCATCCCGATCACCGACAATGATGAATATGCAAAATTTGTGGAGGATATCTTAGGCTTGGTAGAACGATACAACCGTAAATACAAGACTAAAGAGTTGATGTTCAACTGCGAAATGATTCCGGCAGAGAATGTGGGCGTTAAGCATGCTAAGTGGGATCGTGAAGATGGTTACAAGGTGCCGCGTGATTGCTACAATAGCTATTTCTATATTGTTGAAGACGAGAGTATTAATGTCATAGACCGTTTCCGCATGCATGGCAAACGCTATATCGAGCATCTCACTGGTGGTTCTGCTCTGCACTGCAATCTGGAAGAACATCTCTCTAAAGAACAATATCGTCATCTCTTGCGCGTGGCCGCTCAAGAAGGCTGTAACTACTTTACCTTCAACATTCCGAATACCGTTTGCAACGACTGCGGCCATATCGACAAACGTTATCTCCACGAGTGTCCTGTATGCCATAGCAAGAATGTGGACTACCTCACCCGCGTTATCGGTTACATGAAACGTGTCAGCAGTTTCTCCCAAGGCCGTCAAGAGGAAGCCGCAAGAAGATACTATGCAAAAATGTAAGGTAAATGTTTTGTAATAAACAATTTATAGAAAATGCACGTACGACAGACACGTGCATTTTTTGTATCTTTGCAGCATTGTTTCACCAAGAGTCTTTAGACATGAGAAAAATTCTTACCTGTTTTCTTGTGGCGGCATGTTTTCTTGGCTTGCCTTACACCAATCGTCTTTCCGCCCAAGACGAATTCAAAAACTATATCACTCTCTTTGATGGCCAATTTTGGGATGGCAACACTCAGTTTACTCCGCTTTGTATTAATTATCTGGTCGATTATTTTCCCATTGCTAATACTCAAAAGTTTTTCATCTCTCCTCACGGAAACTATAGTAACAATTGGGGTTATCCAGACAATAATCCGGCTCAGGGCCGATTCTGTTTTGGTGAAAAACGTGGTTGGAACTATCATCATGAACGAGATTCAGCCATCGTTAAACTGGAGCAGGACTTACGTTGCATAGACTCCCTCGGTTTCAATGTGATACGCCTTCGCCCTGTCATCACATGGAAGGATGATATCCTGCAAATTCCGACAGACTCATACGCTACCTATTTTGCGTTACAAGACTCTCTTATCGCCCAATGTGCCCGCCATAACCTCCGGGTAGTGTTGGTGCTGGGTGCAGATGCCAATTGCTTTAAACAGTTTGATCAGTATTGTGCTTATCTTGACAAAGTTACCCGTCATTATTCTAAAAATAAGGCGGTTATGGCATACGTCGCCATGGCGGAACCTTTCTATATTTGGCCACAGACTACAAGCAATGACAAACTCATGATTTCCAATTGGTCGCGGAAATGGTATTACCTGATGAAGAAAAATGCCCCTAACCAGTTAGTTACTCTGGGTATCCAACATCCTGTAACTACTATCAATTGGGATCCTTCTGCCCTTACCTATGATTTTCTCTCCATGCATTTCTATTGTGAAGACAGCACCGAGAACGTCTCCAAAGAGGCTATTCAGTCTTACTTCAAATGGATGAATAGCAACATGGATGATGTTTGGATTATGGGTGAGACAGGCTACAGCGGTACTGATGAATTCCTTGAACATCGCGACGAGAAGACAGGTGGTGAACAACAACAATATAACTATCTTGACTACATCATGCAGAAATCCTTGGATTGTGGATGCAAAGGCTTCTCCTGGTGGCAATATCAAGATGTACGCTGGAGCTCAGATCATCCCTATATTCAGGATCATTTTGGACTTAGACCCTATTCTCCTTCTCAAAAACTCAAACCGATAGCCTCTCTTTTTTCTTCCTTTTTTTCAAGATCTTCTAACGAAAATCGTTGTACGAAACCGGCGCGGTATTACAATATTCCTGACTATCCTTATACTAACATTGGTGGGGTGGTAAAAGACGCCGACGGAAATCCCATAGTGGATGCGGCTGTGATAGCCTGGAATAAGAATTGGACGCAAATGTATGAGACATTCACGAATGATAAAGGCGAATATACCTTACACACACCCCGAAGAACGAGGATCCGCAAGATCTGGCTCTCGTACAAGGGATATACGTCCGCTTATGTTAATCCTAAAAGAGCAAAATCCTATACCTCCACGTTGACTCTTATCAACCATGATGGCTGGATGAAAAACTGGACGAACAAAGAGTACCCCGATCAGAATACTTATCCTTTAATTCAAGAAGGTAATATCATTGTAGTGGGTAACTTTTTGGGTGATGAGGCACAGGAGCTGTTGCTGGTTGATACCTCTTCCCACCAAGCTATCATGTTTGGCTTCCAAATTACACATTGGAAGCAACTTTGGACAGGAATTATCCCAGAATGGACGATTCGCAGTAACGACAACTTTGTGGCGGGCGATTTTGACGGTAATGGATACGACGAGTTGTTGTGCTATCAGGTCAAAAGTTCTGCTATTTATGAGTTTGATGATGAGAAAGACTCTTGGCGGAATATATGGACCAATAATGGCAGCGGCTTTGTCGGCACATGGCAAATGGTAGAAGGAGATCTTTTGCTTCCAGGACATTTTAACTATCCCGCCCAGTGTTCTTTGCTCTGTATTAGAAAAGATGATGCTCCCCAGGCTCTTTGCCAGAGATTAGTCTTAAATTCTTGGAAAAAGGTTTGGTCTTCTTCATCAAAAATAGGAAATTGGACTATCAGCAATGTGGATAAGTACTATGTTGGTGACTTTAACGGTGACGGGAAAGATGAACTTCTATGTACTCAGGTGACAAATGGCGATGCGGATAGAATGTCGTTGCTTAGATATGGTTCCTCTTGGAGCACCCTTTGGAGCAACAATGGAAAAACGGAAGATGTTGGCATTTATCCTTATAGAGACAATCTGCATGTCGGTAACTTTGACTCTGATGCTGCCGATGAGATTTTGGGAGCAACCAATTGGGCAACCAAGTTTGACTTAGATGCTTCTAGCAACTGGGTATGGTCATGGAGCACCTATGATTCTCAAAGACTTTCGGATTGGAAAGTAACCCCATCTCATAGGATATTTTTTCTGAAAACAATAACAGATGTGCCTGATTATCTGTTTGTTGTCAGGAATCAAAACGATTATTTATTGGATGGTTATTCTTATAACCCATAGATTTTTTACTACTAAAAACTTATAATTTTGAAATACTACAACTTTGATATTGTCTTTCAAGAGATTCCTGGGGAGGTGACTCTCGCGATAAATATTACCAATTGTCCAAACCACTGTGTTGGATGTCATAGTCCACACTTGCAAGAGGACATTGGCGAGACATTGGATGAGCAAACCCTCGACAACATCCTGAAACGATACGGTAGTTCCGTGACTTGCGTTTGCTTTATGGGAGGCGATGCCAATCCTGATCAGGTGCAGCAATTAGCCGATCATATCAAGAAGACAACCTCTTTGAAATCGGCTTGGTATTCGGGCAAACAACCTATCCCAGCCAATTTCCAGCATTTTGATTACGTGAAGGTCGGACCATACAAGGCCGAGTTTGGCAGCCTAAAAGAGAAGACTACTAATCAACGCCTATTGAAGAATGTGGAAGGAGAACCAGTCGATATAACTGACAAATTCTGGAAAAAATAGTCCCGTTTGAAGATAAATATGTATCTTTGCGGCAGTTTTATATTCTACAAAAATGAAGAAGATATTGTTTTTCAGCGCCTTGTTTCTGATGATGGTCGGATGTAAGTCACAGAAAGAGATGATTTCGTTAGATAAAGAGACCAATACTGTAACTTTGAAAAAGGGTCAGACCTGCGAGATCGCCTTCACCACCAATGCTTCGTTAGGCTATTGGTGGCAGTTGGCCAATAAAGACGAGATTACTGTAGTTGACTCTGTAGGCAATCGTTACCAGCGGACTGCTCCAGAGGGTATGGTCGGTGCGCCGTCCAACCGTTACTGGAAATTTGAAGCCGTGAAGAAAGGCACAGAGACGCTGCATTTCGTTTACGCGCGCGACAAAGTCGAGTCGACTACTATCAAAACGCGTGACGTCGTAGTGACTGTGAAGTAAGATGACAACTCCAAAGGTCTTCGTGGCGATTCCGGCGATGGACGAGTGTGCCTCATTGCCGCTGACGCTTGCAGACCTAGCACGTCAGACCTACCGTGATTTTCAAGTGTGGATCTGTGTTAACCAGCCTGAGGCGTGGTGGCAGGATTCCGATAAAAGGTCGGTCTGCGAACATAATCAACAGACATTAGAATGGTTACAGAACCTCCAGGGTATATCCGTGGAGGTTTTGGATTTTTCCTCGCCGGGCAAAGGCTGGCAAGGAAAGAAGTCTGGCGTTGGTTGGGCTCGCAAAACCTTGTTTAACAAGATATTAGAAACAGCAGGAGATTCCGATATTATCGTCAGTCTGGACGCAGACACCCGTGTGCGTCCCCATTATATAGAGTCTTTGTTGCAATCATTCCAAGATCATCCGAAGTGGCCGGCCCTTTCGGTGCCCTACTACCACCCACTGAGTGGCGAAGAGTCGATGGACCGCGCCATGCTCCGCTATGAGCTCTATATGCGCAATTATGCTGTCAACATGTTGCTAACAGATACTCCTTATCAATATACTGCTCTCGGTTCTGCCATCGTGATGCGGGCGGGAGCTTTGCGCAAGATTGGTGGCATCACTCCTTATCAGAGCGGAGAGGATTTCTATCTGCTGCAGAAGTTCTGTAAAATGTCGTCCATTGGCACAACTAATGCCGAGATGGTTTATCCTGCCACCCGCACCTCCGAAAGAGTACCCTTTGGTACCGGTCCCGCCATACGACAAGGAATGGAGGAAACAGAAACCTCTTATCCGATTTTTCATCATCAATTATGGGAACCTGTCCAGCAAGCCGTTAGTCTTTTGCCTAAGCTATATCATGAAAATTGTCAAAACGACTTCCTTGATTTTTTGAAAGAGCAGTTCCAAGAAGAAGATTTGTGGGGCCCAATCCGAAAGAATGTCAAGGATCTTACTCATTTTCTCCATGCTTTTCATGAAAAAGCAGATGGTCTCCGCATTCTGCAATATGTCCGTCGTCGCTATGCGCAGAGTCCAATGGAGGACGAGCGGGCGCTGTGGGAGAATCTGTCGCAATGGTTGCCGAACCGTATGCCTCGATGGTTTACTCCTACTACCTCTTTCTCTGAACTGACAGTAGAACAACTCAATCACTTGCGCAATCTTTTATGGGCAGTCGAGCGTGCTTTACGCCAACAAAAAACGCATCGCGACGAGGGTCGCAATGCGTTTTGATAGGGTAGGGAAATCAATTATTATTTGATACCCAGTTTTTTCTTGATATCCTTAGGAATGGCATCTTTGTGAACTACAATGTTCATAGTTTTGTAGCGCACGAAAGCCTTGGATGCGTAGAACATACCGTCATATTTGCCATATTTACCCCAGGAGTTCTTAACCATGTAGTACTCGTTGCCCATTTGGTCGGTAGCGATACCGTAGATCAACATACCGTGGTCATCAGTGGTCTCCCAGTTGTCGTATGCAGACTGACGCTCCTCTTGGGTAACCCAACGTTGAGGAGTCGGTTTGCTGGTGGACTCTTTAGCGCGCTCAGCGGTGGAGAGGCCAGTCCAGTGTGCCATGTCGCTGCCTACAGCCTTGGTGTCACCTGCGAGGTCAGGAAGAAC
Source organism: Bacteroidales bacterium (assembly GCA_024686335.1). Lineage (GTDB taxonomy): Bacteria > Bacteroidota > Bacteroidia > Bacteroidales > WCHB1-69 > F23-D06. The sequence continues at coordinate 76,822 of JAILCI010000054.1, read as the reverse complement.
GCAGAAACCGTTCTTGATGTTGTTTCTGAAACCAGACTCGCTGACGTCAGAACCCCAAGCTACGGTGTAGCCATTGTTGATAGCGTTGTCGAAAATTGCCATCATCTCATCCAACGGAACGTTGTACACTTGTGACCAACGCCAGTTGTCTTGGATTTCCAAAACGAATTTCTCGTAGAAAGGATGGTGAGTGTAGGATGTGATGGATACGTAGTCATCAGGATTCAAACCGAGGGACTCGTAGAAGGATTTCGGAGTGTAAGTAACGCCGTTGTAGGAGAAAGACTCAGGGTTTTTGCCGAGATAGGTCTCGTGAACAGCAGCAACAGCCTTGATCCAAAGGGGTTTGCCATCGGCATCAGTCTGAAGTTTCTTGTGGTCGCCAGTAGCGATAGCTTTCACCATAGCGTCGGTAAGAGCGGAGAGCTCGCCGTGATCGGAGAGGGTGTCACCGTATGCAGCGCCTGGACGCATTTCGCTTTCCGGAACAAGACCGAAGGCCTTCATACCATAGAGGACATCGTAGAAAGAACCACCTTGTGAGAAGGAAACGTCGCCATGAGTACGAACAGCGGCCATAGCACGGTCGTTGTAGGTGTTAGCCACGATGTACATCTCAGAGAGATCGTACTCGCCCTTGCCCATTCTCAACAATTCAGCCTCAATGAAGCCGAGACCAGAGTAGCACCAGCAGGTACCTGCACGGTTTTGGTCCTTCACAGAAGTGATGGGAAGCTCCTTCTTGACGGTGAAGACATAGCCTTCTTCTTTGGCATCGTCATTCTGAGCCAAAGCAATATTACCGCTCATAACTAAAGCGGCAACAGCGATAAGGATAAAGAATTTTTTCATTGTTATTGTAATTTTGTGTGATTTTTTCAATGAGGCCGCAAAGATAATAAAAATTTGAAGATTTTCATATAGAGATGCGAAATATAGATTTGACAGGAAGTACGATGTACACTATCTGTTCAATAAAATTCAGTGGTCGCAAAAGGATGGCCAGCAGTCTGCCGTATTAATCCTAGATGGAAGGTAGGGCAACCCATCATACGTTTTAAAATAATTTCTATTTTTGCGCTTTGGTCCTTTTAGGACTTTTTTAAAGTGATTTTTATATAAAATGTTGATATATAATAAATTAAGATTTTTATATCATCTGTTACGATGGTTCTTTCACTATCCCGCAGAATCATTTCGGCATCGAATAAAGGTTTTGTTTGATTTTCTACAGCTGCGCAAAGAGAAAGGCCTGACAATTGAGGAGTATGACCTCTACAAGATGTACGATCGTCCGGAGAGTTTCCGTCATAACTTCTTGGGTGTCAATGAACAACGTTACTACCTTGATTTGTTGAACCCGACGAAGTATTATATCTTGGCTCGTAACAAGTACTTAGCTCATCAGACGCTGGTCGCAGCCGGCCTTCCCATGGTTACCCTTTATGCTTATTACGATCCCGAGGCCGGCCGAGCATGCAATGACACCATTGCCCACTCCCCTAAAGAGTTATTGCAAATTCTCGAGTCCAAGGGCGTATCGGAATGTGTCTTCAAGACTACCGAGACTTCCCATGGAAGCAACGTCTTGGTTGTCAAGTTCATAAATTATGATGATGAGATGGTAACCCTGCATAATGGCGAAGAGAAAAAGTTTTCGGAACTTTTGACTGGCAAGCCGATGATTGTAGAGCAGTGCATCCATCAGACTGCTCAAATGGAGGCTATTAACGCCTCTTCAGTTAACACAGTGCGTTTTATGACGTTACTCTATCCTGATGGTTCCGTGAAGATTCCTGCCACCTTCATCAAGATTGGACGAGTAGGTCGTTGTGTGGATAACGCTGGCGCCGGCGGCAATGTGGACGCCTGCATTGACACGGAGACAGGTATTATGCAAGACGCTATTCGTTTCGATGGTTGGGAGCATATCACAGAGATTGATAACCATCCCGACAGCAACCAACCCATCAATGGTGTGCAGATTGAAAATTGGCAGGAAATCTGTGAAAAGGTCAAGACTTTCCAACAGGCTTTTCCCTTTGTTAAAGCCGCTGGTTGGGATATTGCTCTTACTAATCAAGGTCCTTTTATTGTTGAAGTCAATGATATGTGGGACCGCACAGGCCAACAGTTTATCCATCGTGGCTGGCGTAAGGAGATCCGTGATTGTTTTCTCGCCTGGCAGCGGACAGAGACTAATAACGAGTTTGGACGTCTCAATAACGAGTTGTCTAACAGGAAATTGAAGATAATTGTAGCACAACCATAATCCCTATTATGTTTGAAAATATTTACAATCGGTACATGCTGTTCCGTATGCGGCAGCGCGACATTGCCAATATCAAAGGCAAGTGCGCCGTCTGCGACCTTAAACCTCTGACAGCAGGCCAGAAGTCGGATATTTTGCAGTTTTATCAGAAACTGACAGGGCAGAAGGTGCCTGTCTATTGGCACGAGTATTTCCAGTCGCGCAATGGCAACTTTTCCATTCGCTATGTGCCTACCTGCTTGTATCATACCGACGTCATCTATCGACTGAACACTTTTCAGTTGCGTCATGCTTATGTTGACAAGGGCATTTATGACATCTATTTTCCGGATGTGAACCGCCCTGCTACCATTATTAAGAATATGAATGGCTATTTTTATGATAGTCAGAATCCTATATCTCGTGCAGAAGCATTGGAACGTTGTCAGGACCTTGGCCGCGTGGTCATCAAACCCACCCAGGAAGGCATGTGGGGCGAGGGAGTCCGAGTTTTCTCTAGTGACCATGGACAGGTGGAGGAAAATCTTACTGTAGAGCAGCTCGTCGACCAATATGACCGTAACTTTATCATCCAGCAGGCGGTGGTGCAACACTCTGAGATGGCACGTCTTAATCCGACATCACTCAACACATTACGAGTGCTATCGTATCGCCAAGGTGACGAGATCTTCATTCTTTACGTTGTTGTCCGCATTGGCCGTGTAGGCAAGAGTGTGGACAACGAAACCGCCGGAGGCATTAACGCTGACATAGACTTGGCTACTGGCACTATCCGCGACTGCGCTTATGGAACTCCCAGCGAGAAGAGAATCCTGACCACCGATGTGGGCACACAGCTTAAGGGTTTTGCCATTCCCTCTTTCCAACAGGTACTTGAAACTGTCAAAACTTTGCATTTGCGTTTGCCATACTTTAACCTTATCGGTTGGGATTTTGGTATCGATGAAAACGGTCTGCCTATACTGATAGAGTGGAATCGTGCCCCGGATCTCAGCCAGACAGCCCATGGACCCGCCTTTGGAGAGATGACAGAAACGATATTTGAACGAATCCGGCACTTGAAAAATACGATGCTTAGGTAGTTGTATTGTTGAAAATATTACTTTTGCACTTTATTTTACGATAAAGAAAAGACTAAATCCACATGGAGTTCCGGAGCAATATACGGTTATGGCTTCACTATTTGATGACAACCATCTCACCTGAATGGAGCATCAGATTTCAGTTTCGCCATTGTCACCATCGTCGACTTGACCTGAAGAATCCTCAGACGTTGGATGAGAAGATACAGTGGATGAAGTTGTATTACTATAAGGATAATGCTCTTGTAAACCAGTGCGCCGACAAAGTGCGCGTGCGTGAATATGTGCGCGATTGCGGATGTGAGGAGATTCTCAACGAGGAAATTGCTGTCTATAAGAACGTAGAGGACATTGACTGGGCTGCCCTTCCAAACAAATTTGTGATCAAATGGAATTTTGGAAACGGCGGAAATGTGGTATGTACAGACAAGTCCAAGTTGGACATAGAAAAGACAAAAAGCAATCTTCTTCGTTTTCAAAAGATTAAGTTCCATTTGATTTCCTACGAGCCTCAGTATATTTTTCCAAAGCAGCTGATTTGTGAGAAGTTTATAGAACCAATGGAGTGTACTATTCCGGTGGATTATAAGGTCTATTGCTTTAACGGTGAGGCAAAGTATATGTTTTGTTGCTATGGACGAGGTCAACTGGAGCATCCGAAATTTTATTTCTTCGATCGCCAATGGCAGTTACAACGTCTGAACCGTAATGGAAAAGAAGCTCCGGCCGACTTTACCATACCCAAACCAGAAGGTGTTGACAAACTCTTTGACTATGCGGAGAAACTATCCAAGCCATTTCCTTTTGTGAGAGCAGACTTCTATCTGGAAAACGGAAAAGTCTGGTTTGGCGAGCTTACTTTTACTCCAAGTGGCGGTTTTGACTATGGCCGTTTGCCCGAAACAGACCTCCTCTTCGGTCAGATGTTACAATTACCGAATAAAAAATGAAAGACAAGATAGCTAAGATATTATTGATTGCCACGCTTGCGTTGGTTGTAGTCTCTTACCTTCCGTGGGTATATCTTACAATTATCTATTACATTATCCGCTATGTAATTATGGCTTTCATGGCAACGGCCGCAGTGTTGACATTCTCTTTGGAACGTTACGCTTCGCCCCGTTTCATGAGATATCTCTTTATCACGATGGTTATCGTTGGAGTAGAGTTTTTGATTTTTCGCTTGACTCATAGGCATTTCCGTTTTGAAGATCTCTTTCAGCTTGGTGTGGTCTTTCTGTGTGTTGGTATCGGAACGGGAATGGACTTCAAACCAAAACAGTGGGCTAATATCTGTTTCTATTACACACTAGGTTTGGCGGTGATGGTTGTCCTCAATTGCTTCTATTTTGCTGGGGGTCTTTATGTACCAGAGTTTTACATGGTCAACGAAGGCAAAAACCAAATGGGCGGTCTCCTTGCTATAGGAGCGGCAAGTCTTTTCTTTTGGGGTATGAAACTCAAGGAGGAGCGTCGTCATTTTATGATACTTTTTGTTCTATCCTTCTTGTTATTATTCATTATTCGTGCCCGCGCCGACCTCTTTGCGCTTATCATCTTTTGCATATTTATTTTTGCAAAAGAGTCAGAATTGCATCTGAAAGCAAATGTGAAAACAATTATCGGTGCACTCTGTCTCGTTCTATCTCTCTATATCGTATATAATGGTTTTGTTAAAGACGAGCTGAAACGTTTCATGTTCGGAGGTCATGGCGGATATACGATGGATCAGGCCTCTACTCACAGATGGGAGCGCAATCGACAAGGTATTGATTTTGTTTCTGAACATGTTCTAGATGGTGAGCAGAAAGAAGAATCGGGAGTGTCTCTTATTCATAACTATCCGCTGCTCAGATTGGTACGTTATGGTGTTTTCTCGTTACCTCTGCTCGCTTTCTATCTTTTTTTCATTGGAAACGTTATCTATCATCTTTTCAGGCAAAGGAAAACAGATATTCGCGATGTGGGCTATGTAGTCTGTATGGTACCACTCATTGTTAGCTTAGCAGAACCGAGTTTCCCTTATGGACCGGGTTCTGTTCAAATGCTAGCTTTTCTACTTCTCGGTGCCTCTTTCCGATGGAATCAACTGCCCGAGCAGCAGCAAGAAGTGCCTCTAAACGGTTCTGTTCTTCATATATGCAACGATTTTGTTAACAGTAAAGTACATACAGAACTCTATCGCCAGATGGACGAGCAAGGTCTTGCTCAGACTATTTATGTGCCTTTACGCGATGCATCAAAGGTGGATGCCAATCGTTTTGAAGCTAAAAACACAAGGTTTGTCTATGATTATGTGCTACGAAAATGGCACCGTATATTCTTCCATCGCAAGATTGAAAAGATAGCACAACATATTGTTGAACAGGTAGATATGTCCAAAGTATCTTGTGTTCATGCCACCACTCTTTTCAGCGATGGAGCTGTGGCGCTCTATCTGAAACAGCATTATGGCATCCCATTTGTGGTGGCTGTAAGAAATACTGATGTAAATGATTTCATGCGTTATATGCCACATTTATGGTGGGTACATCGAGCAGTATTAAAAGAAGCTTCCCGTGTGATTTGCATATCTCCGGCTCTATGTCAGGACTTTCTCCATCATTTTACCCTTGCTGGTATTCGTAAAGATGTGGAGAAGAAAACAGAGATCATCTGCAATGGTATTAACCAATATTGGCTTGATTCTTTAAACCTTGATCCTGAACATCACGCTCATAATCACCATGTCCTTTATGTGGGTAATTTCAGCGTAAATAAGAATGTTTTACGTTTAGCGCATGCAGTTCTCTCCTTAAAAGCGCAAATATCTGACATTCAATTGCACCTTATCGGTGCTGAAGGAGAACAAGAGACGGCCATTCGTCATCTGGCGCAAGAAAATCCCGACACTATTATCTGTCATGGGCCTATATATGACAAACCTATTTTGCGGCAGCATTATCAGGAGAGTAGTGTATTTGCTATGCCTTCTCTGACGGAGACCTTCGGATTGGTCTATGTGGAAGCGCTCTCCCAAGGATTGTCAGTTTTGTACACCCGAGGGGAGGGCATAGACGGTCTCTTTAGTGAATCCATAGGTGAGGCTGTGGACGCTCATTCTGTTGAGAGTATTAGCCAAGCATTACAACATCTTTTGTTACAACCACAAAATTACCAAACCCTATCAGAGAGTCGGTTTCAAGAGTTTGACTGGAAGACAATCGCTCGCCGGTATATTGATATGTATTCTTCTTTATAGCGTCTTTTATTTATTCGCTTTTTTCCAAAGAATAGTAGTCGATCATTGACTTTAATGTGCGCAGACATACTGGGCAGAAGTCGTCGTATACGATAGTGTTCATAGTGCAGTGCTGGGTTGGGCGATAGACTCCTTTGGAGACGTATCCACCACCCTCGTATGCACCTACGCGGTCGTAGTCTGGAGAGTTCTTGGTAGATGTTGGTGTTGGGATAGGTGTGCCCTCCTTGACTAAGTCTTTCCACTTGCTGTCGAAGTCTACCAGAGTGGTTACATTCGGCTCAGTAGGTTCTGTGCCAGCAGGGTAGAAGTCTTGAACAGAGACCTCTGATGTGTAATATTCGTCAGCCAGACCACCAATAAGGTGACCCATCTCGTGAACAACCACGTAGTCTGGATACTCGCCATGGTTATAGACCGTGCAGTAGAAGTTGTAAATACCGCCGCCGCCATATTTCTCGCTGTTGCAGATGATGATGATAGCATCAAAGGGCGCGTCATCAGCTACATCGTACATGTTCCATACATTGAGGCACATAAGATAACGATCCAAATCTAGAGCATTGTAGGTACAGTTAAGCAAGGTCTTCACATAGAAGTTGTTTTGCGGCTGAGTGATGCCCGACTGTTCGGAAAAACCTTTGATAGCACGGATATTGACCTTTTTAGCCATCTCCTTGTAAGGTGAACAGTTCATGATGTAGGAGGCAAAACGCCTCATATCATGCTTTAACAGTTTGGCATCGCTTTTGGCATAGCCATCAGGGATGAGCAGAATGTCGATGGCTTTCTTGGGCGAACCACCCTTATGGAGGTTCATCACAGGATAGTCCTTTGTCATAGGTGCCATGGCCGTTGTCGTCGGATTCATGAAGATATCAAGCAATTTGGTTGCTACGCGACTCCGATCATAGGCGACAAAAATCAATCTCACAGTCTGTTTCGGCATGGGTATGTTGACACACTCCTCCATCTCTGCGACCTCAGTCTCGCCACGCTCTGTGGTACGGTATTCACAGAAGAGCGTCGAGTAGCTGCGGCTGTAGATCAGCTTGTTACTGGTGGAGTCGTAAACTTCCACTGTGATATCTCCGTAGTTGTAAGGATCCTTGAGAAAAGCACGAGTGCCGAACCACCCGTCACCAACCTTATATTGATCTATACGGATACTCTCAGAGTGAGCATTTCCAATGTGCAGGTAGTTGATTCTGACGGTCTTGTCTTCAAAATATTGGTCAAAATGTTGCGCTTTGGCGCTTAAGGTGAAGGCAAATGCCACCAAGAGGAGGAAAACTATCTTTTTCATTTCTTCTGTTTTTATTACGAAAGAGCAAAAATACAATAATTATTGGTAGGGATGAAGCGTAAAAAAGATTATTTTTGCCGCGAAAAATCCCCAACAATGAGACCAACCATTACCTTAATAAGCGATTGGCGTTTACGCGACCCTTATGTCTCTTTTCTAAAGGCATCTTTGCTGAATGTTGCTCCCGACGCAGTGCTGCTGGACGTGAGTCACCATATTGATATGTATAACATCGGCCAGACCGCTTTTCTGATGAAACAGAGCTATAGTCGCTTTCCGGAAGGTTCAATACATCTGATTTTGACTAACACAACTTTCTCTTCAACATATAATCCTGTGCTCCTTACTTTTAATGGTCATCATTTCATCGGGGAAGATAACGGCATCTTTACCATGATGTTTCAAAATGCTGGTATTCCTTTAATGGGAAGACAGTTTGTAGACAATTCAGCTACTGCTATTGATAAAGTCCTGAAAATGATAGAAGCACTGTTGAATAATAATGTTCAACAGGTTACCACTGAATATAATAGCTTTGTGTTAAAATTGATGGAACAGGCCTTTCATAATAAAAATCAACATGTTATCGAAGGAAAAATCATGTATGTGGATGCTTTCTTCAATGCTATCACCAATATTCCGGTTCAGATGTTCAAGGAGGCTGTCGGCAATCGTCCATTTAAAGCAGTGGTGAAGAGTTCCAACGACTGGCAGACGGCCATCTATGCTGATAATTATAAAGACTGCAACAGTTTTATCCTTACCGATAATCCGTTAGGTTGTTTGGAGATTGCCTATTATCAGGGAAAGGTCTCCGTTCTTGCCGATCTTAATGCCGATAGCACAATAGAAATCACATACGAATAACCTTTTTTATTGAATATTCTCCTAAAATAGTCACCCGGATAATTTTATCAGAAGCTATCTTTTTCTATGAAAAATATCATAATACCTTAATTATCAATTAAATAAAAATATTTTTTAGAAGAAGGTGGAGGAATGAAAAAAAAGTGTATTTTTGCGACCTCATTAACTGAGATGGTGCTGTAGCTCAGTTGGTAGAGCAACGGACTGAAAATCCGTGTGTCACTGGTTCAATTCCCGTCAGCACCACACCGAGAGAGGATGATGATTCATCCTCTTTTTTTGTACCCAGAACAAAATCCTTTAATATTATAAATTATACTTTCGAATATTTTTGTATTTTTGCAAATCGTATTTTATAATATTTATGGACAAACAACTAATTAAGAATATTATTTTAGAGTGGCAGAGGGAATCCCTTAATGCTGTTCTATTAAAAAGAAAGCACCACTTTGATATTCATGTAAATTATGTTTTAGTAGGTGTACGTAGAGCAGGTAAATCTTCTCTTTTGTATCAAGATATTCAGCAAAATGTGAATGAAAGGGTGGTTCCTGCCAATGGCTTTCTTTATATTAATTTCGAGGATGAACGTCTCGCCGACTTAACAGTAGAAGATTTGGGAGTTTTGTTGGATTGTTATTATGAGTTGTTTGAGAATAAAAAACCATTTGTATATCTTGATGAAATTCAGCAGGTTGATGGGTGGGAGAAATTTGTTCGTCGACTGGCCGATCAAAAGTACAGAGTGATGGTTACTGGAAGTAATGCAAAAATGTTGAGTAGCGAGATAGCTGGTGTTCTAGGCGGTCGCTTTATATCACGTGAAATATTTCCCTTCTCTTTTTTAGAATATCTTCAGTATCATCAAGTTGAATTGTTCAATAATTGGTATTATGATTCCACGGTAAGATCACGCATCTTTAGGTATTTTGAAGATTATTTTCAATATGGCGGCTTTGCCGAGACTTTTTCACAAAGTAATAAAAGAGAATGGTTAAATTCTTTATATCAAAAAATCCTGATAGGAGATGTGGTCATTCGCAATAAAATCCGGTCACCTAGAGTGTTACGCCTTTTGGCGAGAAAAATTGCTGAGAGTGTGTTGCAACCTGTTTCTCAAAATAGACTTATGCATATCATCAAGGCCTCTGGTGATTCCATCAGCTATCCTGTTTTACACGATTATTTGGATTATATGGAGGAAGCATATGTCATTTTTTCTATACCAAATCTGAATTCTCCATTGACGGAACAGACAACCACCATGAAAAGATATTTTATTGATAATGGTATTTTGAATCTCTTTTATGTGGACGGGAAAACCAAATTGTTGGAAAATTTAGTGGCCAGCCATTTAAATTCTTTGTATAGAAACACACAAGAAGATACCCGATTATATTATTACAATAAAAATGTTGAGATAGATTTTTGTATACCCGAGAATAAGACTGCGATTCAAGTCTGTCACAGTTTGTCTGATGATGAGACTTATCGTCGAGAAGTTTCAGCAATGCGTTCATTTCTTCGCGCATATCCTGAATATCATGGTATAATTCTTACCTATAATGATGAGCGTACAATAGAGGAAGAATCCTTTTTGATAGAAGTGATTCCTGTGTGGAGATGGATTTTAAATAGTTGAAAATATGAAAATTATTGCACATATTAGAAGTGAATTTCCGTCAAAGTTCGGCATTCCGCGCCAGAGCGGTTTAGTGCCGTCGTTGCGGGCGCGCATTGTATTCGAACCCGAATATCGCAATGCGGAAGCTCTGCGCGGCATTGAGGAGTTCACGCATCTCTGGCTGATCTGGGGTTTCTCTGAAGTGAAACAGGAGCAATGGTCGCCGACCGTGCGTCCACCTCGACTTGGCGGCAACTGGCGCATGGGCGTCTTTGCCACTCGTTCACCGTTTCGCCCGAATCCCATAGGTCTTTCCTGTGTGGAGCTTATAGAGGTCGATCTGTCGCCAAAGAATCCCACACTCCTTGTGGGTGGTGCCGACCTGATGGACGGCACCCCAATCTATGATATCAAGCCCTATCTGCTCACAACAGATTGCCATCCGGAAGCATCAAAGGGGTTCACTCAAGAGCATGAGGACTACCAACTCTCTGTGGAGATTCCAGATGAGTTGGTCAAGAAATGGCCCGAGGAGCGAGTGCTGAAACTTAAGGAGGTCCTTGCCCAGGACCCGCGCCCTGCATACCACCACGATGAAACCCGCATTTATGGTTTTCCCTTTGATGGCTATGAGGTTTCTTTTTCCGTGACCGACGGAAAGGTGCTAGTTAGGGAGATAAAGAAATGTCGCTAAAGAGTGGTTGAGGTGATTCTAAATCACCACCTCAGCACAATGGAATATAATACCACTATTGGTATATTCATTCCAAATCACCTCTTTTTCGAAAGCTAATTTAAAACTTGGATATGACTTATAAGATTTCGCATCCAATGGATTGAAAGGCCAGCAGCAATTAGTGTCTTTATGGTAAGTTTCACTACCATCGCCTATTGCGAAGTTTTTACTTTGGGTTTCTGTACAGGAATCTGTTTTGTAAGAAGCGTCGTTGGTGACAAGAATGGCGATACCATTTTTGACATTGTCGAACGATTGCGCTAGAAACTCTAATCTTCGTACATCTTTCCAAAAACTGTACCGACCAAGATCTTGTGCGGAATCATCCTTTAAGATAATCCCTTTGCCCATCTTTTGACCAAACAGAACCACACTTCCCATTTCTTCCCTTTTCTTATATTTCAACTCTACTGGAACGAATTCTTGTCCGTTACTAACAACTATGTCCACATACATCTCTTGAGGGTTGTCGCTTTTGGCTTGCAGCCAAGGATAATATGTACAACGCCTAGCTATAGCTGGATCAAGTAGAGATGATATGATTTCTGAAGATACACGATATTCGACATTGACATCATAATGCTTTGTACTTTTCAGATAAACTGCAAGGTTCATCTGAAAGTCGCGTTCATTGGCAAAAATTTTACTGGTTTGTTTCAAAAAGTCATGGATGTCATTTAAAACCTCTTGTGTAAAATTGGATTTTGTCATAATGATTTTATTGTTGTAATATTTTATGTTTGATGATATATAAATGATTTCTGAAAAAGTTAAACTATTTTTCTGATAAAAATTGTTAAGAACCAAGAAACGTGCAAAATTATTATTTTTGCCATGTATGAAAAAAAGTCCATCAAGTAAATCGGTCATACGCATACTTTTTGTTGTTTTCGGACTCTTTGTTGCGACTATTCAGGAATCGCTGTCCCAACTCTGCGGCTGCACAGACTCGCTAGCTGTCAACTACAATGCAGCTGCCACCATCAATGACGGAAGTTGCCTCTACGCTTCGACTATAATTGATGCCACAGTGATCGGAACTCTGGATTCTACGGTGGATGGTACATCCTCATTGCTATATTGGAATGAGGGATTTTGGACTTTTAATGATCATATGGACAATTGTCTCTACCATATAGATACAACTACAGCAGAGATAAATAATATATTGTATATCAATGGTATAGTTAATTATGACATAGAGGAGATTTCTCAAGATAGTCTCTATCTCTATTTAGGAGATGTTGGCAATAATAGTGGATCCAGAGAAGATTTGCATATTTTGAGAATCTCTAAAGAATCTATTCTGGATCAGACGTTTGAAGTGGATACTATCTCGTTTTTCTATGAAGATCAGACAGATTTCACCTATCATCCTCAAGCTACTGAGTTTGATTGCGAAGCCTTTATCGTTTCGGATGATAGTATATATCTCTTTACTAAACAGTGGAACTCCTTGCAAACTACCATCTATTCTTTTCCAAAAACGCCCGGCAGCCATATTGCCCATCGTTGTGTGACCTATGATGTTAACGGCCTTATTACTGGTGCTACCTATATACCAGAGTGTCAACTAGTTGCCCTTTGCGGTTACGATTTTGATATTGCTAATACTTCCTCCATTCTGCATCCTTTTATTGTCTTGCTGTATGATTTTCAAGGAGATAATTTCTTTTCTGGCAATAAAAGGAGGTTAGATTTTGACTTTTCAACATGGGCTCAGATAGAGGCAGTCGCTACACATAATGCCCTAGACTTTTATCTAACAAGTGAACACTTCGAGACCACGCTGGCCGATGTTGATATAGACCTTCCTGCACAGCTGTGGCATGTTAATCTGCGCGATTATCTTCTACCGTATCTTAGCGAATTCGGGGTTTCTGATAATCCAACAAACATTCACAATCACCAAAACCGCACATCCGAATTCAAGTTATATCCCAATCCCGTCCATGATAAACTTTGTATCGACTTTCCCCAAGATTTTGAGGGTGCTCGATATGAAATTGTCAATATGCTAGGTCGGAAAGTATCGGGAGGTGTTTTAAAAGACAATTGTATTTTGTTGAATAATAGAGCTATATCATCAGGGACATATCTTTTGATTCTTTGCAAAGATAGGGAAAGAAAATCTATTTTTTTCATTAAAAATGACTAAAAGAAAGACTATCTTTGCGCTATGAAAAGAGTATTTGTTCCCTTTATTGCATTCTTTATTCTGCTGATATCTACCGCTTGGTCTCAGGAGCAAGTATGTGGTTGCACGGATCCGTTAGCCCATAATTATGACACGAATGCTACGGTCAATGATGGGAGTTGTAAATATGCACTCTCTAGAATTAAAGCTAAATCGCTAGGCAGGTTGGACTCTCTCGTAACAGGTTCTTCCTCACTATTTTATTGGAATAATAGTTATTGGACCTATAATGATCATAATGACAATTGCATCTATGGTATCGACAGCACAAATGGTTCTACTCTTGAGACTGTTTGTTTTAAAAAGATAAAGAATCAGGATACCGAAGAGATTTCTCAAGATAGTCTTTATCTCTACTTTGGCGATATTGGCAATAACAGTGGCAACCGACGTAATCTCCAAATTCTTCGTGTTGATAAAAAATCTATCGTAAACCAGCAGTTTATCATAGATACCATTCGTTTTTCATACGAAGATCAGACTGATTTCACGAAGCATCCGCAAGCTACCGATTTCGACTGCGAGGCTTTCATTGTTACGGATGATAGCATTTACCTTTTTACGAAGCAATGGGCAACTGCTCAGACTACGGTTTACAGTCTACCTAACACTCCGGGCACCCACATAGCTCAAAGGAGAGATAGCTATAACGTCAAAGGGCTCATTACGGGTGCAACATACCTTCCTGACCATCAATTAATTGTCCTTTGTGGTTATAATTATGACAAAAGTAATATTTTGTCTGCACTTCAGCCTTTTCTAGTTTTGCTTTACGATTACAAGGATAATTTCTTTTTTTCCGGAAATAAACGGAGACTGGAGTTCGCCACTCCAAATCGAGCGCAGATGGAATGTATAGCTACCTCTAATGCATTGGATTATTATGTCACGTGTGAACATTTCCAGAAAAGTGTGATGGGTTTTCGCATAGACATTCCGGCACAACTGATGCGGGTTGATCTGCGCGATTATATTCTTCCATATTTGGAGGACAGATAGCCCAATTCAACAGTTCAACAACTCAACAGTTCAACAAAAATCATTCGCTATGAAAAGATCATTTACACTCCTTACCATATTCTGTTTCTGTCTCGGCCTCTCCGCCCAGACCTTTACCGAATGGCAAGATCCTGCTGTGTTCGAGGTGAACAAGCTTTACCCGCGGGCCCATATTCCCCAAAACAACCTTTTCACAGCAGACAATCCATACGTGGAGAGTCTGGACGGCACGTGGAAGTTCTACTATGTCTCCAATGCTGACGAGCGACCTACGGATTTCTTCCGTACCGACTACGACGATAGCAGTTGGGGCGCTATCCCCGTGCCGGGCAACTGGGAGCTCAACGGCTATGGAGTACCCGTATATGTGAACACCACCAACGATTTCGACAACAGCCAGTTGCCGAAAGTTCCCGTGAAGGGCAACGCTGTGGGCAGTTACCGCAAATGGGTGAATATCGACAAAAAATCTGAAGGACAGCAGGTTATCCTGAATGTTGGGGGCGCGAAGTCTTGTTTCTATCTCTGGGTTAACGGCGAGTTTGTGGGTTACAGTGAAGATGCCAAGACAAATTCCGAGTTCGATATTACTCAATTCGTGAAGTTCGGCGAGCGCAATCTCATTGCTTTGCAGGTCTTCAAATGGAGCGACGGTTCCTATTTCGAGTGCCAGGATTTCTGGCGGCTGAGCGGCATTGAGCGTGGCATCACCCTCTATACCCAACCCAAAACGCACATTTTGGACTATAAGGTAGTGGCGGATTTGGATTCGACGTATCAAAACGGGATTTTGGATGTGGAGGTGGTGGTGGAGAATTTGGATGAAACATTAAATGGCAAAACGTTTTATTTAACCGCGAATTTGAATGATAATGGCGTAGGGGCGAATAATCATTCGCCCTACGGAATGTCAAATAATCATTCGCCCTACGGAATGTCGAATAATTATTCGACCCTACGGAAATCCGCGGAAATCCAATTTCAAAATACAGGTAAAAAAACCATTCATTTTCAATTGTTTGTCCCCAATATCCAATCCTGGAATGCCGAGAAACCCTATTTGTACACTCTGACAATCTATTTTTCGGACCGCTTCCGCAAGGATCAGATCAGAATATTCGATTTTATCGAGATTCCCATCGGTTTCCGCAACGTGAGAATCGAAAACGGACTATTGTTGGTGAATGGAGTACCCATAACCATCCGCGGAGTTGACCGCCATGAGCACGATCCCAAAACAGGACATGTCGTTAGCGTTGAACGTATGGAGCAGGACATCTTGCTGATGAAAGCCAACAACATCAACACGGTCCGCACCAGTCACTACCCCAATGCGCCCGAATTCTATCGTCTGTGTGATTATTATGGTTTGTATGTTATCGACGAGGCCAATGCGGAGTCGCACGCGCAGGGCTACGGGGAGAAGTCGCTGGCGAAACGCGCTGATTTCAAGGAGGCTACGGTGGCGCGTACCCGTAATATGTACGAGCGCGACAAGAACCATCCGTGCATCATCTCGTGGTCGTTAGGCAACGAATCGGGCAACGGTGTCTGCTACGAGGCGGCTTACGACTGGCTGAAGGCCAAGGACACCACCCGCCCCATCCAGTATGAGCGTGCCCTCTACGACCGTAACACCGACATTGTGACTATTATGTACCCCTCGGCGGACTATCTTTCGCAATATGCTCAGAAACATCGGGAGCGGCCGTTCATTATGTGCGAGTACGCACACGCAATGGGCAACAGCTGTGGCGGCCTCCAAAATTACTGGGACACCATCTACAAGTACCCTCAACTGCAGGGTGGCTGCATTTGGGACTGGGTGGACCAAGGGCTGCTGACAAAGGATGACCAAGGTCGGGAATTCTATGCCTACGGTGGCGATTTCGGGGAGAACATGCCCTCCGACGGCAACTTCTGCATCAACGGTCTGGTGGATCCCGACCGGAAGCCGCATCCGCAGCTGGCGGAAGTGCGGAAGGTTTATCAGCCAATAAAGATTGAGGCTGTAGATTTGAAAAAATTGCAGTTCCGTATTATCAACCGCTTTGATTTCACATACTTGGAGGAGTATTCGCTGGCTTGTTGGTTACGTCCCGACGTTGCACATGAATGGTCAGTGCATCCAGATAAATACCTTGCCAGACCTCTCCGTGGTCATCTAAGACCAATTCCTATATCTCTCGCTCCACACGATACCAGTTATTTTACTGTTCCACAAGAATTTATAGAGATAATACGGGATTTGGATTCTGTTTCACCAGGACAAGATGTGATGCTGGATTTCACGTTATCTACTAAAAGGCAGAATCTACAACAATGGCAATTAGATAGTCCTTCTAACAGTCTCGTTGCCTACGAGCAGTTCAAGTTGCCCGTGCCTACAAAGGAAAATTCTGTCTCCATTTTTGGTGATTCATTTGTTAGTACAGAGAAAGAAGGAGATCTTCTAAATATAAGGACTGGTTCTGTAAATGTGGAATTTGATTTGAAAAAAGGAAAGATAACAAAAATCAATGATGGTGTTTCAGAGGTTGTTACAGAAGGGCCTCAACTTGATTTCTGGCGTCCGCCCACGGATAATGACCATGTGGACGGTCATGGGGAACTGCTCTGGCGCAGAATAGGATTGGATAATCTCACCTGGAAAGTGGATGATGTAGAAATTGAAAAGATGGATGAGTGGAAGAGTTCACAAAATATAACTGTCAGAAAGAAAGCATATAATGAAAACGGAGAGTTAGTCTTTGGCGTAAGGGAGTTTTATAGTATTTTGTGTTCAGGAGATGTTCTGGTTTACTATATGGTGGATGTTGATGATTGGGTTCCTTCATTACCCAAAATTGGTGCGCAGATGAAAGTGTCGGACGAATTGGTTACCACCGAATGGGTAGGTCATGCACAGGAAACTTACCCTGACCGTCAGGCATGCGGTTTTATAGGTCATTACGAGGTTCCTACCGACAGTCTCTTCCATCATTATGTCCATCCTCAAGCGGCAGGGAACCGTATGGAGACGAGATATGTGTCACTCTTCAACAGAAAACACGAACGAGTTCTTTCTGCTCAACTTGAAAGTAAAAACTGTCAATTCAGCATCTACCCTTATGATGATCAGAATATTGAACAGGCAAAGCACACGAATGAGCTGCAACGGACAGAATATTACACATTAAACATCGATGTTGCCCAGGCTGGTTTGGGTACAGCCACTTGTGGACCGGGTATTGCGGACCGTGATCTTGTCAAAACAAGAGGACAGGCTTTCATTCTTCATTTACACATAGGAGATGGTGAAGAACTGTTTAATCATTTTTTTGTGGATAAAAATGATACAAGAGAGGTATCAATAGGTCGGTGTGGAGGAGGAATGATCCCCTTTGAAAAAAGAACAGTCACAATGCAGAGCGCACCGACCGCTCCGTATGATAAGGATCCAGAGAAGACATTGGTAGATACGAGGATAGGCAATCCCGCCAACTTTCGTGAAGGCTGGGTCGGCTACTATGGAGATACGATGAATCTCTTATTGCAACTGGAAGACTATAAGAGTGTTTCCGAATTGGTTTTGAGTTTCGCGCACCACCCGTCGCAGTGGGTGTATATGCCGCAGAAAGTCCTTGTCTCTTTCTCTAAAGATGGCAAGAAGTACAGCAATCCCGAGGAGGTGGTGTTGCCTTTTGACCCGACGTTGAAAGAGAACAGCAAGCCACGCGTCTGCATTTTGCGCCATAAGATTCCGAATAAGAAAGTAAAATTTGTCAGAATAGTGGCAGAGCCTGTGGAGCAGATGCCCACTTGGCACTCCAATCCTGGCGAGAAGACCTGGATTATGACGGATGAAGTGAGGGTGAAATAAACCAAAACATATTCTGGAGTCTTGAAGGCCGGCGGTCTGCCGGGCTCGGTAGCCCCGATGATGTTTTAAAAAGTCGGTCTGTCGGGCTCGGTAGCCCTGAAAGGGCGATAGATTACAGGCAGGGGTGCAAACCCCTGTTGTGATGGTGTGTGGTTTACCAGAAGCCCCGATGGGGCGAAACAAATAAACAGTACATAATTAATACTTTGATAATCATACGTTTATAAAAATCCAAGTTTTTTTCGGGGTGAAACCCTTAATAAATTTTTTTTCTTCGAATAATAAGGTAAAATATTCATATTCAGCTGATTATAAAAAACTCAGGTTTTTTTCGGGGTGAAACCCTTAATATATTTTTTTCTTCGGAATGATAAGGTAAAATATTCATATTCAGCTGATTATAAAAAACTCAGGTTTTTCGCGGGGTGAACCCCTTAATACATTTTTTTTCTTCGGAAGAATAATGCAAAATATTTATATTCAGCAGATTATAAAAAATCCAAGTTTTTTGCGGGGTCAAAGTCTTATTTCCTTTTCAACCCATTTTTGAATTGCATGACACATAAAAACAAACCCCGCAATTTTCCTTGCGGGGTTTATATTTTTTGAAAAGAAGGGAAGAAGCTTAACAATTCTTCAGCCAGTTGCTGACGTTGTCGAAAATCTGCTTCTCCACATTGACGGCGGAGGCAGGTTCAAACTTCTCACCCGTGATATGCTCGTAGAGCTCAATGTAACGTTTGGTGATGTTTTCCACTACTTCCGGTGTCATCTCGGGCACTTTTTGGCCTTTCTGACCTTGGAAGCCGTTGGCCATGAGCCACTCGCGAACAAACTCTTTGGAGAGTTGTTTCTGCGGTAGTCCCTTCTCAAAGTTCTCTGCATATTTGTCAGCGTAGAAATAACGTGATGAATCCGGCGTATGGATTTCGTCGATGAGGTAGATTTTGCCGTCGGCCTTGCCAAATTCGTATTTAGTATCCACGAGGATAAGACCTTGCTTAGCAGCAATTTCGGTGCCGCGCATGAAAAGCTTCATGGTGTAATCCTCAATAACTGCGTAGTCTTCCGGAGAAACCAGACCTTTTGCGAGAATCTCCTCTTTGGAGATGTCGGCATCGTGTTCGCCCTGTTCTGCCTTGGTGGTCGGGGTGATCAAGGGTGTCGGGAACTTCTGGTTCTCACGCATGCCTTCGGGCAAGATATGACCGCAGAGGTTACGGCCACCGTTTTTGTAAAAACGCCAAGCGCTGCCGCAGAGATAACCGCGTACAATCATCTCTACAGGGAAGCCTTTGCACAAGACACCCACCGTCACGCGCGGGTCCGGAGTGGCTAATTTCCAATTCGGACAGATGTCGGCTGTGGCATCCAAGAACTTGGCTGCTATCTGATTCAAAATCTGACCTTTACAAGGAATACCCTTCGGCAAGATAACGTCAAATGCTGAGATACGGTCGGTGGCTACCATTGCCAAGACCTTGTCGTCAATGTTATACACGTCACGAACTTTGCCATGATAAACGCTTTTTTGTTTCGGAAATTCAAATTGTGTATGGGTTAAAGCTTCCATAATTTGTTGATTTTGTATATGTTGTACAATTTATTAGATTTATCGTCATGTGACCTGCGAAAATACATTTTTTTCGGGATTGAGATGGAATCTCTACGAGATTCCTTGGTGGGTCCGTGTGCTTTTGCCGTGCTTCGTAGGTAGAAATCGGGGGCCTCACGGGTTTCTACAGGGATGGAATCTCTCTGAGATTCCAAGGGGCCTCGCGGAGTTAAAGCGTTTGCATTTATTCAAAAGAATCTTCGTGCGATTATTAGAAAAATCAATTATTCCGATGATTTTCCCACACTCTTTTCTTCGGGTCTCCGTTAGGAGATCCATCCCTGTAGCCTCGCGCGTCCCCTATTGCTATCCGCCGATTATCCTCGTAGAGGATTCATCTACGAATTAAAGGACGTTTTCGTATATTTTTCCCTGGATCTCCGCTAGGAGAACCATCCCCGTAGATCCATTTTAGCATTTAAATGGGTCTTCGTGCGATTATTAGAAAAATCAATTATTCCGATGATTTTCCCACACTCTTTTCTCCGGATCTCCGTTAGGAGATCCATCCCTGTAGCCTCGCGCGTTCCCTATTGCTATCCGCCGATTATCCTCGTAGAGGATTCATCTACGAATTAAAATATGTTTTTGAATATGTATTGCTCGTCATATTCTACCCCCGCATTTTTCAGCATATGGATATATTCTTCTCGCATTGTTTTTGTCTTGTGATGTTCTGCTTGGTTTTGAATGTACCTGCACACGGTTGACAAGGTAGACCGCGCATGGCTGAATACTCCATATCCTTTTTGCCAGGAGAACACCCCTGGGCTGTAGAATTTTTGATTAATCCATAAGGAGGCACTTCTTTTGACATCAGTAATGAGTTCAGTAGGAGAAATGTCAGGTCCCATTCCAACAAAAAGATGAACATGATCGGCTATTCCTCCAATGCTGAGCAATTTACATTTCTTGTGGTTGGTTACACATCCAGTCATATATTTGTGCAATTCTTCTTGCCATTCGGGTTGAATCAAACAGTCGCGATGCTGTACTACGATTACGAAATGATTGTAGAGTTGGGAGTAAACATTAGCCATAGTAGTTAATAAATTATAAGGCAGCAAAAATAATATATTATTTGTAACATTTTGATAATCAACGCTTTTTACAATTTATAGTTAATTTTGACGATTGTTTTGAGATGGAATCTCTACGAGATTCCTTGGTGAGTCCGTATGATTTTGCCGTGCTTCGTAGGTAGGAATCGGGGGCCTCACGGGTTTCTACAGGGATGGAATCTCTACGAGATTCCAGAGGGACTCGTGGAGTTAAAGCGTTTGCATCTATTCAAAAGAGTCTTCGTGTGATTACTACGGGGATCAATTATCCCAATGATTTACCCATTCTCTTTCCCCAGATCTCCGCTAGGAGAACCATCCCCGTGCCCATCCGTTTCCTATCCTCTTTATATCAATAAATTCATTATCTTTGCAGCGCATTTTTTATTCATTAAAATGGGTGAATTTGAAGATATAAGACCATATAATTTTGAAGAGGCTAAGGCTGCTTATCTAAGATTGTCCGAGGAACCTCGCTTTCAGGATGTTGTGCGACAATGTCTTCCAAATTATTCCATGGAGGAATTTCGCGACGGACTTGAAAAGTGGCAATCTATTAGTGATATTCAGCTTAACTTTATCCGCCCGATCTTGGAGGTCTTTATTAAATCTACTACACATGGCTTGACACTTTCCGGCATCGAGAATACCGACCTCCACAAGTCATATCTGTATATCAGCAACCACCGTGATATTACTTTTGATCCGGCAATGTTGCAGTACTATTTTTTTGTCTCCGGACATCTTTCTTCCAGGATTTGCATTGGCAACAATTTGTTGACAACACCTTTGGTCGGTGAGATTGGTCGAACAAATAAGATGATTGTTGTCAAACGTGATGCTACCGACATTCGCGAGCGTTTAGAAAATTCTCACCATCTCGCTGCATATATTCAACAGAGTCTATTTGAAGATAACGAGTCTGTTTGGATTGCTCAACGTGATGGGCGTACCAAAAATGGCGACGACTTCACAAAACAAGGTCTTTTGAAGATGATTACTATGGGTCATACCAAAGACCTGCTGCAAACTATCAAGGCAATGAACATTGTTCCAATGACTATCTCATATGAGTATGAGCCCTGTGATGCCTTGAAGGCCCGAGAGGAAGCGATGAAGGAACTAGGACACTATGAAAAACAGCCGGGAGAGGATTTTAGTAGTATTAAACATGGTATTTTCCAACAGAAAGGTCGTGTTGCCCTAACACTGGGAACTCCCTTGCATGAGGAAATTGACACTATCGATCCTGAATTGAACAATAACCTTAAATTGGATGCTGTCTGTAAATTGATAGATAAACAGATATATCAAAACTATCAACTTTATCCGAACAACTATATAGCTAACGACATGCTGCACAATGCTTCTACTTATGCTGATTTTTATACCGAGGAAGACAAAGCTAATTTTCAGGTCTATCTCCAACGTCAATCGGTATGTGCTGATGTCGCCCCCGAGAAGATGAAGCATTATCTATTGCGCATTTATGGTACGCCTGTAGATAATCATAACCATAAATTTATTAACGAACATCAATAAATTTTTTATACTATTATGGATGAAATACAACCCCCGTCGTCAATGAAAATCTTAATAATCCGATTAAGTTCAATCGGAGATATTGTACTGACGACACCAGTCATCAGAGCTGTCAAGGAACAGTTTCCGAAGTCTGAATTACACTTTTTAGTTAAGAAATCAATGAAAGATGTGTTGGCCTATAACCCGCACATCGATCATTTGCATCTGTATGATACAGACAAAAAGGATGAACTTGTCAATACTTTGAAAGCCGAGAATTTTGATACAGTAGTAGACTTACAAAATAATCACCGTTCTCGCCAATTGTGCCGACGCCTGCATATTACTCCTTTACGTTTGAAGAAACTCAACTTTAAAAAATGGATGTGTGTGCATTTGAAACTCAACTTTTTGCCCGATATTCATATCGTCAATCGTTATTTTGAAGCCGTTCGCATGCTGAGCGTCTATAATGATCATAAAGGTTTGGAATTTTATATTCCAGAAAGTGGTGTTTTTGACGAAGATGATTTTCCTATGGTGTTTGAAGATGGATTCGTGGCAATAGTAATGGCAGGAGCACATGCAACTAAACGCATTCCTGTGGAGAAAGTTATAGAGATAGGCAGAATCCTTCACAAACCAGTTATGTTACTGGGCGGCGAGGATGTGAAAAAAGCAGCCGAGGAAGTGGAAGATGCTTTGGGTGAGCGCGCATATAATGGATGCGGTAAATACACGCTCTTTCAAACGGCCTCTATCCTGCAACAGGCTGATTGTGTAATCACGGGAGATACGGGATTAATGCATATTGCAGCTGCATTCCAAAAGCCAACAGCAGTCTTGTGGGGTAATACAATTCCTGAATTTGGAATGTATCCTTATATGCCAGGTATGAGGACTCAATTTCGCAATTTTGAGGTCTATCCTTTGCACTGTCGTCCATGTTCCAAACTTGGTCATAAGAGATGCCCGCACAAACACTTCAAGTGTATGAAGAAAATTTCCTCTGTGGAGGTGGCCGAGTGGGTTAATAAATTTTAAGACTCATTTACTATGAAATCTTCAGAAGAGCCTATCACCATACAAGGAAACGCCTGTTTTATCTCTGACACTCATTTTGCTGTGCCGGCAGATAGTGAGAGCCGTTTTCGTGAAGAGTTGCTGGTACAGTTCCTGCATCAGATGTCGGATAAAATCCAACACCTTTTTTTGCTGGGTGATATCTTCGATTTTTGGTTTGAATATCAGGATGTAATGCCTAAAGGATATTTCAAGCTTTTTAACATCTTTTACGACCTTCGATGCAAAGGAGTGCAAATATACTACTTCACGGGTAACCATGATATGTGGCTTCAAGAGTTTTTTCCAGAACAGATAGGTTGTCAAGTTTATCATGATCCTCGTCAGTTTATTATCAATGGGAAGCGTTGTGTCATTGGGCATGGTGATGGTATAGGAGGCAAGCAATACCGCTATCGACTTATTAAATCGATTTTTGCTTTTAAGCCTAATCAGTTTGTATACAGTATGTTACACCCACGTATAGCATTTGCTGTTGCTCGATTTTTCTCATATAAAAGCCGGAAATCCCATAAAAAAGAGGATCTGATTTTTCTTGATGAGGAAGAACCGCAAGTGCGCTATGCTCGCCAAGTGCTCAAGACAGATTCGATAGACTATTTTATTTTTGCCCATCGTCACGTGCCACAAAGGTATGTTTTGTCAGACAAATCTATCTATTTCAACTGTGGAGATTGGTTGGAGCATAAAACTTATCTTCTCATTACTCCTGATATTGAGGAACCACAACTCTTTAATTTTAACGAAGATATTAATAATGAATAGTATACCTGAAAATCATAAAGCCGGTTTTGTCAACATCATCGGCAATCCTAATGTCGGAAAAAGTACGCTCATGAACCAGTTGGTTGGGGAGCGTATTTCTATTATGACCTCCAAGGCCCAAACCACCCGTCACCGAATTAAGGGTATTGTTAATGGCGACGACTTTCAAATTGTATACTCGGACCTTCCCGGTGTGCTGGATCCGGCCTATATGATGCAGAAGATGATGATGCGCTTTGTGGTTGATTCCCTCCAAGATGCTGATATCATTCTCTATCTTGTAGAATGTAACGAGACAAAATATAATGAGGAATTGATAAATAGAATCAAAGAATTGGGCAAGCCCATCGTTTTGATTATAAATAAGATAGATAAATGCACCGAAGAACAAATAGAGGCTGCTAAAGCGGTATGGACTCAGGTATTTCCCCAAGCGGATGTCTTTGCTATTTCAGCACTACAGCGCCTTAATGTGGATGCATTATGCGAGAGAATCATAGAGTTGTTGCCTTTATGCCCGCCCTATTTTCCTAAAGATACACTTACTGATCGCCCTATGCGATTCTTCGTTTCTGAGCTAATTCGAGAGCAGATTCTTCTTCAATATCAGAAGGAGATTCCCTATAGCGTTGAAGTTGTTGTAGATAGCTATAAAGAGGATGACCAGATGATTCGTATCGGAGCTACATTATATGTGGAACGTGATACTCAGAAAGCTATCATTATTGGTAAGAAAGGAGCTGCTATTAAGAAATTGGGAACAGAAGCCCGTTTGGCAATAGAAGATTTTCTCCAGAAACATGTATTCCTGGATATTTCAGTGAAAGTGTTGAAGGATTGGCGCAATAGCGAATTGCAGATGCGTCGCTTTGGATACGATTACGGGGATTAGTACTCGGCAGGTTTCTCTCCTTGAAGGATGTCTACAATCGGCATAATTTCAATGTCTACATTGTGGGCAGTCTTATAAGCATCAATCATTTGCAAACAATGAATGTCCGTTGAGGTTATGTACTCAGCGCCCATTTGGTATGCTTGTTCTACAATTTGGCCTGTGAGACCTTCTGCCACCTCTGGATTGGCCATAGCGAAATTGCCGTTAGCACCGCAACAAACAGGTTGATTAGGAGAAGTCAATAGAACCAGCCCGTTGGTATTAGCTAGTAATGTCTCGGGAGCGTCATTTTGTGGGTATAAATTGCGTGCTGCACAAGATTTGAAATAATAAACCCTATGGTTAAAGTTGTTTCCTAGCTTCTCTATTTTGCGAATATTGACGATATAGTCGCAAAGCTCAAAAATATTGCGGGTAAAGTCTTGGAGCTCCCTAGTAGAATGGCGTTGGGCGAGAATCTTTTTGAAGTACTTCTTCATGAATCCGGCGCAACTGCAGTCTGGTACAATAATGTGGGTCTTAGACCCCATAGTGTCCACAATCTGACTACCCAGTTTTAAAGCATACTCTTCATTACCTTCCATCATGAATCTTCGTCCACAACAAGTCAACTCGCTGAAGTATTGGCAATGCAAACCAATGGATTCCAGAACATTCCGCATACTATGTGCACTGTCAGGCTGGAACTGGTCCATCTGACATGGTATGAAGATGTTGACTATGTTTTCTGTAGAAGAGCTCATAATGAGATTTTAGGAACCACATTTGGAATGGCCGCAGTTGGAGCAAACTAGACAACCCTCTTTAAACTCTAAGGTATCTACCTGACCACATTTCGGACAAATTACACCTTTTTGTTTGGTACCATCTTGGATAAATTTCTTCAATGCGCGGCAAACACCGTTTCGCCAAGAGTTGATACTCTCCTGGCGGAAGTTCAAACTAGAGATAATATTGACAATGTTGAGGATCGGAATGCCGTTACGTAGCAGAGCAGAGGTGAACTTAGCGTAGTTCCAGAACTCTTGGTCAAAGCAACGGTCCAATCCGCGAAGCAACACTTCATAACCGGCCTTATCGTAATATTTGAAGTCATAGGTCTTGGTGCCATCCTCATGTCTGTTCTTGATGATGATGCCATGCTCAACCCATTTCGGGAGGAGGAAGTGCTCGTCACCAGTCTTACCTGTGAAGATTTCGTACGGTTGTCCATTGTAGAGACCAATGTAAGCCACCCAGTCTTCGTTATTGTTTTTGAAGTGGATGATATCAGCATTCAGCTCTTTCGGACGTTTGAAGTTCTTTGGAGTCTGTTTTTCCTCTTTTTTCGGGGTTATGCTATTCAGCACGCCATCACGAGAACCTTCTCTGTAAACAGTTAAACCCTTACAACCGGACTCCCAGGCCTTCATGTAAAGGTCTGCAACAGTCTGCTCGGAGATGTCTGTGGGCAGGTTAACGGTGACGGAAATGGAGTGGTCTACCCATTTTTGTACAGATCCTTGCAACTCTACCTTCTTGATGTAGTCGGTGTCGGCGGCAGTGGATTTGAAGTACGGAGATTGCTCCACAAGTCCTTGAATCTCTTTCTCATCCATGTTGCGCATCTGCTCAAGGGTATAACCTTTGGTCTCAGCCCAAGTGACGAATTTCTGGTGGAAGACCATATACTCCTCGAATTGGTCGCCCATGGAGTCTTTGACGATATTTTTGGAGATGTTGATGTCGTTGGGGTTGATTTTGCGGCGGCGTTTATAGACCACGTTGAAGGCAGGCTCAATACCGGAGGTCGTCTGGGTACAAATGCTCACGCTACCTGTCGGGGCGATGGTCAGCAGGGCAATGTTACGACGTCCGTAGCGAACCATGTCTTCATAAAGTTTCGGATCAGCCTTTTGGATGCGCTGGATGAAGGGGTTGTGACCCTCTTTGATGCAGCTGTAGATTGGGAAAGCGCCACGCTCTTTGGCCATATTGACAGAAGAACGGTAAGCAGCTAAGGCCAGTTGTTTGTGTACTTCTGTGGAGAAGGCATTGCCCTCGTCAGATCCGTAGCGGATATTAAGAGCGGCCAGCATGTCGCCTTCAGCGGTGATGCCCAGACCAGTACGACGGCCCTTCAGAGACTGATTACGAATCTTTGTCCAGAGGCTGTGTTCCACACTCTTCAGGTCTTTGCTCTCCGGATCACTTTCAATCTTGGCCAGAATCTTGTCAATCTTTTCCAACTCCAAGTCGATGATGTCATCCATCAGACGCTGAGCATACTGAACGTGCTGACGGAAGAGCGGCATGTTGAAATGTGCGTTCTCCGTGAAAGGCTCCTCAACGTAGCTGTAGAGGTTCATGGCGATAAGACGGCAGCTGTCGTAAGGACAGAGCGGAATCTCACCGCAGGGGTTGGTAGAAGTAGTTTTGAAGCCCTCGTCTTGGTAACAATCGGGCACAGACTCACGACGGATAGTGTCCCAGAAAAGCACACCTGGTTCAGCAGACTTCCATGCGTTGTGGATAATCTTATCCCAAAGTTTAGTAGCCTCTACCTCTGTGGTGACAGTGGGGTTCTTGCTCTCTACGGGATATTGTTGTGTATAAGGAGTTCCGCTTTTCACGGAATTCATGAATTCATCGTCGATACGTACAGACACGTTAGCGCCGGTCACCTTGCCTTCTGTCATCTTAGCATCGATAAACTTCTCTGAGTCTGGATGCTTAATGGAGATGGTGAGCATCAAGGCGCCACGACGACCATCTTGGGCAACCTCGCGGGTGGAGTTTGAGTAACGCTCCATGAAAGGAACAACGCCTGTGGAGGTTAGCGCACAGTTTTGCACATGACTGCCGGAAGGACGGATGTCGGACAAGTCATGACCCACACCACCACGTCTCTTCATCAACTGCACCTGCTCCTCGTCCATGCGGATAATGCCGCCGTAAGAGTCGGAGTTGCCCTCATTGCCGATAACAAAGCAGTTGGACAATGAAACAATCTGTTCATTGTTGCCAATGCCGGCCATAGGGCTGCCTTGCGGGATGACGTATTTGAAGTGGTCGAAGAGGGAGAAGATCTCGTCCTCACTCATCGGATGGATATAACGGCGTTCGATACGGGCAAACTCGCGGGCCATACGTCGGTGCATATCTTCCGGCGTACGCTCCGTGAGTTGGCCATACTTGTTCTTTAGAGCATATTTGTCTATCCAGACACCTGCCGCCAACTCGTCTCCGCCAAAATAATTTATCACATCAGGTAAAATCTCCTGCTTGGTGTAGGTCTTTACCTCCTTTACCTCTGCTTCAGGTTGCTCGACAGCCTTTGTCTCTGGCTCCTGCTTTTCCTGATGCAAAGACTGATGCATGGTTTGCTCCCTCAACTGCACCAACGATGACTTGGGCTGTTTGTCCACAGCTACGGTCTCTTCAGCAGCGTTTTCTTCAAATCCGAAAAGTGATAAATCATTACTCATAAGCTACAATTCGCTTTAAAAGGGTTACTTAATCAATTGGCGGCAATTGTTTCGAGATTTGTATGTAAGAATAAGTATCTTATAGGTTAATGGTTTGAATCAGAAATACTTGCCGTTAATTCCTGATGAAAAATATCAGACTGCTAAAATAATAAATTGCCTCGTATTTATTATATGGTATTCTCTTTTTAATATCAACAAAATAACGTTGATAATTTTTCTTTTTGATAATGAGATAAATAAAAAAAAACGCCACAAAGTGACGCTTTTTTTGTTTGAAATTTGAAAAATTTTCTTAGTTATTTGATTCAATTTTTTCTGAAATAGTCCGGGTCTGAACCGTGGAATCAATACGTTTTATAAGGCCTTGAAGGGTGTTTCCGGGTCCGCATTCCACGAATGCAGAAGCGCCATTTTCTACCATTTTTACGATACTTTGTGTCCAAAGAACGGGACTTGTCAACTGTGCAACAAGATTTTCCCGAATGATGTCCGGATCTGTGGTAGGAAGTGCATTAACATTTTGATACAGAGGACAAAATGGCACACCGAATTCTGTTTTAGCAATAGCAGAAGCCAATTTTTGACGTGCGGATTCCATTAACGGTGAGTGGAAGGCGCCACCAACATTGAGGGGTATGATGAGTCGCGCCCCAGCCGCCTTTAGTTGTTCAGTTGCTTTTTCGATGCCGGCAATGCTTCCGGAGATGACAACCTGCTGGGGACTGTTGTAATTGGCAGCCACCACAATTTCATCCGTGACACTTGCACAAATCTCTTCGATTTTCTGTGCGTCAAATTTCATGACCGCAGCCATAGTCGACTCTTGCTGAAGACAACACTCTTGCATTGCATCCGCACGACAAGCTACGAGACGTAGCGCATCTTCAAATTGCAGCGCTCCACAAGCAACTAGAGCAGTGTATTCACCTAATGAGTGCCCGGCCACCATGTCCGGTTTCTGATCCGCCAGACAACGGTAAGCTATGTATGAGTGCAAGAAGATGGCCGGCTGCGTGACATGGGTGGCTTTCAGTTCCTCATCACTACCATTGAACATGATGTTGGAGAGAGAAAAATCTAAAATCTCATCCGCTTGGGCAAAGAGTTTCTTGGCCGTTTCAAAACGGTCGTACAACTCTTTGCCCATACCGGAATATTGAGATCCCTGTCCCGGGAATACGTATGCTAGGCTCATTTGTTGAATGCGTTTTTCAACAAATCTATACTGTCCAACTTCTCCCAAGTGAAGAATTCAACCTTTTTACCCTTTATAGTCTTGGTGTATGGGTCGCGGCCGAAATGTCCGTAAGATGCTGTCGGTTGATAGATAGGATTTTTTAATTTGTAGCGTTCGATGATGCCATAAGGTGTCAAATCGAAGGTCTTCTCAATGATTTTAGCGATTTCGCCATCGTTTTTGTTCACTTTTGCAGAGCCGTATGTGTCGATGAAAATACCTACCGGTTTTGCACGACCAATGGCATAGCTGAGCTGCACCAACACCTGGTCACAAATGCCTGCTGCCACCATGTTCTTGGCAATGTGACGAGCGGCATATGCTGCGGAACGGTCCACTTTAGATGGATCTTTACCGGAGAAAGCTCCACCACCATGTGCACCGCGGCCACCGTAGGTGTCCACGATGATCTTACGGCCCGTCAGACCTGTATCGCCGTGCGGTCCGCCGATGACAAAGGATCCGGTCGGGTTGACATATAACTTGTAGTTACTGTCGAAGAGTGCACGCACCTTTTCGGGACAGCTCTCTATCACTCGAGGAATAAGGTATTTTTGGATGTCGTCAGCAATCATTTTGGAGGTCAACTTTTTCCCGTTAACTTTCGGGTCGTGTTGCGTAGAGAGTACAATGGTGTCGATGCGCTCCGGCTTGTGGTCGTTAGAGTATTTTACCGTTACCTGTGATTTGGAGTCGGGACGTAAATAGGGCATAAGGTCGGTCTCTTTGCGGATGTAGGCCAACTCTTGTACAAAACGGTGCGCCAACTCAATGGGCAGCGGCATGAAGTTGTCCATCTCGTTGCAGGCATAACCAAACATAATGCCTTGGTCGCCAGCACCTTGTGATTTGATGTCGTTACGCTCGACACCTTGGTTGATGTCGGGGGATTGACTGTGGATGACGGATAGCACTCCACATGATTTGTAATCAAATTGATAGTCGCTCTTGTCGTAACCCACTTCTTTGATGACGTCTCTTACTACATCATCAATGGAGACATAAGCCTCGGTTTTGACTTCGCCGGCACAAACTACGAGTCCGGTCGTTGCTAAGGTTTCGCAAGCCACTTTGGATTCCGGATCCTCCTTCAAAAAGGCGTCCAGTAAAGCGTCTGAAATTTGATCACACAATTTGTCAGGGTGTCCTTCAGATACTGATTCAGATGTGAACAGATAGCTCATAATTAACTTTATTTAAGGTTAATACTAAAAAAATAAACTACTGAAAACGAGGCTGAATCTGTATGGTTTAGCATTTTTTTGTGTGGTTGCAATCATGACAAATCCGTCCACGTTTTCGAACGGCAAAAATACAACAAATATTCGATATATGTACTATTATTTTGTCATAAAAAAAAATAGAGTTCGATATAAGATAGTACAACTAAGATGAACACAAAGTCTAAAAACAAATTGCATTTTAACCTCAATAAGATTTTCCGAGGCACCTACCCATAGAGCACGCGGGCGGGCAGGCCGACATGCGGTGCGGACGCGGCGTGAATGGCCGACCTCCAACAGCGGCGTGCAAAGGCGCTTGCGTTTACAAAAATGCATGCCTTCCGTGTATTTTCCCGTTTGCTACATGCTGCATTTTTGTTCCCGTTTGCCGCCGCTGTCAGAGGGCGGACAGAGCGGGTTGGCATTCATGTCGGCTTGATCTTTTGGCAACTTTTCTATCAAGAGAAAAGTTGAAGAATGATAATTGTGGGAGTTGCCTGCTATGAAGCCCTTGTCTCATTAAAAATCGTCCATAAGCAACATACTTGGACAAACAAGGTGCCATCAGGTATATAGTCCTTTAAAAAAAACGTAGAGACGCAACGTGCATTGCGTCTCTACGTAAATATAATAATAAGGTATATTATTTAATTAAATTGCCAAGAATATCACGGGTAATTTCACGGGTGATGGTTCTAGTTGCAGCAGAAGTGGTGTTTTTAACCACTTTTTCAGCTGTACTCTTGGTCGATTTACTCTTTTTGCCCGTCACTTTGTTGCTAACAGCTGTGCCCACAACGGTGCCGAGTGTGGCAGTGAGTGCGGTAATGATGGCTTTTAAGACCTTGGAGAAGATGTTGGGTTTCTTTTTCTCGCTTTTGGCCGGCTTTTCCTCTTCTTCCTTCTCGATATCACCACCCTTTTCTGTAGTAGCAATAGCCTCTTCTTCTTCGATCTCTTTCATCAACATCTCGTATGCGCTCACGCTATCTACAGGGGTGTCATATTTGCCATAAACACGACTCTGTTTGATGATGTCAAAGCGTTGTCCTTCGGTGATGGCACCGATTTGTGATAACGGGAAAAGAACTTTTGCGCGTTGTACAACACCCGGTGCACCTTTTTCGTCCAAGAAACTGACCAAAGCTTCACCTGTCTCCAACGTGGTGATGGCCTCATCAGTTTTGAAGTCCGGATTGGCACGGAAGGTGTCGGCTGCCGTGCGCACAGCCTTCTGATCTTTAGGCGTATATGCGTGCAAAGCATGCTGTACACGGTTTCCTAATTGTCCTAACACGTTGTCCGGAAGGTCATTAGGATATTGGGATATGAAATAGATACCCACACCTTTGCTTCGGATCAGTCGGATGACCTGCTCGATCTTTTCAGTTAAGGCTTTGGAGGTATCCTCGAAGAGCATGTGGGCCTCATCGAAGAAGAAGACCAACTTCGGCAGTTCCAAATCACCGACTTCCGGTAGAGTGGAGTAGAGTTCGGAGAGCAACCACAACAGAAAGGTGCTGTACAACTTGGGTTGCATCATCAATTTGTCTGCAGCCAACACACTCATCACACCTTTGCCACCTTCTGTCTGCAGGAAGTCGTGGATGTCGAAAGCAGGTTCCCCAAAGAATTTGTTGCCGCCCTGATCTTCCAACTGGAGCAGCGAACGCTGGATGGCGCCTACAGTAGCCGAGGAGATGTTGCCGTAGGTGGTTGTGTACTCTTTGGCATGTTTTGAAACATAGTCTAACATCGACCGGAGGTCTTTCATGTCGAGGATGAGCAGACCACGCTCGTCGGCGATACGGAAGACGATGTTCAACACGCCCTCTTGCGTGTCGTTAAGACCTAATAGACGGGAAATCAATAGCGGACCCATTTGCGAAATGGTGGCGCGGATAGGATGACCCTGTTCGCCGAAGACGTCGTAGAAGCGGACGGGACAGCCCTGGAATTCCGGATTCTCAATGCCAAACTCCGGCATTCTCTTCTCAATGAAGCCGTTAATCTTACCGCTCTGACTGATGCCCGAGAGGTCTCCTTTCATGTCGGCCATGAAACAAGGGACTCCTGCTTGACAAAAAGACTCTGCCATAACCTGCAGAGTGACAGTCTTACCCGTACCGGTAGCCCCGGCGATGAGACCGTGGCGGTTGGCCATTTTACCAACTATGGAAAGCGCTCCGTCGGAGCAGTGTGCTATGTATAGCCCGTGTTCTTTGTCGTACATACGTGTGATTGATTTATAGGGTTTATAATAATGTCGTTAAAATAATTCGATTATCTGATTATAATATGTTTCCAACAATATAAAGATCGACATTGTCTACTGACAGGCATTCTCATTCCTTTACAAACTTTCGGGTGATTTTTTTGCCCTGTCCAGTGTGGGTCAGGAAATACATGCCCGGAGGCAATCCTGTCACAGAGATGCGGTTGCTAGCTCCCGCGACATGCTGCTAGAGACACACCCGTCCCATCTGTTGTGTCAGCCAACGGCCAACATCTAATAGCCAATCGCTGTTCCTCACTGCATAGACTCAATAGCCCCTTTCACCTCGTCGCCTGCTTCGTTAACAGCATCTTGAAAATCCCGTAAAATCATGCGGGCTTTGGCTTGGGCAAAATAACCTTTGCATCTGCCTTTGAGCTCGTTGACAACACTCCGTTGCTCACCTGTCAGATCTTTCTTTTCAGCCTTGGCAACCAGTTTTTCAAATTTAGCCTGAGCTTTTTCTAAGTCAGATTCAGAGTAATTGTTGTACTCCTGCTCAACTTTTGTTGCAAATTTATCCAGTTTTTTGATTTTATGTCCAGTACTGGATAAGATAAGAATGGCTATTACAATAGCCGCAATAGCTACTAAAGCCGCAATCACCAATGGCATCGTTTTGTTTTTCATATTCTTTCTATTTTAGTTTGTATGTATTACATTTCTTGCTGACTGCAAAAATAGATTTTTTTTAATACTTCATCTAAAAATTTTACTGTATTAGCACACTAATACACTTTTCCTCCGAAAATTTTAACCCTTTTTTGGAGAAAAAAAATCATCATCAATATAACTTATTGATAATAAGCGAGAAAAAATTTTTAAAAAATGGAACAACATATTATTCAAAACTATATTTTTGCGGTGTTCTAGTTTATTAATACACCAAATCAGTAACACAATGATACAATTACAAAACATCCGGTTCGGTTACCATCCCAAGAATATCCTCTTTGAGGATGTCAGCATGCGGATGGAAGCTGGTCATATTTATGGCCTGCTAGGAAAAAATGGGGCGGGCAAGACCACCCTGCTGAAAATCATGACGGGATTACTGTTCCCCAACAGCGGCACTTCCGAGATTCTCGGTCTGAATGCTCCTTTGCGTAAGGCAGAGGCTCTCCGCGACATCTTCTTCCTTCAGGAGGAGATCTATGTGCCGCATCTCACCATTGAGGGATACCTTAAATCCTACGTTCCCTTCTATCCCTATTTCAACCATGAGCGTTTCCAATATTATATGTCTGAATTGGAGATGGATGGTTGTCATGGCTATGCAGACAAGTTCTCTCACGGACAGAAGAAGAAATTCTTGATTGCCTTTGCTCTGGCTACCAACACGAAGGTCCTCATCATGGACGAGCCGACTAACGGACTTGACATTCCCTCCAAGAGTGCTTTCCGTCGTATCATGGCCTCTGCCGCTGACGAGAACCGAGTCATCCTCATCTCCACTCATCAGGTGCGCGACCTGCACAGCCTTATCGACATGGTTACCATTTTGGAACGTGGCCGTATTTTGTTGAACACATCTGTGTATGACATCACCTCAAAACTCTTCTTCGGACAGTATGTTGAGGGTCGCAAGGCCTATTATCAGGAAGAGTTCGCCGGAGGTATCAGCGCTATCATGGATAACCCGAACGGGGAAGATTCCAAAATTGATCTTGAGCTTTTCTTTAATGCTATGATGCATAATTCCAAAGAGATAGCTGCATTATTCACCGAAAAACCCTCTTCATTATGAAAAAATATACCAACAAAATTTTGATTATTACATTGGTTGTTCTCGCTATCGCTATGTCTATAGGTCTTACTGTGGAGGTTCGGAGAGTCCAGAAGGATATGAAAGAAAATCCAGACAAGTATGCTCCCATTAAGTATCGCGCAGAAGATAAAGCCCCCTCTACTATAGTCATTGACTCTTCCAATGTGGAGAAAAAATAGTTTTTAACCTTAAAATTGATTCAACATGAATATTTTAAACATAAAAAAATTGCTCACCGCCTTTTTTATTGAAAATTGGCGAAAAGATCTCTCCTATTTTTTGGTGATGGCTGGCCTTATGTTTTTATTTAGCTTCCCATTTGTCTCAAAAGTATTTATGTCATTGTCAAATGACTGGGGAATGCCGGATGCTTCAGTAGGAGGATTTATGATACTGGCAAGTATGATTTTGGCCTCATTCTTGTTTTTAAATCTGTCAAGAACCTCATCCAGTATCCACGAACTGATGATTCCTGCCTCTACAGGTGAAAAACTTGTGGCAAAAATGTTGTTGGCCAATGTCTATTATGTACTTTTGGCTTTTGTGGCCTTTATGTTAGGATTGGCCATCGCGCTTTTGATCATTTTGTTCCGTCACGACTCATCTGCAGTATCGTATGCTACTTTGGTGGGTGCATGTTATAAGATTTATCTTAAAGATGTAGTGGCCAATCTTTTCACAATGTACGTAATTATCTCAGTATCTTTCTTCGGTGCAATCTATTTCAAAAAGAATGCTTTGGTGAAAACAATCGGCAGTCTGCTCGTCATTGGATTTATATTTTTAATTCTCGCTATTCTGGTTCTCAAACTCAGCATCTCCTCGTCATCAGAATTTGACAATATTTTCATGAATGTCGATATACCTGACAAGACCTTTAGCATTATTATGAATGTAGTGGGTTCAATCGTGATCGTTTATAACTATGCACTCAGTTTCTTGCGACTGAGAGAAACGGAGGTTTAGTTATGGATTTCAACAATACGAAAACTATCTATATGCAGATTGTGGACTGGGTCTTTGAGCAGGTCTTGAAGGAGGCCTGGCAACCCGGGGACAAGATTCCGTCTGTGCGTGAATCGGCAGTCCGGTTCGAGGTCAATCCCAACACAGTGATGCGCTCCTACGAATATCTCCAGCAGCAAGAGGTGATTGTCAATCGTCGCGGAATAGGATTTTTTGTGGCCCCCGAAGCCAAAAATATCATCTTATCTATAAGGAAAAAAGAATTCTTGGAGGAGGAGATGCCTCTTTTCTTCAAGACTATCAACCTTTTAGGTATCTCTATGGACGAGGTGGTGAGCGAGTATAACAAGAAAAACCAATAAAAATATACATTATGAAAAGACTATTATTATTAGCAACGTTATTTATCTGTGCTGCCACGATGTCGGCTCAGGAGCTCTATTGGGTAATCTTTACCGATAAACAGCACGACGGTTTCAACCCGTATGAGTATTTCGACGCCAAGGCCATTGCGCGCTATCATCAGGCTGGGGCTGACCTGTACGACGAGACCAACTATCCAGTCAACGCTTCATACGTTAACGATGTGACCGCTTTGGCTACGGAGTATGTGGGCGAGTCCCGCTGGTTCAACGCTACCGCCGTGGTGGCTGATGGTGAACAGATTGCCGCCATTCGCTCGCTGCCCTTTGTGGCCGATGTCCAGCAGATCCATTGCGATGCCGATCTTGCGGAGGTGTCTGAAATGGAGACTCCTAACCAAGATATAGAAAGCAACTTTTTTATAGAGCAGGTTTCATTGATGGAAGGTCAGAAGTTTTACAGTGCCGGCTATACCGGTAAGGGTGTGCGCATTGCTGTCTTTGACGGAGGCTTCGATGGTGTGGACACTCATGAAGCCTTCTCCCATCTGTTCAAGAATAACCAGATTGTAAAAACCTGGGACTTTGTGAAGAAGAAAGAAAATGTCTATCTTGGTCATTATCACGGCCGTATGGTGCTGAGCTGTATTGCCGGCATCCAGGGTGACACCACTCTGTTGGGTCTGGCTCCTGATGCCCAGTTCCTGTTGGCACGCACCGAGGTCAAGACGGAGATTCGCAAAGAGGAGGTATGGTGGGTGCAGGCTCTGGAGTGGGCTGACCAGAACGGTGCCGACATTGTGAACAGCTCCCTGGGTTATGGAGACTCCCGCTATTATGCGAAAGACATGGACGGCAAGACCTCCTACGTGGCAAAAGGCGCCGCCCTCGCCGCTGACAAAGGTATCCTCGTATGCACTGCCATGGGTAATGAAGGTAGCAAGTCGGAGTGGAAGGTGCTCGTCACCCCTGCTGATGTCGACAATGTCCTCTCTGTAGGTGCCGTAACGGATTTGAACCATAGAGCCTATTACAGTTCCATCGGACCTACCGCCGACGGACGTCTGAAACCCAACGTGGTGGCCTTAGGTAATGACCTGGTAGCCGAATCTTGCGGTAATTATGGCTACAATTCAGGTACCTCTTTTGCAACACCTATGGTGACAGGCTTTGCCGCTTGCGTTAAACAGATGCATCCGGATTACACCGCTATGCAGCTGCTGAAAGAAATTGAAAAGTCGGGTAATCACTATCCCTATTATGACTACTCTTACGGATACGGAGTCCCACAGGCCAGTTATTTCTTCGGAGAAAAATCTCAGACAGAGTCATTCAAACTCTATGAGGATAAGGACTATGTCTATTTAATTCCAACCAATATGAATATACCTGAAGAGAGCGATGATCAGGTTTATATTAAAATAGATGAAAATGGAAATGAAGAAAGTGGTTCTTATCGGCCTTGGCTTGAAAGTAAAGTCTACTTTAAGATTGTAAATAATGATGGTTCTATCGAAAGATATGACAATCAGTGGATTGGCAAGGCTGAAAAAGGCTTTGAGATGGCTAAGGACGAACTGGTAGATGGTCAGGTTGTACATTTCTGGTATGATGACACCTATAAAACTTATGAGAAAGGAAAAGACCGTTTGCCGTCTTTGCCCGAACTGTCAGATGATACTACCTATTCTTTTGCCGGCACGGAAGTGGAAGGCCCCAGTTTCTGGGATTGGGATTCTGCGGAAAGCACATATAACAAGAAGCCGAAAATCTATTCACCTAGTTTTAGTCTCAGAACTGGTTTTGACATAGCTTCCATGTGGTCCCCAGAAAAGAATATCCACCAGACAGATCGTATTTCCCGCTCGCTGTTTTTAGTATGGGGCAACAACTTTAAATTAGCCAAAGTGTATGCCTTGGGTTTGAACCTCAGCTTCGGCTCCACCTGGTTTTCTGTGGACAGCAGTGCATTGAGAACCCCCATAGAGTATCTTGCAGCTGGTTACCAGTTGAAAAAGAAGAATCTGAAAGTCACCTCGTTCGATTTGGAACTTTATCAGCGATTCTACCTGAGCAAGAGTGCTCGGAACAAAGCAATCATTGACATGGGCGTCTATGGCATGTGGAATACTGGCAGTCGTCTGAAAGAAAAATTCCTCAACGACAACAAAGATGAGTTGTCATGGATAGATAATCACTATATGCGCAATAATATGAACAAACTAGCTTGGGGTGTACGGCTTCGTGTAGGTTGGGAGCATTTCTCCATTTATGGTCAATATCGCATCTCCCGTATCTGGAAACAGATGGACGGAGCCCCTTGGGCAGATATGCCAAAGATAGAAGTCGGAATCCAGCTATTCTAAATTAATCAAACATAACTTTTTACTTGTCACGTGCTGTCATTTTTATAGCCTTTTCAGACAGCACAAACGTATTCCCCAAGACTGAGGTCTTGGGGAATTTCTTTTTTACAAAAATGGTCGATGCACGCATCGACCCTACAGGGGTGGGCAATATTGCAAAAAAAGAGACGTTCCATGGAACGTCTCTACAGGGTGTGTCCGTAAGGCACTGTTTTATTCTACTGCCTCTTTCAGCCTCTCGGCGTTTTCGGCCACCTGGAGGGCTTGCAGCACCTCTTCGATGTCGCCGTTCATGAAATTGCCGAGGTTATACATCGTGTAGTTGATACGGTGGTCGGTGACGCGGTTCTGCGGATAGTTGTAGGTACGTATTTTTGCGGAACGGTCGCCAGTGGAGACCATCGTCTTACGCTTGGAGGCTATCTCGTCCAAGTATTTTTTGTACTCCATTTCGAACAGACGGGTACGCAGCACGCGCATGGCCTTTTCGAGATTCTTGATCTGGGATTTTTCATCCTGGATGGAGACTACGATGCCTGTCGGGATATGGGTGAGGCGCACTGCCGAGTAGGTGGTGTTGACGCACTGGCCGCCAGGACCTGAGGCACAGAAGGTCTCCTTCTTGATGTCACTCTGCTTGAGTTCCACATCGAACTCGTCGGCTTCGGGCAGCACGACTACTGAGGCAGCGGAGGTGTGTACACGTCCTTGGGACTCGGTCTGCGGCACACGCTGCACGCGGTGAACGCCAGACTCGTATTTCATAATGCCATAGACGCCATCACCATTCACGGCAAAGTCGATCTCTTTGTAGCCGCCCATGGTGCCTTCAGTCATGGAGAGAACCTCTATCTTCCAACCTTTCTTGTCGCAATAGTGCTGGTACATGCGGAAGAGGTCGCCGGCAAAGATGCTGGCCTCGTCGCCGCCCGTGCCTGCGCGGATCTCCATCTGCGCATTTTTGCTGTCTTGCGGATCTTTAGGCAGCAACAGGAAACGGATGTCTTCCTCCAATTTGTCACGCTCCTCTATGAAGTTGTCGAGCTCAGCTTTGGCCATGTCTCGGAACTCCTCGTCCTTTTCGTTGGCTACAATCTCCTTGGCATTGGCAATGTTGCCGATGACATTTTTGTATTGTTTGTAGGCATCCACCACCGCTTGCAGGTCTTTATAGTCCTTGCTCATCTTGATGAACTTCTTCATGTCATTCATCGCGTCGGGCTTGGCAATATCCTCTCCTATCTGGAGCCAGCGTTGATATATTAGTTCTAATTTTTGCAGTAAATCGTTCATAATGAAATGGTCTTCAAAAGGAGCGGCAAAAATAGGAAAATTTGTTGAATTCTTGAGGTGATTAGATGTTGAATTGTTGAGGTGTTGAATTGTTGAATTGTTGAGGTGATTAGATGTTGAATTGTTGAGGTGATTAGTTGTTAACGCCATTGTCTTTATAGTTTCATAAATTAATGACTTCATAATTTCATTGATTGAGACGTTCCATGGAACGTCTCTACAAAGTGACTCTGCACTTTTACTATCCCCTGTCCCCTGTCCCCTATCCCCTATTCCCTATCTCCTATCCCCTGTTTCCTATTCCCTTTTATCCATTTTCCCAAAAAAATTGTACATTTGCGTTTTCAAATACCAATACAATGAAACCACGAGTAACTATCATTATGGGCAGCACCTCTGACCTGCCGGTCATGGAGGGAGCCTGCAAGTTTTTGGAGAGCAACGAGATTCCTTTTGAGATGCTGGCGCTGTCAGCCCACCGTACGCCCGACGAGGTTGCGGAGTATGCCAAGCATGCCCACGAGCGAGGAGTGGAGGTCATCATCGCGGGTGCGGGCATGGCCGCACACCTGCCTGGTGTGATCGCCGCTATGACACCCCTGCCAGTCATCGGAGTCCCCATCAAGTCTTCTCTGGACGGTATGGACGCCGCCCTGGCAATGTTGCAGATGCCTCCTGGCATTCCCGTTGCGACCGTGGCCATCAATGGTGCGCAGAATGCAGCCATCCTCGCCATGCAGATCCTCGCAAACGGCGACCCCATGATGATGGAGCGCGTTATCCGTCATAAGGAACAGCTGAAGCAGAAAATTGTGAAGGCCAATGCCGACTTGGCCGCAATCGATACCTATAAGTTCAAGACGAACTAAGCCGGTAATATAAGTCCGTAAATGATATAGCCCGCCACACCGCTCAACACGAGCAGGAGGATCGGGCTTACTTTGAATTTGAAGGCCGCTATGAAGGTGGCTAGAAAGAGGATTACACTAATAATGAACTGTGTGGTTTGTTCTGTTGGGGAACCAAATGATTCGGGAGTCAGCAGCAGAAGTGCCGCTGCAGCGATAAGTCCCACGAAAACAATTCTCAAGGTCTTGAGCATCGTCTGAACAGCAGGTTGGTTTTGGACTTTCATAAGAAATTTGGTCACTAGTAACATTGCTATTACCGGCAGAAGAATGACCGAGAAGGAGGCGATGAAGGAACCTAAGATGGCCATCGGAACGGAGTAGCCCGCATGGATAACTGCCGAGTAGCCAGCGTAGGTGGCCACGTTGATGCCGATAGGTCCGGGGGTCATCTGCGAGACGGCCACCATATCCACAAATTCCTGCATCGTCATCCAGCCATTACGGGTAACCACCTCATTCTGGATGAGCGCAATCATCGCATATCCACCTCCAAAGTTGAAGATGCCGATGCGCAGAAAAGTATAGAAGAGTTTCAGGAATATCATAAGCTCTCCCCCTTTCTTTCTAAATATTTACCATATATAAAACCACCGACACCCGCAGCGATGATGATGAGGATGGGAGAGACGCCGAGCAGCCAAATCAATAGCGCCGCAATGGCCGGAATCCAGGCGTTTCGCCAGTTCAGGTTCGCAGTCATGGCCATGGTGAAGACCGGCGAGGCAATGAGTGCCACTACAGCCGGACGAATACCCTTGAAAATGGCTTCGAAAATAGGATTGCCGCTCAGAAACTTAAAACAGGTAGCCCAAAGGATGATGATGACAATAGGCAGCAGTATGTTGCCAAGCACAGCAGTCACCGTGCCCGCAATGCCGCGCAACCGATAACCTATGTTACTTGCCATGTTGACGGCAAAGACACCGGGCATTGCCTGAGACAGAGAGAGCACATCCATGAAGGTCTCGCGGTCCACCCACTGATGACGGTCCACCAGCTCTTTTTCCATCAACGGAATCATGGCATAGCCACCGCCAATGGTGAAAGCACCTATCTTACAGAAAGATGAGAAAAGGGCAGGTAATCCTACCTTTTTGTCCGCCTGTGAATTGGCATTTGTTTTAGTTACTTCTGAGTTCTCCATATAATTGAATCGCAAAAGTACAAAATTATAAAAAAGCCACAAGTATTAAAAAAAGTGTATATTGCGCCGTTTTTCCATTTTGAGTCAAAATGGGTTATTAACAAATGTAACTATTTGATATATTATGAAATATATTTTTAAACGGCTCTCGGTATTACTGCTTTTCTTTGCGGCATTACTCGTTTTTACTCCCTTTAATGCGCAGGCTGCTGAAGAGGAAGAGGGCTTTCAAGCTGGCCCGTTTATTATTGAACACGTCACCGACAGCTATGGATGGCATATCTGTGGTGATGGCGACAAGAGTGTTACCATCCCGTTGCCTATCATTTTGATAGACGATGGTCATCTGGTATGCTTCTCTTCCGGTAAACTCCATCATGGTCATGCTGCCTATAATGGTTATGCCATGGGTTGGGGCGACCAGAAAGGTTCTATCGTTAAATTGGATAGTGACTATACCGGTCATCTGACGGAAGGAGAGAACTATGCAGTTGATCATGTCTGCAAGTTCAACATCTCCATCACAAAGAATGTCTGTGCCCTGTTTATCTCTCTGATTCTGATTGCCACAATCTTCCTGACAGTGGCTAAGCGCTATAAACAACATCCTGACGAGGCCCCCAGCGGACTGCAAGGTTTGGTGGAGCCGGTTGTCGTCTTTTTGCAAGAAGAGGTCATTAACCCCTCACTGGGAGACCGTGCGCCCAAATACACCCCTTACCTTTTAACGCTTTTCTTCTTTATCCTTTTGAATAATATGTTGGGTATAATTCCCATCTTCCCGGGAGGTGCTAACCTTACTGGTAATATTGTCGTGACGGGTATCTTAGCATTGATCACCTTCTTCATTACGAATATTTCCGCTAAAAAGGAGTATTGGGTCGACATCTTCAACACCCCTGGTGTGCCTTGGTGGTTGAAGTTTCCTCTTCCAATTATGCCCTTCGTGGAGTTGATAGGTATCTTCACAAAACCTTTCGTGTTGATGGTCCGTCTTTTCGCCAACATTACGGCAGGACACATCATCGTATTGGGCTTTATCTCTTTGATTTTTATTTTTGGACAGATGTCTCCGTACATTGGCTACGGCGTCTCCGTTGTCTCCCTGCTGTTCTACGTCTTCATGGGAGTCTTGGAGTTGTTGGTTGCCTTCATCCAAGCTTTTGTCTTCACGTTGCTCAGTGCCATCTACATTGGCACCGCTACGGAGGAGCATGAGGAGAGTACGGAATTAGCTTAATAGAAACCTTTATTTAATCACTTTAATTTTATAAAGTTATGTCAACATTATTAACATTATTGCAAGCAGCTCCTATCCTCGGCATCGGCCAGATGGGTGCAGGTATTGGTGCAGGTTTAGCCGCTATTGGTGCTGGCCTCGGTATTGGTAATATTGGTAGAGATGCCATGTCCGCTATCGCTCGTCAACCCGAAGTCGCCGGTAACATCCGTATCAACATGATCCTTGCAGCCGCCTTGATCGAAGGTGTGGCTCTGTTCGCCGTTGTGGTTTGCTTGCTGATCGCTATCGCGTAATTCTTTTTAAAGTTTCTCCACGATTGGTGGAGAAACTTTAATTTCTTAGACGAAAAATTAGAAAAACAACAATAATTATTAGAAGACATACAATTAACTAGATATGGAACTTATAAAACCCTCTTTCGGACTTATTTTCTGGATGCTGATAGGTTTCGGAATCCTTTTCTTCATTTTGGCAAAATTTGCATGGCCGGTTATCACCAATGGTATCGCCAGTCGTAATAAGAAGATTCAGGATCAACTTGACGAGGCTGCTCGCGTGCATGCAGAATTGGAGAATATGAATCAAAAATATGAGGAGATGCTCGCAGATGCCAAGGCTGAGCGCGATGCAATTGTTGCCGATGCCCGTAAGGTTAGCGAGAAACTCTACGAAGAGGCTAAACTCAAGGCTAATAATGAAGCCCAAGCTATCATTGATGATGCTAAACAGGCTATCTACTACGAAAAAATGAAGGCTATCACAGACGTGAAGAATGAGATTGCCAACTTTTCTATCGACATTGCTCAGAAAGTGCTTAAAGAAGAACTTTCAGATAAAGAGCGTCAGGAGAAACTCATCGAGGAGTGGGTAGACAATTGTAAATTGAATTAATTACCATCAACCTTATTATTCATTAAAATTTATTAGTTATGAAAAAATTTGTTGTATCCTTAGTTTTGATTTGTACCATGGCAGGTGTTGCTATGGCTCAGCCGCGTGCTATCGGTGCTCGTATCGGTGGCAACGTTGAATTTTCTTATCAACACTCTATCGCAGCCGGCTCTATGATGGTTGACCTTACCGCAGGTGCCTACAACTTCTGGAACCCTTGGGGAACCGCAGGTGTAACTGCTATGTTCGACTGGGTTTGGGGTATTGGTGC
This sequence comes from Bacteroidales bacterium, assembly GCA_024686335.1. Classification (GTDB taxonomy): domain Bacteria; phylum Bacteroidota; class Bacteroidia; order Bacteroidales; family WCHB1-69; genus F23-D06. Next base: position 32,273 of record JAILCI010000054.1, on the reverse strand, counting down.
AAGCAACTGGAACTGGTATGTAGGACCTGGTGCTGGTCTTGGCTTCAACTATGGTCATTATTGGCGCGATTATGATTATATTCCTGTCAGTTTGAATGTTGGCGGACAAATTGGTATTGAATATCAATTTGGCATCCCATTGAACATCAGCTTGGATTGGCGTCCTATGGTTAACGTATTGGGCTTTGTAAGAGGAAACTCTTATCCTATCTACAATAATTTCTATAGCGTTGCCCTTGGTCTTCGCTACAGATTCTAATCCAAACGATTTAATCTAAAATAGCCGACCTCTTGACGAGGCCGGCTATTTTTCTAATATTTTTACCTTATGAACTATATAGATTCTCACACTCATCTTTACCGCGAGTATTATCCCGACAACTTCGAGGAGGTGATTCAGCGCGCTATTGATGCAAATGTTAAGCAGATGCTGCTGCCCTGCGTCAACCGGGAGACACCAGACCAAATCCAAGAAGTTGTGGAACTCTTTCCTAACAACCTCTATGCGATGGTTGGTCTGCATCCTTCTGATGTGCGTGAGGATTATCCTGAGGTTCTGGAGTATCTCCATACTCGCCTTAACGATCGCAATGTCATCGCTGTGGGTGAGATAGGCCTCGACTTTTATTATGACCGCGATACTGCGGAACAGCAAAAGGAAGTCTTTTATAAACAGTTATGCTGGGCACGCGATCTGCAATTACCACTGTCACTGCACATTCGCAGTGCCTATAATGAGGCCCTTGAGATTCTACAACAGTTCAAGCCAGGTGAGTTGTCTGGCGTCCTCCATTGCTTTTCTGGAGGTATTCAGGAGGCCAAATGGGCTGTTGCCCACAACTTCGCCATCGGCGTGGGTGGTATCGTGACCTTCAAAAACAGCAAACTTCCTCAGTTGGTTGGGGAGGTTGGCCTGGGAAATATTGTTTTGGAAACGGATGCTCCCTATCTGGCACCAACCCCGCACCGTGGAAAGCCCAACGAGAGTTCCTATATTCCTATCATCGCTCAGAAAATTGCGGAGATATTCCAAGTCTCTGTTCGCGAGGTCATGGAGCAGACTTCACGCAATGTTTATCGCATATTTAAAAAACTGCCCGCCAATGAGTAGGCGGGCAGGGGATTGTCTTATACGGCATTCATGTCAGAGTACAAGTAACGCTTGATACTCTTCTTCGGTGTCTTTTCAAACTCTTGAATGTGAACCTCCACCTCGTTAATCTGCTCGTAGGCGGCGAGGGTCTTGTTCACCTCTTTTCTCACATTGTCGAGCTCTTTAGCCACACCCTTGGAGTCAAGGCCTGCGGCGTCACAAGCGTCAATGTCAGGGTGAATCAATGCCACGATTCTGTTTTCTCTTTGTACTACGATGCTCTCCATGACGTAGGGCATGTTGTTGAGTTTGTCCTCAATCTCTTCAGGGTAGATGTTTTGTCCTGAAGGTCCAAGCAACATGGTCTTGCAACGGCCTTTGATGAAGATATTTCCATCTTTGTCTACATATCCGAGGTCACCAGTGCGTAGCCATCCGTCTTTGGTGAAACTGTTGGCCGTGGCATCCTCGTTCTTGTAGTAGCCTAGCATAACGTTGTCGCCCTTGACCACGATCTCGCCCACGCCACTATCGTTGACATTGTCGACGCGGACATCCATGTTGTCGAGATGTTTGCCACAACTGGTGGGTTTGAATTCAGTCCAGTGGGAGTAGGAGATCAGAGGAGCCGTCTCTGTCATACCATAGCCGATGGTGAATGGAAATTTGATTTTGGTCATAAATTTCTCCACTTCGGCGTTCAGGGCGGCACCACCGATGATAATCTGCTCAAAGGAACCTCCAAAGACACCCACGAGTTTTTTCTTAATCTGGCTGAGCACCACGTCGTCAAGATAGGGAACCTTCAAAACCCAGTTCATAGGCGGTTTGGCAATCATCGGCTGAATCTGCTTCCTATAGATCTTCTCGATGATGAGTGGTACACTCAAGATAAGGGTGGGCTTTATCTCGGAGAAGGCGCTCATCAGCACTTTTGGAGTCGGGGTCTTGGTGATGAAGTAGGTATGACCACCAATGGTGGCGTTGCCCAAGAAGTCGAAAGCGCAACCGTATGCGTGAGCCAAGGGCAAGAAGGTCACCATGCGGTCACCTGGGAACAACAGGTGCTGCGACGGGTTGCTGGCAGCGTATGCGTGATGACCGAAGATGGCGTTGGAAGCCAAGGCACGTCCGGTAGTCATAACACCTTTGGAGAATCCCGTGGTGCCTGAAGTGTAGTTGATAGAGGCGACTTCGTCGTTGTCTTTGTAGTCGTAACGGATGCTGTCGGGAAAGAACTGACCTTTGAACTTGTCGTCAAAGAGACGTTGGATAGCCTCTTGAGTGATAATTTCGCGGGGCAGGGAAAAATGTACCCCATGCTCTTCATCGATGACAGGCAGCGCTGACTCGATGACCGTGACCGGGTGAAAGTCGGTAAGGGAGAGGACTGCTCTAACCTGACCTAATTCATTCTCATCCAAATGATCCCAGTAGTAGTCTCCTGAGAACAACAACTTGGAGTCGGAGTGTTTGATAATATGGTGAACGTTTTCAGGACGGAAGTCTTGCAGAATGGGAACGATGACAGCACCGTAGGTGATAGTTGCAATGTAGGCAATCGCCCAATTGGTGCAGTTGCGACCGATAAGTGCAATCTTGTCATTCTTTTGGATGCCACACTGCTCAAATAAAAGATGCAGCTTTTCAACTTGTTCCGCTACCTGTCCATAGGTTACAGTGTATTTCGTTTCGTAATCGGTGAAAGCCTCGAGTTCCCAGTATCTGCGGAATGAGTCTTCAAATAGTCGGACAAAATTCTCTTTTATCATCTTCTTAATTTTAGTTTCTAAATAGAGTAAGAGTGAGAAAACCCACCCATCAAAAATGGAGGCGCAAAAATACACTATTTTCTAAACCTAGATTAAGAAAAATTAAGTTTTGTCTAGAGACACTTTTATATGATGGATTATTGTTGGTGTGACTTCCGCCTAACCAATCAGATAGGTTTAAAATCTTATTTTATTTGTGAATGTTTAAACATTGATTTATGGTGTTAGTCTATCATTTATGGTTTATAGGATAAAAAATGGGGAGGTAATCATAGTTGGTCACCTCCCCATTTTAACTTTTTTTAAATCTATAAAAGATTATAGTCTAAATAAACATTCTCGTCTCTTTGCGATACTCGGCATAGCCCGGCTTGTTTTGCAACTGCCGTTTTTCCATTAAAGGAACGCTGATGAAACAGAAAAGACAGGAGTTCAACAGAGGACCGATGAAGCAGAGATCTCTCATAGTGTAACCTTGCGGGTTGCCGATGTTGATTGAGATGAACATCATAAAGAGACCCCACCACATCATGACCTCGCCAAAATAGTTGGGATGACGACCGTGTTTCCAGAGTCCGACATTGCAGACTTCTCCTCTATGACTCTTTGCGAAACGATGACGCTGGGTGTCGGAAATTAGCTGGATAGTAGCGGCAGCAATGCACATCAGAAAACCTAAGATGGTTACCAAATTGGCAGAGAAGGCCGCATCGATGACGAAAAAGCCCGGAATCATCACCAAAAAGACGATGACCGTCGGCATCATATTGAGTCCGAAGAAGTTGATCAGGTGGAAAATGAATGGGGACTGCTCGGTTCTGTATTTGGTGTATCGCCAGTCTTCACTGTTCAGATTTTTGAAGGTGAAGGCCCAATTGCCCGTTAGACGGATGCCCCAGTACCAAACGGCAACCAGCAGTAAGATGGTGGCGGATGTCCAACTGCCCACATGGACGGCCCATAAGGTGAGCATTATCGGCGGGACGACGCTCCAGTAAGGATCATAGACAGACACATTGCGGAAGATAAGCCCGAAGAACCAAACCACCACCGTGGCTACTGCATCAGCGGTGAAGAGACGCCACAAGTAGTGCCATCCAGTGTTCTCCAAACCGCGCCATACCAACAGTCCGACAATAAAAGCCAGAACATACACCACTAAGATGGTGATGAAGCTGAGGCTGCGAGATTCTTTAAGTTTCATAATGATGATTTATTAAAATGTATAATGGACACCTAGATTTGCACTCCAGTCGAAGTAGTGGGCATCGAAATTTTCTGCAAATAGGCAGCCGTAACCAGGTCTGAAGTCGAGTTGCAAGGCTATAGGAGCGTTGAATTTGTATTCTAAGCCGAAGATACCATTAGCTCCGCACTTGCCAAAGTCGCTGCGGGTGTGCCAGATTCCCAAAAATCCTTCATATTGGAGAGTGTTCCAGCAATAGCCGATACTTGCACCAATACCGACTAAACCATAGAGTTTTCCTCCTAATCTTCCTTCAAACATGAAGTTAGGGTTCAGCTCCAAAGTCCAGAAATCCACATTGTCGAGTTCCACGTTTTTGAAGCGGCCGGTCGTGGTGATGTATTTGGTTCCCAAATCCACCTGGAAGGCAAAATGGTTACCACCAAAAGTCTTGAAAGAGAGCGCCTGCATGTTACCAGCGGTAATACCAATACCATTTTTGTAGGGTGCTTGAGCATTAGCATGGAAAAAAAGGCCTGTCACAAACAGAAGGCAGAGGATAATAACATTGGTTCTTTTCATAATTTTATGTTTTTAATTTATAATTATCTTCATATCAATACTTTATAAAATTACTCAACATCCATAGCCAGTCGGAACCCGACATAGTTATATTGATAGGTATTATAGCCTTGACTTCGGGCGGATACTCGGCAGACATCCGGGAAACTGGTCATGCAACCGCCACGGAATATCTTATTGTTGTTCCAGTCATCGCCGTATGGGTTGTACGTATTGTTCAGACTCAGATCATAATATTCGAAGCCGTCGTAGCACCATTCGTAAACATTGCCGCTCATATCATAGATGCCCAGTTCATTAGGCTTTTTTGTGCCTACGGGCTGAGGTTTTCGTCCGCTGTTTTTGCGATACCAAGCCACCTCATTAAGATTATCTGAGCCGCTGAACATATAGCCTTGGCTTTCAGCTCCACCACGTGCGGCGTATTCCCACTCTGCCTCAGTGGGCAGACGGAATTTCTTGCCGGTCATCTTGTTCAATTTCTGGATGAATTCGCGTGCCGCATACCAGGTGATGCGAGTTACAGGCAGACTGTCGCCTATCACTTTGGATGGATTCTTGCCACCCATGACTGCAATCCAAAGCTCTTGGGTAACCTCGTATTTTGCTATGAGGAAATCATCTTGATGAACCAAATGAGCTGGGGTCTCATTCAGGGAACAATCGGCCCGCTGCTCGCCCGTGCAGCCCATCCAGAAGTCTCCCCCGCGCACATATACCATCTCAATGGTAGGAACTTGGGCAAAAGTCTGAGTAAGTCCAAGAGATAAGGACAAAATGACGAGTAATAGGCCTTTTATTTTAAAATTTATGATCATCATTAATTTTTGTAGGGTCGATGTGTACATCGACCATTTACAATATTATTCCACTACCTCTTTCACCTTAGTGACGAGTTTGTCGAGACCGGCAAGGGCTACCAAATAACAGATGGCGTTGGCGATGATGCCAAGACCGATGAGCACGGTGAGTGTTTTGCCAGCAGCTGCAGGGTTACTCAGACCGAAGAAGCCAAGCACGGCAGCGGCCAGACCGAGCAGCATGATGCACCACCAGCAGCTGAAGCCAAATCTTTTGAAGTCGAAAGACTCGATGAACAGTGTAAAGCCTTCTACAACAACCCAAATGGCGAATACGTAGGGTAGGGAAGCCGTCAAGGCAGCACTGTGACTTAAGAAAAAGATGCCTAAGAACATTTGAAGCAGGCCTGAAAGCATACGGGTACCGCTGTTGGGCAGAAACATTTGGGTCCGGAAGGTGAACATTAACATCATCAAACCTGAAATTAGGGTGATGAGACCGATAAGCCATGCGCTGGCAAAAAGTGTTTCAACAGGCTTGAATAGGCAGACTACACCTAAAATTAACAGCAGAATACCTGCAATTGTCAGCAAGATTTTTGAACTTTTTTTCATTATTCTGAGCTTTAGATCTTTTTGAACTTTTTTTTTCTGAAAAAAGAGAAAGTGCAAATGTATAAAAATATTACTGTAGAAATGCTCTTTTGACAAAAATCAGATATGTTTTACCTATAGACCATTAGGTTCGAGGGTGTTGTTAAAACCGCGATGCCCATATCGTTATTTCTCTTTTTTTTTTGTAACCTTTTCCTATTTTTGCATCCTATAATCAGAGAGAGCTACGAATGAAGAAGGAAGAATTCTGGACGAAGCAGTATCGGGACCACATCGGCAAGATGGTTGGCGTGTGTTATCGCTATGTCTCCGATTGGCAGGTGGCGGAGGATCTTGCTCAGGACGCCTTCCTGAAAGCGATGGAGAAAGGACGCTCTTTTCACGGATGGGGTAATTTCGAAGGGTGGCTTAAGAAGATTGCCGTCAACGAAGCTCTGATGTATCTGCGCAACCGCCTTGAGACGGAAACGGTGGATGAGAATATGGCGATGCCAGATGAGACTCCAGAAGAATTGCCCGTCGGACAGACGGATTTTTCTCAGGAGGAGTTGCTGGAGGCGATGGGCAGACTGCCAGCCAGACAACGGGCCGTCTTTAACCTCTATGCGGTGGAGCACCTTCCGCACAATCAGATTGCGGAGACTCTGAATATCTCCGTCACGAACTCTAAAGTGCTGCTCTCCCGCGCCCGAAACGAATTGCAAGGCATCCTGTCTGCCATAGCTCGAAAAAAGATGAAAAGTCAGAACAAATAACCGACAGTGATATGAAAAATACCATTAAAATTATCACCATTATGATATTGGCTGTTATTGTAACAGCCTGTAAACCAGAAAGAAAAGAACTATCTGGCACTTGGCGCTGGATCCAAACCTCAGGCGGTTTTGCTGGGGATTTATATACTCCGGCAACTGAAGGTTTTGAGGCAGAAATAGTCTTTAAGGGTAACCGTTTCACTTTCTATAAGAGTGGAGAAAAGATAGCCTCAGGCCTTTATCAGATCAACACCGACGTGGATATGCCTATTTTTATTAACTCTGACGATGGACACATAGTTTGGTTTTCTTTGACCTTTCCTGAAGCTCAATGTAAGGATATTATGGAGGCCACAGGCAATAAAATTCCCCTTTTTGTGAAGTCCGTTGCCGTTATCAGTGAAGACTCTTTCAAAAACCAAATACTGACTTTAAGCGATAATTGCTATGACGGTTATAGCATTTCTTTTGTAAAACCTCACGAATCTCAAGGTATTGAATTATTAGATTAAAAGATAAACATTATGAAACAGATTATCAGTAAATTAGTTTATGTATTGACGGCAGTCATTCTGTTGACAGCCTGTGATCCCGGCTATACCGAGATTGTCTCCATCCGCAATGCTTCATCACATACAGTGACCATTATTCCTATCTCTGTTAATGGGAGTGTGGAAACAGCGCAGACCTATACACTAGCCCCCAATGAGGAGTTCATCATTGCCCAGCTTGGTGGAATTGGCACTGCCACTTACGAAGAAGGTTTCAATATGTTCAGACAATTTCTACTTTCTTATGATAGAATGATTTTCGATTTCGGAGATTCTGGAATAGTCTATTCTTGTGAGGATACGACAGGAATTGGTCCATATAACCTTCAGTCAGAGAATTTTTCCTATGAAGAGAGACAGAACGAAGGTCCCTTTTTCAATGGTTATTCTTCGTATGGCAAATTCACCTATTCCATAACAGATGAGCATTATAATCTCTCCATACCCTATATCAACTCTGCGAAGTAATTTACGATGAAAAACAAATCTCAAATAGACCGCCTTTTTGAGCAGGGAACCTCCAATCTTTCCCGTGCTCCTAAGACTCCATTGTCGGATGCCCGGATTGCCGCTGCCGCCAGTGCCTCTAAGTCCGGAGCGGGCATCTGGTTGCTTTCCCATCTCAAGGAGATAGTTGTGTGTGTGGTCTCTTTCGCAACAGGAGTGGGCGTAACCCTGCTTGCCACCCATAAGTCCAACGACGAGGCTTTGCATAGTCAATATAATGAGAATGAAGTGGTTGCGTCATCGGATACTCTCAATGCCTCTGAGGAGAAAAGAGATGTGGTCAATTATCCAGTTGTTTCTGATGAGAAGAATTCTCAAACATCAATTTTGAAACAAAAGGAAATCTCTCCTACGAATAATCGAGTGGTTACACATCCTATTGATCATAATGTTGTCTCATCGAAGCAAAAAGAGACAGCAGAAGAGCCCGTAGTGGTGAAGACGGTCGTTGAAAAGCGTGATACCGTTCATATAAAAGAGACTATCACCATAAAAGATACCGTTTATGTACCGTAGTATCTGTTTTCTAGCACTTTTATTGCTGGGCGTCCAACTTTTCGCTCAGCAGCGCGACACGGTCTATGTGACGGAAACAAAGATTGTTTATGATACTATTGTTCAGCGCGATACGCTCTTTCTTCACGATACGTTGCACTTGAAGGAAATTCACTCTATTTCTGATACTGTTAACATCGATACTGCAATGGGGCAATTGGAGGGTTTCGATTGGGAAGAACAGGACCCTGATTATAGAGCGGTGAAGAATTCTAATAAACCCAACCCCTTTGAAGGTTTTCATCTGGGTATATTGATGGATGTTGGAATTCTTACACCCGCCAAGCTTCATTATGATAATGCTGATTATGAAACCTTTATAGGCTCAAATAAAAACGCTCCCCTTAAAGCAAATCCAGGCGTTGGCGGTCATATCGGATTGGAGTTCTCTTATCATTTTGCCAAATATTTTGGGTTGTCAGCGGGTTTAGCTTATGGAACAACCGGCGCTTTTCGATATCATGCCCGTCAAGATAATGCTGATTATAGTCTATTTGATTATAAGCATTTTGGCATATACAGAACCGGTTTATCCATGCCTTTGAAATTTGAATTTCACACATTAGGGAAGTCTCAATGGTCTAAAATTTGGTTTACAGCTTCAGCTGGACTGCGACTTCGCATGCCGTGGAACACTTTCATCACAGGTTACGATGACGATGTCAGCAGTCCGAACTCTTTGCCTGGCCTGCTCTTGTCCGATGAGAGTATAGACCCTAACCGCCTTAATTTGGATCTCATTGCAGATGTAGGTCTTTATGTGCAATTGCCTCATGGTGGTCTGCTTCGCTGGACTGTCGGTGCCAACATCGCGTTTCGCGATTTTGCCTCCGGGACCTTCTCCCTTCGCCTTGACCCCGCACAAAATGTTATGCCTTCAACGAGTACGACGTATGAGAATGGCTCATTCCGTCTGCGCAGTCACATGTTCTATACGCAACTTGCCTTCATTCAAACTTTTCAAAAGCAGAAGCAGAAATCTGCCGCCAAACCTCATTGGAGTAGCGACAAGCAGCTTTTCCGCCATGAGTTTAAATTCGAAGTGTGTGATCCGACATGCGTGATGTTATTTGACCGATATTTTGTCTATGTTTATCCCGAGCAGCTGCCGCCGAATGAATCATGGCGCAGTTCAGGATTTCATAGCACGCCGGTCTTCTCTGTTGCCTATCATTACCGCGCTGCCAAGTGGTTCTGGCTTGGCATCTCCTTGAGTTATGCGCACTATAGGGATCAGCAGTCTGTAATTCAAACAAATCAGTCCATTACAGGTGATTGCATTCGCATTTTTCATACACTGGCCCTTATGCCGGAGGTGCGTTTCTCCTACCTGAATCGTCCTCACGTGACTCTTTACTCGGCTCTATCGGTCGGACTGGCGCAGTTCTTCGGTGACCAGATTGTTAACAACCTGTCCTATCCAGAAAATGCCAGTCCTTGGTGCAGTAATTTCCTGAATAGTTCTCATTTTCCTACCGAGTTTTCCACCCTGCATGTCACCCTCTTTGGTCTCAAAGCCGGTTGGCGTCACTGGTTTGCCAGTCTTGAGTTAGGTGCCGGTTATAAGGGTTTGGGTGCTGTGGGCATTGGGTATGAGTTATGAAGATATTAAGTTATTAAACTATGAAAATATGTTTTTTGGATTACCCTTTGTAGAGACGTTCCATGGAACGTCTCTATTTTTTTATCTTAGTACGTACGAATTCACGCATTGAGGCTCACCTCATCTTTTTAACTCCTTTATATGCGAGAATTTGCTATTTTTGCCGCGCAAAATTTATACTGTTTAATGGAAAGAAAATTCAATACCGAAGATATAGACGACAACCAGTATTCCGAGAACAGACGTCCTCGCAAATCTGACCGTCCTCGTCGTGATGACAACCGTTCAGGTAAGCGCTCTTTTTCCTCTTCTCGCGATGGCAAGCCGGCCCGCCCGAAACGCCGTTTCAACGATAATGATGAGGAAAATGAGGGCAGAAGTTATCCTCGCAAGAGATCCTTTAATGGTGGCGATCGCGATGACAATAGTCGTGGCCGCAGCCGTGGTCGTAGCATTGACCGCGATAATGGTTTTGGCCGTGACCGTGGCAATAGACGTGGCCGTAAGTTCGATGATCGCAAAGGTCGTGATGGCGACCGCCGTCAAAACCGCCGCAATATAACCGCTGATTCGGAAATTCTGAGCGAGATAGTGGAGCGCCGCAGACAAGAGGGTCGTCAGCGTCCGCAAAGACCTAAGATCTTGACTTTAGAGTTTGAAGAACAACATGGTCCGATCCGCCTGAACAAATATATTGCCAACGCCGGTATCTGTTCCCGTCGTGAGGCTGACGTGCTCATCGCTTCCGGCGCCATCACTGTCAACGGTGAGGTGATTACCGAGATGGGCCACAAGGTGATGCCCACGGATGAGGTTCGCTATGGCGACAAGATTCTCCAACGAGAAAAACCCGTTTATGTGCTTTTGAATAAACCGAAAGACTATATCACCACCACTGACGATGAGCGCGATCGTGCTAATGTCATGGAGTTGGTGCGCGACGCCTGCGAAGAGCGTATCTATCCCGTTGGCCGCCTCGACCGCGACACGACAGGTCTGCTGCTCTTTACCAACGATGGCGACCTGACCAAAAAGCTGACACACCCGAGCTCTCAGATTGAGAAGGTCTATATGGTGGAACTCGACAAGCCATTCGCCTCCGTCGATATGGAGACTATCCGCAATGGTGTGGAACTGAGCGATGGTGTTGTTGTTCCCGATGATGTGCAGTATGTGGACAGCTCCGACAGCAAGAAGGTGGTCGGCATCACAATCCACTCTGGCAAAAACCGCGTCATCCGTCGTATGTTCGATGCTTTGGGCTATGAGGTGGAGAAACTCGACCGCGTAGTCTTCGCCGGACTTACCAAGAAAGATCTGTCTCGTGGCAGATGGCGTTTTCTGACCAAGAAGGAGGTCGCTTTCCTGAAGATGATCTCTACCAAAACCAAAGAAGAGGAGAATTAATAATGAAACATCTCGAGTTGATGGCTCCCGCCGGCTCCTACGAGTCGCTGATGGCCGCCATCCAGGCGGGTGCCAAGGCCGTCTATTTCGGTGTGGGCGCCCTCAATATGCGCTCCCGCTCCGCAGCAAACTTCACCTATGACGACTTGCAGCAGATTGCCGATATTTGCCGTGAACATCAGGTCAACTCCTATCTTACCGTCAACACGATTGTCTATAACGATGAGATTCAGAAGTGCCACGACCTGCTTGATGCCGCCAAGAAGGCACAAGTCACCGCTATCATCGCTTCCGATATGGCCGTCATCCAGTACGCCCGCCAGATTGGTCTGGAAATCCATCTCTCCACTCAGTGCAATGTCACTAATGTGGAGGCTGTGCGCTACTATGCTCAGTTCGCCGATGTCGTCGTACTAGGTCGTGAGTGCAATCTCCGTCAAGTGGCCGATATATGCCAAACTATTCAAGATGAACATATTACAGGTCCAAAAGGAGAACTTGTCCAGGTTGAGATGTTCGTTCATGGCGCTCTCTGCATGGCTGTTTCCGGCAAGTGCTATCTGAGCCTCGACAACTATAACTATCCCGCCAACCGCGGTGCCTGTATCCAGCCCTGTCGCCGCGCCTATCATGTTACCGATTACGACAATGAGATAGAACTCCTCGTTGATAATCAATACATTATGTCTCCCAAAGACCTCTGTACTATCGGTTTTATCGACAAGATGATTAAAGCTGGAGTTTCAATATTCAAGATTGAAGGTAGAGGTCGTTCTCCGGAGTACGTCAAAATTGTTACAGAATGTTATCATGAGGCTATAGAAGCTGTTCAAAATCAGGAATATACCAAAGAAAAAGTGGACCATTGGACACAACGACTACGCAGTGTCTATAACCGTGATTTCTGGGACGGTTACTATCTCGGTCGCAAAATGGGTGAGTGGTCTGAACGCTACGGCTCTCAGGCTACGCGCGTCAAACAACACGTTGGCAAGGTAACCAACTTCTTCGGTAATATTTCTGTAGCTGAAATCGCTATTGAGGAGGATTCTCTCTCTGTGGGTGACGAGATGCTCATCATTGGTCCGACAACTGGTGTCCATGAGGAGACGGTAGGGGAGATTCGCGTCGATTTGAAACCCACACAGACTGCCCCGCAGGGTGAGCTTTGCTCTGTTCCTGTCAAGCAATTGGTACGCCGTGGCGACCAAGTATACAAATGGGTTACTGTGGTTGACGAGTTCTAAACCGTCAGCTGATTCGAGTCCAGTTTTTCTCTCTTTTCATCATCTCACGTAAGGTGACGGCTATCCGCTGATGCTCCGGTTGGGAGAGTGACGGGTCGTTGTCCAGAATTTGCATAGCCAACTTACGAGTATAGGCTACCAGCTGTTCGTCTTTGCTGATGTCCGCAATTTTGAAGTCCAGCATGCCGCTTTGTTGAGTGCCTTGGATGTCGCCCGGGCCTCGTAACTTCAAGTCGAAGTTGGCAATCTCAAAACCGTCGGTGGTGCTCACCATCGCGTTGAGGCGCTGCTTGCCCTCGGAACTCAACTCATATTTCGACATCAAGATGCAATAGGACTGGTTGCCGCCACGCCCCACACGACCTCGCAGCTGGTGCAATTGCGACAGTCCGAAACGCTCGGCATTCTCGATGACCATCACCGTGGCGTTGGGTACGTCAATGCCGACCTCAATAACCGTGGTTGAAAGGAGAATCTGCGACTGGTTCTTGGCAAAGCGCTGCATCTCAAAATCTTTGTCTTCCGCACTCATCTTGCCATGTACGACGCCGATGCCGTACTCCGGTTCAGGAAATTCACGCTGAATAGCCTCATAACCAGCCATCAAATCTAGCAGATCCAACTTCTCCGACTCTTTGATGAGCGGATAAACGATGAAAACCTGCCGACCAGCAGCAATCTGCTTTTTCATGAAGCCATAAAGGGCTAATCTATCTTTGTCGTATATGTGTTTGGTTACAATGGGCTTACGACCTTGTGGTAACTCATCGATGACGGAGATGTCAAGGTCACCATATAAGGTCATAGCCAATGTCCTGGGAATCGGGGTGGCGGTCATCACCAACACATGGGGTGGGGTGCTGTTCTTCCGCCATAGCTTGGCACGCTGCTCCACGCCAAAACGATGCTGCTCATCGATGACAACAAGTCCTAAGTTGTTGAAAACAACATTGTCCTCTATCAAAGCGTGCGTTCCGATGAGGATATCGACGTCTCCATTTTTCAGGCCTTCCAGAATCTGTTTCCGTTTGGCTGTCTTGGTGGTCCCGGAGAGGAACTCCACGCGCAGTCCTAGCGGTGCTACCTGTTTGCTGATCTTCTCAAAATGCTGCGTGGCCAAAATCTCCGTCGGCGCCATCAGGCAGGACTGGAAGTTGTTGTCTTTTGCCAACAGCATGATAAAGAGCGCGATGATGGTCTTACCACTGCCCACATCGCCCTGCAATAGTCGGTTCATCTGCCGACCACTGCCTACGTCAGCCCGTATCTCCTTGATGACCCGCTTCTGTGCGTTTGTCAGCTGAAATGGGATGTAGTGCTTGTAGAAATTGTTGAAATAGTCGCCCACCTTCTTGAAAAGATGTCCCTGTATAGTCTGCGTGTTGATCAGTTTCAACGAGAGCATCTTCATCTGCGTGAAGAAGAGCTCGTCGAATTTGAGTCGCAGCGCTGCCCGCGCAAGGTCTTGGTTGTTAGCCGGATAGTGAATATTGCAGTATGCTTCATTAAGAGGCATCAATTTCAACTCCTTCACCATTCTGTCGGAGAGCGTTTCCGGAATGGCATTCTTGACCATGGGCAGAAGATTGGCCACCAACTTGCTGATAGCTTTAGAGTCCAAGGTCTTTTTCTTGGCGACATCAGAGGTGTTGTATAACGGCATGAAGTTCATCGGCACGGCTGACTCCGATTGCACTGTGGGATCTATCATTTCCGGATGTGTCATGTTCCAATGCCCATTGAAAAGCGTGGGCTTTCCAAAAATGATGTAGTCCTGACGTTTGTTCAACATCTCCTCCACCCATTTGAGACCGTTGAACCAGACTAGCTCCAATTGTCCAGTATCATCTTTGAAAATGGCAGTCATGCGTTTGGCACGCTGTTGTCCTATGTGTTGGACATTAGAAATCGTGCCTCTCAATTGAATATAACCCCCATTCTCCACAATATCATGTACCTTATAGATGTGAGTCTTGTCAATATGACGATACGGATAATAGGTCAAAAGGTCGCGGTAATTGCTGATGTTGAACTCTTTACGCAACACTTCCGCCCTCTTTGGACCCACTCCTTTCAAATACTCAATGGGAGTTTGTAATATGTCTATTCCGTTTTCCATTTTTCACAGTCTCACTAAATGATGACCATCTTTGTAAAGATATAATTCAACTGCAAAAATACTCAAAATTCAATAATTTTTCTTGGTAAAGGTATATTGTTTTGTCATTCCTACATTTTTTTTAGATATTTTTGCCGATTGTTTAAACAAACGAAAAAGGAGGTTGTCATAACTTTTTTATTAATGTTTATATGAAAAAACTTACCTTGATAATATTGTCTAACTGCTTGATAATATTTTCTTTAGCACAGACAGCAGGGACAATTCCAGCCGACAAGAATTCATTTACATTGGAAGAGTGCATCCAGTATGCGGAAACCTATAATTATTCTCTCCAAAGTTCAGCCCTTAATATCACTTCTTCAGAATTAAGCCTGAAATCTGCGAAGGAAAATATTGCTCCGTCGGTGACAGCTTCTGCATCGCAAGGACTCAGTGCCAATAATTACCAGAAATCTGTGAACTGGAACGGTAATTATGGAGTCAACGCCGGTATGACTCTTTTTAAAGGATTAAATAATTATAACTCTATCCAACAGAGCAAGTTGCAGGTTGAACAATCTAAATTGCAAGTCGAGCAGAATCGAAATAATATACGGATCTCCATCATACAGGCTTTTCTTTCTGTGATGATGAATGAGGATCTTTTGGTTTACCAACAAGAGGTTATGGAGAGCAGTCGTGAGCAGATGGAGCAGGGTCAACAGCAATTCCAAGTCGGGCAGATTTTGGAGAGTGATTATAAAATGTTACAGGCTCAGTATACCTCTGACAGCTACAATGTTGAGAATACAAAACTTAATATTCGCAATAATCTTTTGACACTCAAACAGTTGCTTTCTATTGATCCCAATAAGGAAATTTCTATTGTCCGTCCTGACAGTGCCACACTTTTCAAGAGTCTGGAGATTCCTTCCCTCGATATGGTCCTGAGTAATGCCAATCAGTATCTTCCTGAGTTGAAAATGAGTGAAAATGACATTACGGATGCCAACTACGATGTTAAATTGCAAAAAGCCAATTTTTATCCGACACTTTCCCTCAGTGCAGGTGTCAGTACAGGTTATAATAATAGCAATTTGACCGACAACGAGAAATGGGGTACGCAACTATGGCATGGACTTGGAGAAAACGTGGGTCTGAATCTCAGTATCCCAATTTATCAGCATAGCAATGTGCGCCACAATGTGCAGCAGGCCCAACTGCGTGTTCAACAGGCAGAATTGAGCAATATGGAGACCCGTAATCAAATAAATCAAGAACTACAACAATATTATATTGATGTTCTTTCTGCCCAGAATGATTATGTGGTGACCGAGGCACAGAAGGATGCATACGAGGCTAACTATAATGCCTATTCGTACAAATTCAAATATGGTTCTATTACAGCTGTGGACCTCATACAGCAACAGACCAACTATTTGAACCAACTCAATAAGTATATGCAGGCAAAATATTCATATGTTCTCAAACGTAAAATCTTAGATGTGATGATGGGTGTCCCAGTCTCACTCTAATTATCTATTATGAAAAGAATTAATAACCGATAAAAGTAGTATCTAAATATGAAAAAGTCGAAAAAACTATGGTGGATTATTGGCGTTATTGCAGCATTTCTTCTTGTCTTAATCATAATGATTGTTGCTAAAAAAGGCAAAAAGACAGAGATGCAGATCAATACGGAGAGAAGCACTATTGATAGTATTGAAGTTACCGTCACAGCCACTGGCGAGTTGCAACCAGTTTATAAAGTGGATGTAGGTACGCAGGTTTCCGGTATCGTGGAGCGTATCTACGTTGACTTTAACTCTGAAGTGAAAAAAGGCCAGCTGCTGGCAGAACTCGACCGTTCTAACTTGAATGAGCAACTTACTCAGGCTCAGACCAGTGTTTCTAATGCCAAAAGTAACTTGACACTCGCTCAGCAACAATACGATCGTATCAAGGCATTATACGACAACAAGGCGGCAACTCAAGAGTCTTACGAATCTGCGACTAACTCTTTAAATCTGGCTAAAAATCAGCTGAAGACAGCCCAGTCAGAGTTGTCACGTGCTCAGACAAACCTTTCTTATGCCACTATCTATTCTCCTATCGATGGTGTCATTATGGACAAGGCAGTGGAAGAGGGTCAGACTGTGGCTTCATCATTCAGTACTCCCACACTGTTCACTATTGCTAACGACTTGACACAGATGCAAGTGGAAGCTTCTGTGGATGAGGCTGATATAGGCGAGGTGAAGGCTGGTCAACCTGTAACTTTCACCGTGGATGCGTTTCCTGATGATGTTTTCAGCGGTATTGTAAAAGAGGTACGCATTAATCCTACTGTGACCTCCAATGTGGTTACCTACACAGTCATCATCAATGCACCAAATCCCGAGACTAAACTTTTTCCGGGTATGACCGCTAGTGTGACCATCATTACAAAGAAGGAGACTGGCGTGTGCATTCCTATGACCGCCCTCTACTCTAACATTGCTCCAGATGTGCTCAAGCAGTTTGAGAAAAAAGGATACACCTTTAAATCTCTTTACAAAAATCAGGAGGAACTGACTCAGGGTTTGAAAGATATTACCAAAAAGAATATTTGGGTTAAAAAAGGAGACAAGAATTACGAGCAGGTCCGTGTAACCGTTGGGTTGAATAATGGTGTTAAGACTTTGGTTACCGATGGTTTGCAAACAGGTCAAGAGGTGGTAACAGGTGTCAGCGAAGCTATGGCTGGTATGCCAAATAAAGGTAAGGATGAAAAAAGTTCCAATCCTTTCATGCCAGGAAGACCTGAAAGAAAGACGAGATAGTTATGGCAAAAGATATTTTAAGAGTTGAAAAACTGGAACGCATCTTTCGTGTGGGTAGCGAGGATGTACATGCTCTCCGCGGAGTCTCCTTCACTATCACGGAGGGAGAGTTCGTGAGCATTATGGGAACCAGTGGTTCGGGTAAGTCCACCTTGCTGAATATCTTGGGTTGTCTCGACACACCCTCTGCTGGTGATTACATCATCGATGGTGTTTCTATCAAGAATTTGAGTAAGAATGAGATGTCTACTCTGCGGAACCGAAAGATTGGTTTTGTTTTCCAGAACTACAATCTGTTGGCTCGTACTACGGCTATAGAAAATGTAGAGTTGCCATTGTTTTACAATAGTGATGTTCCCGCCAAAGAGCGTCGTGAGCGTGCGGAGGCAGCCTTAAAACTTGTCGGTCTCGAGAATCGTATGGAGCACATGCCCAACCAGCTCTCCGGTGGTCAGCAACAGCGTGTGGCCATCGCCCGAGCTCTTGTCAACGACCCCGTTATCCTGTTGGCCGATGAGGCTACCGGCAACCTGGATACCCGTACTTCATACGAAATTATGAGTCTCTTCCAAGATCTGCACAGCCAAGGCAAAACTATCGCCTTCGTCACGCACGAACCCGACATTGCCACATTTACTACCCGAAAAATCAAGCTCCGCGATGGACAGATTATCGAGGATTCTCCTATCAACACACAGTCGGCTGCAGATGCCTTGGCCGCTATTAACCTCCAAAAAGAAGACTAAGCTATGAATATTGGAAATCTTATCAAAATAGCTATTCAAAGCCTGTTTCGCAATAAGATGCGTACCGCCCTCACTATGCTCGGCATTGTGATAGGTATTGCCTCCGTCATCGCGATGGTCAGCATTGGCCAGGCTTCAACCCAAAGTGTCAGGACAGAACTCTCCTCTATGGGTTCCAACATGATTATGATTATGCCCGCTCGTCAGCAGCGTGGTGGTGTGGATATGGGAATGTCATCTTCTAAATCTTTGGATAATAAAGATTTAGAATCCCTTAAAAATAACACTCGATACGTGGCAGCTGTCTCACCTATGGTTAGCAGCAGTAAGCAACTGATTTATGGAAATAATAACCATAGCTGCTCCATTAACGGTGTTTCTGCCGACTATCTTGAAATCCGAAAATACGAATTGGCTGAAGGCGTGATGTTTACCGACGAAGATGTGAAACGTTATAACAAGGTCTGCCTTATCGGTCAAACTGTAGTTGAAGAGTTGTTTACTAACGGCGAAAGCCCTATTGGCAAAACTATACGTTTTGGTTCTATTCCGATGACTGTAATCGGCATTTTGGAGTCGAAAGGCCAAAACGGTATGGGTAATGATCAGGACGACATTGTTTTGGCACCGTATACGACTATCCAGAAGCGCTTTTTGGGTATCAACTATTTCAATATGCTGTTTGCTTCAGCAACCTCTGAGGAGGAGTCTGAACTTGCCGCTACCGAGATCACGTACATTTTACGTAGTAATCATGGTATTAAGGCTGGAGCGGAGGATGATTTCGACATTCGTACACAAGAAGAGTTGGTTTCATCAATTAGTTCTATTTCCAAAGTGATGACTACCTTGTTGGCAGCAATCGCTTCCATTTCACTTGTAGTGGGTGGTATCGGTATTATGAACATTATGTATGTTACTGTTACAGAACGTACTAAGGAGATTGGTCTCCGAATGGCTATCGGCGCTCATAATCGTGACATAAAACTACAATTTCTTTCCGAGAGTGTTATCCTAAGCCTTTTCGGTGGTATTATCGGTATTATCCTGGGCTTGATAATCTCCTATGTGGCATCAAAATTGATGAATATGCCTTACGTTGTCAGTACACCCGCTATCCTTATCTCGTTTCTTGTCTGTGCTTTCACCGGTGTCTTCTTCGGCTGGTATCCGGCCAAGAAAGCTGCCAACATGGACCCGATTTCAGCATTGAGATACGAATAAATAAACTCCGTAAATCTTTATCAAATCTGCTTTTTATGTTGGCGTATACTACATAAATCGCAGATTTTTTTATAAAAAAGCTTTTTAAAGTTTCCTATTTCGGAAATATTTTTTTTATTTTTGCACCTCTATTACTACTCGATGAAAAAGATTGTTATTTATCTACCCGAAGCTCTTGAATTTCTACTAACAATTGATAAAACGGCTGCTAATAAATTGGTTTATAATGTAAAGAAAATACGAATGGGTGTTGTGGATACCAATGTGTTCAAAAAACTGACTGGTACTAATATTTGGGAATTTCGAGCATTATATGACGGCAATTGTTATCGTTTGTTGTCGTTTTGGGATACGCGAACAGAAACGTTAATAGTAGCCACACATGGTTTTGTGAAGAAATCGACAAAGACACCTAGAAAAGAAATAGATAGAGCTGAGACGATTCGTAAGGAATATTTTAACGATAAAAATAAATAATATGAAAAAATATACTGAAGAAGAGGTTCTTGATAGAGTCGTAGGAAAGGTGGGAACTCTGGAACGCGATACTTTTGAAGCGAAATTAAAAAAAGAAGTTGACAATTATCTTATAGGAGAGGCAATTAGACAAACGCGTAAGAAACAGGGTCTTACGCAAGAACAACTAGGAGAAAGAATAGGTGTACAAAAAGCTGAAATTTCCAAGATAGAGAGTGGAAAAAGCATTACGTTTGCCACGATTGTTAAGGCTTTCCAAGCGCTTGGTGTCCAAACAGCCAGTCTTGATTTAGGTGATTTTGGACGGATTGCTCTTTGGTAAAGAATTTATTCGAATCTTATTGCTTCTACCGGCGTGATTTTTCTACCCACTATCCAGGCGGGAATCACAAGTACCAGCATACAGATGGCGAAGACACCGATATTCAGCAACAGGATACTTCCTACGTTGAAGTGTATAGGTACAGCACTTACATAGTAGGTCTCCGGATCCAGTTTTACCAACAGTAATTTCTGTTGAAGGAAGCCAAGCAGTAGTCCTAAAGCATTGCCTATCAGCATACCGCGCAATAGAATCCTTCCAGCTACCAGCATGAAGGACCGCATCACATTGCCAGTCCGCATACCCATGGATTTTAGGATGCCTATGGTTTGTGTCTGTTCCAGAATGATGATGAAAAAGATGGATACCATCGTTATGAGGCACACAATCATGGTAATGCTTAGCAAAACAGCCACGTTGGTGTCAAGCAATACTAGCCAATCGAAAATATCTGGGTAGAGTTGCTTGATGGTTTCAGCTTTCAAGTTGTAGTCGGCATGGGTGTGGACATAGTTGCCAAGTTCGTCAATCTTATCATAGTCTCTGATCAACACCTCGATGCCGCTCACCTGTGAGGAGTCCCAGTCGTTGAGTTTTTGAATATGCTGTAAATCCACCAATGCGTATCGTTCGTCATATTCTGTCATACCGGTTTCGTAGAGTCCACAGATAACAAAACTGCGTGCTCTGGGAGGGTCCTGGACAAAATAGGTCTGCACTTTATCGCCAACCTTTAGCTGTAATTTGTCAGCCATTCGTTTGGACATAACGATCTGGTTAGATGTAGCAGTGTCCGATAGCTGAAGAATGGTCCCTTCCACCATGTTCTGCTGGAAAGATTCAGGGAGAAACGTCTTGTCAACACCCTTTAACACAATACCTTCCACTTGGTCTGCTGTTTTTACGACACCGACTTTGGTGGCATAATTTTGTACACCGACGATGTCCGGATGTTTTTGCAACAATGGAACTATCTCTTGATTTTTATTGATGGGAATTTGCTCAAAGGAGTAGTTTTGGTCAAAATGCGAGATGCGGATATGAGAACCCATTGAGATGACGCGGTCACGGATGGCCTTCTGGTATCCAGCGGTAATCCCCAACGTCAGAATCATGACGACAAGTCCCAAGGAGATGCCGCAAACGGAAAGACGAATAATAGGGCGGGAAAAAGTGTTGCCCTTGTCTTTCAGAATCCGGTTTGATAGAAACAGATGAAAGGGAGTTCGCGACATTTACAAATGGTTTAGAAATAGTAACGAACACCTATTCTGGCAAACATCGGGAACGGTTTGTATAGAGAGAATTCAAATTGGCGATCGGAATGGTAAGGATATAGAATATACATGGCGTAGATGGAGAGCTTGGAGGAAATCATCGTGTTTGAGTTGAATCCTATTCCCGCAGCTACAGCATGCACATTATGTCGATACGTCATGTTGTCATAGTCAACATAAGGATAGTTTAAATATTCGTAACCTACATGCAAAATCACGTAGTCCAACAGGGTAAATTCTCCGAAGGCGCTGCCACCGTAACAATGATATACAGAACTCATATATGGGTTGAATATCACCTCGTAGCGTGGACCTACACCAAGAGTGAACATATCAATGATTCGGACACCGCCTTCCGCCATTAAAGCGATTTGGTATCCAAAATTGTTGTTGATGTTTCCTCCAACAAAGAAGTCGTAGTTGCGTTCTGCTCTCTCGCTCTTCTCTTGCTGGCGTTCTCCGGAACGCAGACTGTAGGGCACAGATACATTTTGGGCCTGTATGAACATCGGCAGACTTAATATCAATGATAATGCTATAAGAATCTTTTTCATTTTAGAAATCATTATGGATTTAGCGCTGCAAAAATAATCAAAATATTGTAAGGGCGAATCGCATTCGCCCGTAAATACGAATCGAATTTGCCCGTACAAATCCCGATCCTTTTTAGAAGTTTCATTCGCCCTATCAAAAAAGAAAAGAGTATCTTTGCACCCGTTATTCACCATCTCAACATAACAGAATATGGCCAAAGTAAAGATTTTAGGGAAAGAGTTTTCCCATCAAAATGAGCTGAAGTTTGCGGATGCTATCAAGGCGGGATTTCCTTCACCTGCGGAAGACTACCGTCATGATGGGCTCGATTTCAACCGCGATCTTATCCGACATCCGGAAGCCACTTTCTATGGTCGGGTGGATGGCGATTCAATGGTGGAGGCGGGTATCTCCGACGGTGACTTGGCCGTGATAGACCGTGCTGTGGAAGCTACCCATGGAGATGTGATCGTGGCCTACCTCAACGAGGAGTTTACTATCAAGTTCCTCGACCTCTCGCATCAGAAGGAAGGCTACATTGAACTTAAGCCGGCCAACCCAAAATACCAACCTATCCGTATCAGCGCCGATGATGATTTTGAGGTTTGGGGTGTTGTGGTCTGGACTATCAAACCCTGGAAACGATAATCTATGTACGGCATCATTGACTGCGACAACTGCTATGTCTCTTGTGAGCGTGTCTTCCGGCCCGACCTGAAGCACAAGCCCGTGGTTGTCCTGTCTAACAACGATGGTTGTATTGTTGCCCGTTCCAATGAGGCCAAGAAAATGGGTATTAGAGCGGGAATGCCCTATTATCAACTGCAGGAGAAGTTTCCCGGGAATCAGATTACCGTTTTTTCTTCAAACTATGAACTCTACGGAGAGTTGACTGCCCGTGTGGTTAGTCTCATCCGTCAGGAGGCGCCAAATTATTTCCGTTATTCTATAGACGAGTGCTTTGTCAACTTGAAGAAAATGGAGTCCACCGATCTCAAGCAATGGGGAGAGAGAATGCATCAAAAGGTTTTGCGTTATGTTGGAATGCCTATCAGCATAGGCATTGCACCCAATAAGACATTGGCCAAGGTTGCCAGCCATTTTGCAAAAAAATATCCCGGCTATAAGCATTGCTGTTTCATTGACAATGAGGAAAAACGTATTAAGGCCTTGAAACTCTTTCCGGTTGAGGATGTCTGGGGTATCGGCCGCCGTTATGCTGCCAAACTTAAGGCGATGGATATTAAGACTGCTTGGGATTTTGCATCCCAAAGACCAGAATGGGTGCGCTATAACTTTCACAATGTGGTCATCTTTCGCACAT
Organism: Bacteroidales bacterium; assembly: GCA_024686335.1. Taxonomy (GTDB): domain Bacteria; phylum Bacteroidota; class Bacteroidia; order Bacteroidales; family WCHB1-69; genus F23-D06. The sequence goes on along the minus strand of JAILCI010000054.1, from coordinate 8,773 downwards.
GGCGTGAGTTGAATGGAGAAGACTGCGTTCCTGAAGAGGAAATCGCCAAGAAAAAGAGTATCTGCACCAGTCGTAGTTTCAATGGGATGGTTACAGAATTGGCTGATTTAAAGACACATATATCCAATTATGCCGCTCGCTGTGCTGAGAAGTTACGTAAAGAGGGTTCTGTAGCTTCTTCAGTCAGTGTGTTTGTCAGGACTAATCCATTCCGCGAGGATCTTCCTCAATATGAGAATTTTATGGAAATTCCGCTCTATACGGCTACAAACTCCACTATTACAATTGTGAAAGCCTGTGTCGCTGCGTTAGAGAAAATCTACCGTCCTGGTTATTATTACAAAAAAGCAGGTGTCATCGTAATGCAGACGACCTCCGAAGATGCTATCCAGACGACACTGTTTGACATTAATGCAGAACAGTTTGATAAACTAAAAAAACTGGATCGTGTGTTGGATAAGATCAACAAGGTAAATGGCTCAGAGACAGTTGTGTTAGGATCGCAACAGTATACTCCCAAAACAGGTAAGGGTAAGGCGGATGTTTTTGCCAATGCTATCAAGCACGAGTTTCGCAGTCCTAATCCAACCACCCGCTGGCGCGATATAATCCGACTAAAGTAGGGCTGAAAACTCGGGTTCTTAATTGTCCCCTCTATCCCCTATCCCCTTATAATTTCATAGTTTCATGATTTAATAACTTAATAAACAATAATTTCCATTTTTTCACGTTTTACGGGCGCTATGTTTTTAGTCATTGATATAGGAAATACATTAAAAAAGGCTGCTGTTTTTGATGAAAACGGGCAAATTGTCTCACAATGTTGCTGGGAGACGGTAGCGGAGTTGTTAGGTACGCTCATTCCGTATGAAATACAGGCTTGTTTGGTGTCCACAGTTCGGAACGATGGTCCGCAGTTGGTTGACGAGCTGAAACTTCATTTTCCGACGATGTTGTTCACTTCGGCCATGCCTTTGCCTATAGTCTTAAAGTATGATACTCCCAAGACTTTGGGTACTGACCGGATAGCCTCCGCAGTGGGAGCCCACTATCTCATCCCTGATTGTCCCGTGCTTGCTATCCAAGCCGGTACATGTCTGGTGGCCGATCTTGTCACTGCCGAGGGCGAGTATTTGGGTGGTTCCATAGCACCAGGTTTGCACATGCGTTTCACGGCTCTTGCAGAAGGTACCGCTCGCTTGCCTCTGATTCAACCACGTTTTGACGCGGAGGTTCTGGGCAAGTCCACCGAAACCTCCATTCTATCAGGTGTTTTTCACGGTATTTTATTTGAAATAGATGGTATGATAGAGTATTATAGCAAGCAGTTTTCTGGACTTCAGGTACTTCTTACGGGTGGTGATGCTTCCCTATTGAAAAATTCAATAAAAAATCCTATCTTTGCCGCTCCAAATTTGGTCCTAACAGGATTATTTAGAATATTAAGATATAATGTTTAAAGCCGTTACATATAAGTTCGTTTGCTTGTTGGTGTTGTGCTTTTCTATGTTTTCTTTGCAAGCACAAAATACGATTAGCCAACCCTATTCCGAATTTGGTATAGGCATGCTCAATAAAAACGCTAACGGCATTTTAGACGCTATGGGTAGTACTGCCATTGCTATGCAGGATCCCTATACTATCAACTTCCGTAATCCAGCTTCATATGCTGCATTCGACTCCCTTTCTTTTGTAGGTGATGTGGGTGCCTCCATCTTCATCTCCACGCTGAAACAGGGAAACATTGCGCAGAAAAACTCCTATGCGCGCCCTGGTTATATCGCCATAGGACTGCCCGTTACACGTCATTGGCGTACGAGTGTCGGTGTGGTTCCGTTCAGCTCTGTCGGTTATAATGTCACTGACAGTAAGACGATTGATGAAATTGGAGATGTCTCCTACACCTATTCCGGGAAAGGCGGCTTGAACCAGCTCTATTGGGGTAATGCTTTTAAAATTTGCAAGGGACTTTCCATAGGTCTCAACGCTTCTTATCTCTTTGGAACATTGTCTCATACATCCAACACCTCATTTTCGGAAGACAATTTCTATAACTCTCTCATTCATGACGACTATCGTGTGAATGGCATATATTTGACTGCCGGCCTTCAATATTTTGTCAATATTAAAGAGAAACATCGTCTTGGACTTGGTGTTACCTATAGTAATACTGCCTATATCTGGACTAACGAGGACCTTCTTATTAACTACTATACAGGAACTTACAGCTCTGTCACCACTTATGATACGGTGCTTCATACAAATACTAAATATGAAAATCTCCGGATACCACAGTCTGTAGGTGCTGGGTTGAGCTACACATACAACAATAGTTTGACAGTTGCTGCTGATGTGACTTGGCACAACTGGGCCAAATTTAAATTCAGAAACCCGGCAGACTCTATGTCTAACTCTATAACTGCATCTGTAGGTTTACAATATATTCCTGATCCGACCTCCACAAAGTTCGGCAAAAAGATGGCTTTCCGCCTTGGTGCCAAATATTCTACCGGCGAGTTGGTCTTGATGAATCGGGCAATCAATGAGTTTGGTGTTACTGTTGGATTAGGATTCCCTTTGACGACATTTAATACACACTCCTCTTTGAATCTGATGTTCGAATATGGCAAAATAGGTACACTTGTAGATAACCTCATCAAGCAAAACTATTTCCGTGTAGGATTCAGTTTCTCTCTGCAAGAACGTTGGTATCAAAGGAAGAAACTTGATTAAAAAATAGAATCTCATTAAACTTATTTGTACTCCTACTATCTAAAAGACATTTCATGATTATAAACCACCAAAAAATAAAAGAAAGATGAAAAAGATTGTTGTAACTTTATTTGTACTCCTGTTTTCAGGTAGTTTTTTGTTCGCGCAGTGCCCGTATAAATACGGCGCAAACGAGGAGGACTCTTTGAAATGCCTCGAGCAACTCACGAACTTCAATATGTTTAACAAGGCTAAAAATTATGGTGAGGCTTACCCCGCTTGGCAATATTTGGTAAAGAATAGTCCCTGCTGCTGGGATGGTCTTTATACCAACGCGCAGAATATGTTCCAGAATATGATCAAGGCTGAAAAAGATTCTGCAAGAAGAGAGCGCTTGATTGATACTCTGCTCTATTCCTACGATGTTCGTAACCAAGCTTTCCCGGAGAAATTCTCCAAAGGCTACTGCAAGGGATTCCAAGCCTATAACATCTTGCAATATCGTAGTAAGACTTTCAGAACAGATATCGATAAGGTTGAGGAACTCCTCAATATGTTCATTGAGGCTGTGGAGTTGGATAAGGAGAATACCCAACCCGTTATCTGGGATAAATACTATCAGTTGGCTGAGAGTATGACCAAAGCCAAAAGAGACACTTCATACGTGATTGAAGCCTACGGTCGTGCAACTGATTATTTGGATATTTCTATCAATAATTCACTTGCTCAATACGATAAGCAAGTAGAAGTTTTGGATAGCTTGACAAATCTGTACACAACTAACAAGATTGACACAGATTATCTGATCCAACTCTGCAAGAAACCTGCTGCTGATACTGCTCGTCAACAGAAATTCGTCTTGAACTATCGTAAGACTCTTGCCAAGATTGAAAAATCTGTAGCTCCTTACGCATCTTGCGACGTTTTGGAAGAGCTCTATGCTAAGAAACTGGAATCAATTAAGGATGATATCTCCGCTGTCAATAAAGTCGTTGTGACGATGGCAAAGGGTGGCTGCTTGACCAGCCCGGTTTTCAAAGACGCTCTGCTTATCCAACACAATGCTAAGCCCAGCAGAACATCCGCTTACTGGATGGGTATGCTCTCATTGAATACTTACGCAACTAACAATGATAAAGCTGAGATTGATGCCGCAATTAACTTCCTTCAGGAAGCTGTCAGACTGAGCGAGAACAATGAGCAGAGAGCTGATGCTAACTATGTACTGGCAACAGCTTATATGACCAAAGGTTCCTATTCTGAAGCTCGTAACGCCGCTTACGCTGCTCTGAAAGCTAACCCCAACTTCGGTAAAGCTTACATCTTGATAGGTGACCTCTACAAGGCTTCTGGTGGCAGATGCTCTGATGGTATACCGTATGACACTAACTGGGCAGCTGCCGATAAATACAGTAAAGCCGCTGCTGTAGATCCTTCTTGCGCATCTGAAGCTAATGCTCACCGCGCAACCCTGAGATTCCCGTCAAAAGACGAACTCTTCAGACGTGGTTTGAGCGCCGGTTCTTCCTACCACGTAGGTTGCTGGATCCAGGAAAACACAACTGTTAGATAATAATACTTCCATCCATGCGTATCGGTTCATGGAAGGTTAATATAAGGAACATCATCATGGCAATTTGCCTGGTGGTGTTCCTTCTTTCTTGTAAAGATCACAAGGAAGAATCTCAGCTTTTCTCCTATCATGGAAAATATCCCGACGAGTCTGCGGAAAACATAACTATAACTGTGAGCGATTCGGGAAAGGTTAGTTTTGTGGTTTCTACCCCTATTTTGAATAGTTATTCGTCAGATTCAATTCCATATACGGATTGTCCTGAAGGTATAACAATTGTCTCCTATACAGAGTGGGGCGAGAAACAGGCAATCATCACAGCTGATTATGCTGCTTATGAAAATAACTCCATCTATCGCGCTTCTAAAAATGTCGTCATTCATGATGTGATCAAGGGAGATACCTTGGAAACAGAAGAGATTATCTGGGATCAGCGGACTCGTACCATCTATTCCAATGTTCTGGTTAAGCAAAAGAAGGCCGATGGCTCAATCAATTATGGTGACGGGTTTACCGCTGACGAGCGTTTTACCAAATATACCATCATCCATCCTCGCGGAGAGATGAGTGGTTTTGACTTTTAGTGATCATTTTTCTACTCAAAAAGCAGAAAAAGTGTATTTTTGCACTTCTTTTTGAATTTTTATTAATATGCAGAATATCAGAAACATAGCAATTATTGCTCACGTCGATCACGGCAAGACAACCCTTGTAGATAGAATTTTATATCAGGCACACCTCTTCAGAGACAACCAACAGGTTCAGGATTTAGTGCTTGATAATAATGATCTGGAACGTGAGCGAGGTATCACAATTTTGTCAAAGAATGTTTCTGTCCGTTATAAAGGTGTGAAGATCAATGTGATTGATACTCCGGGTCACAGCGATTTCGGCGGTGAGGTTGAGCGTGTGCTCAACATGGCCGATGGAGTTTTGCTGGTGGTAGACGCTTTCGAGGGCCCGATGCCCCAGACCCGTTTTGTAACCCAGAAAGCTATAGAGTTAGGCTTGAAACCTATCGTTGTCATCAACAAGGTGGATAAGCCTAACTGTCAACCCGACTTGGCACAAGAAGCTGTCTTTGAGTTGATGTTCAACTTAGGCGCTTCCGATGAGCAACTTGATTTCCCGACTGTTTACGGCTCTGCTAAGAATGGTTGGATGGGTCCTGACTGGAAAACCCCTACCTCGGATATCTCTTATCTCTTAGATACAATCGTTAAATATATTCCGGCTCCTAAGGCGGATGAAGGAAATCTACAAATGATGATATCCTCCCTTGATTTTTCCTCTTATGTTGGACGTATCGCTGTGGGTCGTGTCAAGAGAGGAAGTATTCAATGGGGACAGACGGTCTCTCTCGTAAAACGCGATGGTACTGTTCAGCAATCTAAAGTTAAAGAACTTTACGTTTTTGAAGGACTAGGGAAAGAAAAAATCAAAACTCCCGTAGAAGCTGGTGAAATTTGTGCAGTTCTGGGTCTTGACGATTTTGAAATTGGTGATACAGTGGCTGATTTTGAGAATCCTGAACAGTTGCCGCCTATCAAGGTTGATGAACCTACGATGAGTATGCTGTTCACCATCAACAACTCTCCTTTCTTCGGCAAAGAGGGCAAATATGTGACCTCCAGACATTTGAGAGATAGACTTTTTGCAGAGTTGGAGCGCAATCTCGCTATGCGTATTGAAGAGACAGATTCTCCTGACCGTCTTAATGTCTTTGGTCGTGGTATTCTTCATCTCTCCATTTTGATTGAGACAATGCGTCGTGAGGGTTATGAATTGCAGGTTGGTCAGCCGCAGGTTATCATCAAAGAAATTAACGGTGAAAAATGCGAGCCTATTGAGCAATTGATGGTGTTGGTTCCCGAAGAGATGTCTAGTCGTGTTATTGACTACGTTTCCCGTCGTAAGGGCGAATTGCTCTCAATGGAGACGGTCAATGATCGTGTACACTTGAATTTCAATATTCCATCCCGTGGTTTGATCGGTTTGTCAAACCAGCTGTTGACAGCTACAGAGGGTGAAGCTATCATATCCCATCGTTTTGTGGAGTTTCAGCCTTGGAAGGGAGAGCTTCCAGGTCGCCATGCTGGTTCTCTTATCTCTCAGGAGACCGGTCAAGCTTATGCTTATGCTCTTAACAAGTTACAAGACCGTGGTAAGTTCTTCATTGAGCCTGGTGATCAGGTATATGCTGGACAGGTTATTGGTGAGCATATTCGTCAGGGAGACTTGGTTATCAACGTTTGTAAGTCTAAGAAGTTATCCAATATGCGTGCTGCAGGTTCCGACGAAAAACTGGTGCTTGCACCGGCTATCAAATACTCCCTTGAGCAGTATATGGAGTTTATTGCAAAAGATGAGTATTTGGAGATCACTCCTCAGTCATTACGTCTGAGAAAGATTATCTTGGATGAGTTAGAACGCAAACGCGCAGATAAGAAAAATACAGATACAATATAAGATTCAGACATGCTAAAGGAGGAGTTTTATACCCATCTTTGCGAAGAATTGCGGCAGAATCCGGCCTTGTATCCCTATTATAAATTGACACACGGCAGCGAACATCAGCAGCAGTTCCGTAAAGCCTACTTCATGCAGCGGCTTGAGTATTTGGAGAAACACTTGGATTTTTCCAAGCCACTGAAGATTTGGGATTGCGGTTGTGGTTATGGTACTACAGGTCTTTATTTAGCCATGAACGGCATTCCCAGCATCGGTTCATCGCTTGAATATTATATAGACCAATTAGATAACAGACGAAAGTTCTGGCAACAGTTTGGAGACACCTCACTCTTTACATACCATTATGCCAATGTTTTTGACGAAAACATCGAGCCTGAGAGTTATGATGTCATCATTATGCAGGATACCCTTCATCATATTGAGCCAGTAGAAAAGGCCTTAAATCTGTTCTATCGTGCTTTGAAGAAAGGTGGACGTGTGATTTTGATTGAAGAGAATGGAGGCTGTATCGTGAAGAGTTTAATGCTTTTTATGCAGAGGGGTAACAAAAGGGTGGTTGAGATGTATGATGAGACTCTCAAGAAAAAAGTTTTGATGGGTAATGAAAACATCCGTTCGGAAGCGCAATGGCTTGAGTTGTTTGCCAAAACACCTTTTACCTTGCTGAAAGATTCACTCTATTACACAAGAATTTTACCACCTTCAGCATATAAAAAACGCAGTTGTCAAGAGGTAATAGAGAGGGAGCAATCCTATTGGTATCCCAAAAAATGGTTCCGAGAGCACTGCTTCTTCGGTCTTAACATGGTTTTTGAAAAATAAGGAATCCAATTGTCATGAAAAGCACTTCCATCCAGCGGCTTGGCGACTTGTTGACGGAACAGAAAGTCTCTTCTTTAGTGATACTTACGGATTCCAATGTAGATAAATTATATTCCGATTACTTTTCAGAACTGAATTTTGGAGGTCGGAAGCCCTTTAAAATCGTAGTTTCTCCTGGAGAAAGTTCCAAAAGTATGCAAAATGTGGAGTTTATTTGTCGTCAACTGTTGGAGAATGGTTATGACAAGTCTGTTTGCATGCTCAATTTTGGCGGAGGTATGATCACCGATTTGGGAGGTTTTGCCGCTTCCATTTATAAGCGAGGCGTTCGTTTTGTAAATGTTCCTACCACATTGATAGCCATGGTAGATGCTGCTATTGGCGGCAAGACGGGTGTCAATCTTTCACATACTAAGAATGTTGTTGGACTCATCAGTCAACCATTGGCGGTGATGGATCCAGATATGTTCTTGCTTCAAACACTTCCGCATGATGAATTGTTGAGTGGAATTGGAGAGATGATTAAATATGCACTGATAGGTTTGCCGGATTTATTTGAAGAGTTGGAGAGGTTAGAGACTTTGAAATCTGTTGATATTCAGCAAAGTTGGGTCGAGACTTGTGCTGATTTCAAACGATCTGTAGTGGCAGTGGATCCAAACGACGAGCAATATCGGCACATTTTAAACTTTGGTCATACGGTAGGGCATGCTATTGAAGGAGCTTTAGCCTCCATGGGAGAGCCGATTTCGCATGGTGTAGCCGTTGCTGAAGGCATGTTGTACGAAGCTCTTTTGTCGCGGAATTGTGGCATTTTATCGGATGCGGAGTGGCAGAGAATACAGCAGTTAATTAGGCGGCATTTTAAGCCGATTGATCTTGCGCATAAGATTGATGACATAGTCTCTTTGATGGAACGAGACAAGAAGAATAGGGATGGTCTTATTAACTTCACAGTGTTACATTCCATTGGTGAGGCCAAAGAGGATTTCTGTGTGGAAGTTGAGGAGTGTCGGCTTTTACTTTCCTGTCAGATATAATTAATATGAATGTTGACTAGTCCTAAATAACCGTTACAGGTTTTTACGGATGCAAAATTACAATTTTTAACGAATCACGGCAAGGGTACCCTTGCCGTGATTCGTTTGGCATAGGTTTTTATCTGTAAATTTTTCTGCCCGTGAGTCCATTCAG
>JAILCI010000045.1 GCA_024686335.1 Bacteroidales bacterium | reverse complement strand
CGTCAGCTTCAGCAGCTCGATCTGCATCTTCACGATGCGGTTCCACACGCTGAACAGGTTGATGCCCTTTTCCTCCTCGTAGTATTTGGCGTAGTCCAGGATCCAGCGGCCGGCCTTGGTGGGCGGCATGGAGGTGGAGTACTTGAAGCCGTGGTGGAAGCTCACCGGGTTGGCGCTGCGGGGACCGAAGTACTCGTTGTTGCCACGGTTGGCGGGCGACACCTCGTAGTCGTACTGCTCCTTGTTGATGGTAAGGGCTTCGTCCATAATCTCGAAGTCGATGTTCTTACCACGGCCGCTGCCTTTCTCGCTCTGGCTGATAAGGGCGAAGCACGCCCCGTTGCTGAAGCTGATGATGTTGTCGTAGCGGTTGATCTGCTCGTAGGGGCTCTTAAACCAGGAGGGCGGTCGCTTGCACACCACGAAGCTGCCGTCCTTCACGTAGCCCATCTTGCCGAGCAGCTTGAGCGACGACGGCAGGGTGTTGGTGAGCAGCTGCCCGTAGGTCTTGCCGGTGATGGATGTGATGGAGCGGGGCATCGCCCGCACGATCTTGTCCATGGTGAAGCCGATGTCGAAGCTCTTGCCGGTACCGCGCCCCTCGACGGAGACGTGGTACTTGGGGCAGAGCATCAGCCCGAGGATTTGGGATTTGGTGGCGGAAACGGAGAGGTTCATAGTGGAAATTTCCGGCAAAGATACGACAATGGGAATTTCCACTATGGGACAATCTACATCATTATGTCCACGCCAGGCACGTAGGTCTCCGCACCTTCGGCATCGGCCATAGCGTTACATGCACCGATCAGGGTGCGCAGGAAGAAGATGTTCTCGAAAGTGGCCGCTTGTGGTATCACTGTGCCGGAAGTCTCGGCCTCGAAGGCAAGCAGGTCGCTGATCAGTTCATCGCACTTCAGGGCGATTTCCCTGAGGCTGAACACAGAGAGCATTTCTTCACGGAAGATTCTGCTGGACTCGATATTGATGAGATTTGCTTTGCGCTCGTTTACAGTCGGAGCAGGACTTGCATTCAAATTTTGCATAATTGTAAACTTTTGGTAATGAAAAAAGCCGGCGTAGGAATACCGCGTAGTTTACAACGCCGCCAATGGTTTCCCAAGGGCGTACCGTACCGGCTTAAACTATGATTCTGGGTGAATTGGTTCTTTGACATTGATTGTAAACTTTTGGTGCGGCAAAGAAACAAAAAAAATCAATACGACGAGCAGAAAAATGGAAATTTCCGTTTTTTTGTATTTTTGCACTCGGAACGGGTGCGGGTCGGAATGCAGGTAATCCCCCGCGAGATCGTAGGTGTTAGTCCTATACCTGGTATGTTCGTTGCAAGGCCAACCTGCACTGTCCCTTGCTTTTTAAATATTGTGACTGTGCTCATATACATTCCCAGATTTTGAAATCACGATTATTCTTTTAAAACGATAGTTGCTTATATGCTGCTCATAGAGTGAGATTCCGTGTTCTACCACATCACGATGATACACCGAATGCTTATCGTAAATCACAACGACATCAGCAGGTTTTCGTCTTGCATGTTCCATTGCTTTTAATACAGTACGAGCACCGCCAGTATTGGGCGTCCGTTGTTCAAACGTAAACGAAAAGACTTTACCATCAGGTGTTCTAACTTGACCTGTTTCATCCTTCAACGTCACCTGGTATCCAGCCTTGGCCATGTGTTTGGCGGCTTCCTTCTCTTCGGGCTTGTGGCGGGCTTTGCCTTTCTCAACCGCATAGATACCGCCATTGCTGGTCATCTCCACCTCGGAGTATTTGCCGGATGCTTTCATTTCCTCCACCTTTTTCTTCACGTCGGCATAGGGCTGGGCATGTTGCTCCACCATACGGTCGCCACCATAATCTTTAGCCATTGTCCCGGTCTCCTTTCTCGCTCATAAAGTCCGTAATATACAACAGGGAGTATTCCATGCAATATTCGTGTATTTCGCGCCCACCGCCATACACGATCATATTGGGGATATCGCAACCGGATATGCGCTGCGCAATTCTGTGTTCCATCTTCAGGGCTTCCAGTTTGCCTCGGTAGCCACGAGTGGCAAAGGCATTGTAACCATTGGGAATACCAAGGCAATTATATTCATAGAATTTTGCACTCACATTCAGGTCGGCATAGATGGCAATGCCATGTTCCTGCCACCACCGGGAAATCCATCTTTTGCGGTAGATCCGCTCCAAACCGCGTGCGACAGGTGTTGTATCAAACAGGGAACAGTTTGGCTCGACCGACTGCGTTATGTTATACTTAAGCACTTTTGCAGGGTTTTCCCACAGTGCGTTAAAACGGTAATCTTCAATGAAATAGTGCAACGTCTTTGCCGCCTTCATCTTAAAGGCGGTACCATACGGCACGAACGGCAGTTCCAGGTGTCCCGCCTGCCTATCGACGCGCAGACAGGGGATGTCGTAGAGGTTGTCAGAGGGAAACAGTATGTCCTTTGCCGGTTCCATATTCGGTTTTTCCGGCAAAAATAGGAAGGGTTGAAGGAATGAGGTGGGACAATACTTATCTATCGATTATACTTGCTTTTTCCGCAACAATTTTTATACGATTTTCCACTTCCGCATGGGTATTTTTCTATACCCCGTTTTGATTGAATCTGGTGGATTTTGACTATTTTGTTGTACTTGTCAATTTCAGAAACATAATCAACAGTTTCAACAGACGGGACACGAAAGGTCATTACTGTTTTATTTTCAAAATTTGAGATGCAAAAATCACCTTTGCTTATCACATCCATACCAATCAACATGCCTGTCTTGTGGTCATCAGACAATTCAGCTGCTTCCGTCGCGAGCAAATCAAGTATTATATTCTGATTGTTTAAAGTAATGCGAAGAAAATAAACATTAACTTCTTGAGAACCGTGCACTCCTTTAACGAAAGCCTTGGAAACAGGAATGAGATTGAGTTTGGCTGCTAATTCGGCTGTGATGCAAGAATTAGTTGCTCCAGTATCCCAGATGCCTAAAGACTCTTCTCTTTTATCAGTTATTGGGTTTTGAATAGAAACGGGAGTCTTAATACAATTTACTATTGTATTATATTTACTGGTTAAAGAATTAACGGACATTAGGCAAAAAGAGGTCTTGAGTGAAATGTTTGAGTATAAGCGGAATCGCCCTCAGTGCATTGTTGAATAATGAAAGAACCCATGGGCAACCCATTTTCAATAGCAAGAGACAAAGCTTCGGCAAAGGTTTCAGCCGCATAATGAACTTTTTGATTGGAAATAACTATAAATTTATTGTTATAACAATTCAATAATTCATCATGATTGTCGACAAAATACTTAAAATCATCAGATTGAGTACACATATTAATATTCACACTTATTCTAAAGTTAACGCGGCAAAAATACAAAATATTGCATTCAAGCAGAATGGAAATTTCCATCAGCCCACTTCTATCGGCCCGCCTGCTGAAATTGCCGTTGAGACCAAACTTAATCCAAATCCGCTAATTGGGACTGTTCCATCCCAAGAAGTTGTTGCAATCTTGTGACAGAAGCTCTCACAGGCGATATTGCCTTCTTGCGTTCTTTGCCACGGGCAGTTGTCGGTTTGATAATACCGGCATTCGTTGCATTTGAAAACGTGTAAATACATAATTATTCCTCCTCCTCCCATTCTATATGCACGATTGCCACAGCCTCCGGGTTGCACACCCTGCATCTGTCCTCTTCGGGCCAGGTTCTGCCGCAAAAGTAGTCATCATCTTCAATCTTGAAGAGAGCCACCCATCCTTCTTTGCGCACCGTCCTTTTGCCATTGTCCGTTATTTTGAAATAGTCTAAGTACATAATCCTATCCCTCCATTATCTCCACCGCTTGTGCCTCAGTTATTTCCTGATCCAAAGCGGCGGCGATGAGTTTGTTTTCTTTGATTTTTGCCCACTGGTCGGCGGGCACGGTGATGGTGCTGCCGTTGATGTTGAGCTGGATGTTGATGGTGTGCTTCTCCATAATGGTGGGGTCCATAGGATCCTGCGGCATATCTGACAAGTAGCGTTGCAGGGTGGCCAGGTTC